>JBDLIT010000001.1:0-109552 GCA_039714735.1 Pseudomonadota bacterium
AATCAGGTAACCATCAACACGGTTATTTTCTACGCCAATTAGAATAGTTGTGCGTAAAATGTGTGGTGTGTAGTCGCGGTATATGCGAAGTCATGCGGTTGGCATTGCGGATGCCCGCCTAACTTATTGAATTGAATAAGGTTGGTATTCGGACCTACCCCTCATAATGCTGGGGTCGGCAGTTCGAATCTGCCCCTTGCTACCATAAACAACTCGGGGACGCTTAGGCGTCCCTGTTTTTTTACTGGAACCCAATTACGTACCGCAATTCAGGTAGAGCTACTCAACAGCTTGAATATTCAGCCTGGTCGAGGCCACTTCTGACAAGAATTGCCCGATCCAGTCTGGGTCGGAAAGTCTACACGCGAATCAGATCGATTTCCCAGCGAGCAAGTGATTTTTCGGGCTAGACTGAATGGATCAGATAGGCGCGACGGGTGGTCAGCAGTATTTCCTCGAACTCCTGCATGTTCTGTTCTAAAAGATCCACCAGTTTTTGTTTGTTTTCCAGATCGTCGATTAGCAGATCGCGTTGCTCGATCAGCGCCTTGAGTTCGGCTTTATCCTTTAGCCAGGTGATAGGCAGGACCTGATGATCAAGGTCGACATCCATCTCCTTAAGCTTGTGTTCGACCCCCTCTTCGGCACGGGCTAATTCCGCGATTTTCTCAGAAAATAATTGGATCTGATCGTCGCGAAGCTCAAATAGATTGTCAACACCTTCCTCAATCCATTGTTGAATTTCATTGAGGTGGCGCTCTTTTAAGACCTGGATTCCCTGGATTGAGTCCGGCATGCTGAGCAGATACTTAAAAATTCGTAACCAGCTCTTCTCGCGGTTTTTATAAAGCTGATTCATGTAGTGCAGAAGTTGTCCGATTACCTCACTGTAGTCATAGGCGAAATGGGTCTGGCTGACAACTTGTATCACGCCCGCATAATTGGCGGCCGTGTCAGCGAAGACCTGATCATCCTGATGTTCGAGGCCCTGGGTATAAATCTGGGTTAGGCGGTCGAGCAAGCAGGTATAGCCATCATCAAGAATCTGGTTATCTTTTGATTGCAGGAATTGAGAAATTTCGATGAGAATTTCTTTAGGTTGATCGATATCACGTATCTCGCGCTTGCGGGTGAGTAGTGATTCCAGATCGTCGAAATGGTGTTTCAAGGCGCCACATGCCCTGTCTCGATTGTGGAGAGAGCCTTCCCTGATCTTCAATGTAAGCATGCCCATACTCTCAGTGTTGGCTTCAAAATAAGTGTTGTCTAAGGGGTTACGGGGCCGCATGGTGCTCACCATTGATGCTCTCAGTTAGCGTAAATTATACTACGGAAAATAATCAGTTACTAATATACTAGTTCACTTTTTTGTGACAATGTGTTTCTGATTTCCATCACTAGAATGGTCGGCAAGGACCAATAAACCTTGAGTTTGAGTGCTGTAAAATGCCTAAACAGTACTCATAACCTACTGAATATAAGTTAGTTTACTATTTTGTAAGAATTTTTATACAATAACCCGACAAAAATACCCAAGCCAGGTCTGTGGCTCATTACTCATGACAAAAGGGGCTGTCAATGTCATCTCTATACGCTTGCCGAAGGTTTCTTACCTCTCTTTTTTTATTCCTGCTGCCAGCCAGCGTACTGGCGGAAGACCAGGTGATCAGCAGTGCCAATACCGGCTGGATAATGACCTCAACGGCATTAGTTCTGTTTATGACCCTGCCGGGACTCGCCATGTTCTATGGCGGGTTGGTAAGGGCAAAGAATGTGCTGTCAGTCCTAATGCAGTGCTTCGCGATCGCAGGGATATCGACAATACTCTGGTTTGTTTTGGGTTACAGCCTGGCGTTCGGTGAAGGGAATGCCTGGATTGGGGATTTCAGCAAGGTTCTGATGTCAGGGGTTAGCAAAGAGAGTCTGTCGGGAGATATTCCTGAAGCCCTCTTCATGCTGTTTCAAATGACCTTCGCCATTATCACTCCCGCCCTGATCATCGGTGGTTTTGCAGAGCGCATGAAATTCTCTGCCATGTTGCTGTTTAGTGGGATCTGGCTGATGCTGGTCTATATCCCCGTGACCCACTGGGTGTGGGGCGGTGGCTGGCTACAGGAAATGGGTCTCTACGACTTTGCTGGAGGCACGGTGGTGCACATCACCGCCGGTGTCGCGGCACTGGTTGCGGCGATCGTCATAGGCCCGCGAGATGGTTTTGGCACCGCGGCCATGATGCCGCATAACATGACGATGACGATTGCAGGCGCCGGTATGCTCTGGGTCGGATGGTTCGGTTTCAACGGCGGCAGCGCCTTGGCCTCCAATGGGGATGCCGCCATGGCCATGCTGGTAACCCATATCTCGGCAGCCACCGGAGCGATGACCTGGATGTTTCGTGAGTGGATCAAATTCGGGAAACCCAGCGCCCTGGGTGCGGTCACCGGAATGGTGGCGGGTCTTGGAACCATTACCCCCGCCTCAGGTTTTGTCGGGCCTGCAGGCGCCTTGGTGATCGGACTGCTGGCTGGCATCGTCTGTTTTTCCGCGACCAATTATCTCAAACAGGTGTTGAAGATTGACGATTCCCTGGATGTCTTTCCGGTGCATGGGGTCGGCGGTATCCTGGGTACCTTATTGGCAGGCGTGTTCTCCGCCACCAGCCTGGGCGTATTTTCCGGTTATGGGTTTGCAGATGGCATCGAGACTATGGGTGGCCAGTTCACGGTTCAGGTGATCGGTGTTGTCGTCACAATCATTTTCACCGCGGTGGTCTCGTTCGTCATCCTGAAGGTTGTGGATAAACTGGTCGGATTGAGAGTAACCCGGGAGGAGGAGATCGAAGGCTTGGATATCGCGCTCCACGAGGAACGTGGTTATTACGACCTCTGATTACTAACCTTCCAAAGCCCGCTGCGTGCGGGCTTTTTTGTAAAGGATGTGCAAAGTATTGGTTGATCAATCCCGGCGATAGCTGGCCAAGGCGCTGTCGGTCTCGTAGATGACTACTTCCACGACCGGAAATCCGCCATCGGCCACGTAATCGAAGATCAATCGGGCGATATTCTCTGCTGTGGGATTGCGATCCATTACATACACCCGCTCACCTGCTTGTTGCAGGCTGGGAAGTATCGGATCATCTTCATGCAGCAGCATATTGTGGTCCAGCTCTGCGATTAGCCAGGCCTTGACGTAATTCCCAATGTCAGTGAAGTCACAAACCATCCCCAACTCATCTAATTCATCCGATTCGAGCCGGATCGCAGCAGTGGCGTTGTGGCCGTGTAGATGACGACATTTTCCCTGATGATTCAGCAGCCGATGGCCATAACAGAAATGGATCTCTTTACTAACGGTAAACATCGATTGGGTAGTGTTGGGTGGGACTAGTAGTGTCTCAGAGTATAAAGTGATTCATCTGTTGCGGCCATGAGGAATCTTGAGTCAAGCCCATTTTGAGCAAAAAAATAACAAACGGACAGAGATGCCGGCTTCGTCGATTAATGATTCTTTCTCACCAGTACTCCATCAATACAACCTTGACGGAGTACTCGTGCCGGCTTGAGATGAAGTTATTGTGGATTGTTTGAGTTGTCTATGGAGGTCATGGATCTAAAGATATGTCGTATGGTGCCGAACCGAACATTTAGACCTACGAAATTGATGGTGATTAATTTGAGTCACGAAGGATTTATAGAAGTCGCCGATGAGGCAATTGACATTTTGAAGAAATTAACCGGCAACTACCCGCATCTGGTATCTCCTCACGTCAAAGCAGCCATAGATAACTGGGAAAAACACGTATATTCCAGGATCGATGCCGAACAAGCGGCAGCAGACCTCGAACGGGCTGAGGAAGAGGCGCTGTCAAGGTTGGCAGCTGAATTGATTGAAACCCATCAGATGGAGGATGTGCTGGAACTGCTGAGTGAGAAGTTTTCAATCACGGTGGATTACCAGCGCCTCATTGGTCTCATCGGAAAGGACAGTTATGTCCATGCGCTACGCCGTGAGGTCAGTGTACTGGAGGCTAATGCCATCTCTCTGGAACAGATGGCTCAATTGTGGAATGGCATGGGTAAGCCGGTTCTGGGCGGGGGGCGCTGGACGGCAAGCAAAATCTCATTGATAACCAAGCCGCCTGAGGAGTCGTTTCACGGATAGCCAAATTCCGCAGGAATCAAGCAGGTGCTGGTAAAAGATAGCAGCTGGTCACAAGGTGTGTGTCGGTAATCACATAATGGCCATAAAACACCATGTTCTCGGGGAAACGGATCTTTGCATGCTGCACCGGCTTAAAGTCAAAGTGTTGTTTTTCATGATCAATCACTATTTCCACGCTATGGAATCCAAAAAAGGTCTTTAGCAGGGGATAGAAACACTTATAGAGGCTCTCTTTCGCACTAAACACCAGTCGTTCCGGCAGTCTCGGCCAGATCGATTGGAGATAGGCTGTTTCTGCTGTTGTCTGAATATACTGCTCGACTCCCGGCTTCAATGGTTTGAGCGGCTCAACATCCAAACCAAGACTGATGATGGGATACTGTTTTGCGCAGGCCGCGATGCACAGATCCCGGCAGTGAGAGATGCTGCCCAGATAGCCATGGGGCCAGAGAGGGGCGCGATTGGCATCGCGTAATATGGCCTGTCTGGGTAGACCAAGTCTCTGCAGGGCGGTGTGCGCGCAGTGCCGGCCGGCGCGAAACTCTCGCCGCCTTTTTTTCACTGCCTGGGCAATCAATTGCTCCTCTGCTTCGAGCACGGGGGATTCCCACATCTCCGCTGTGGCGGACACCATGATGACTTGTGATGGGAAGAGGGATGCGCTGTGCATGAATTCTGGAGAGTGAGAATTGATGCCGGGCATTGTAGCATCGCTTGCATTGTGTTTTGATTATGTAACGTTATCTGTTTGTCAATGCATAGAATAAGCGCCTGCCCCGCCAGTCAGGTATCAAATAACGTCCGATCAGGTTGACGAATGTTATCGATTCTCTTATTGGGATTTCTTATCGGCCTGCAGCATGCAATGGAGGCTGACCATGTGGCAGCTGTTGCATCCCTTGTGTCCCGTGATCGGGGGTTTGGTGAGACCGCACGTCAAGGGGCGATATGGGGTGTTGGGCATGGCTTGACACTTTTTATCTTCGCCGGACTGGTGCTGCTGATGGATGCGGTGATACCAACCCGCCTGGCCCAACTCCTCGAACTGACTGTTGGGTTGATGCTGATCCTGCTTGGTATGGATGTGCTCCGCCGCCTGTACATGGAGCGGATCCATTTTCATGTGCATACGCATGGAGAGATCGCCCATTTCCATGCTCACGCACACCGCAATCATGGGCAACACGCGCTTGACCCGCATGAGCATCGCCATATGAAGTCATTTCCCTTTCGCGCCCTTTTCGTCGGCATGATGCACGGTATGGCGGGTTCGGCCGCACTCATCCTCCTGACCCTTGAGACCGTTGCTTCACCTCTGGAGGGGCTGCTCTACATTTTTCTGTTTGGACTGGGCTCAATCGCCGGTATGGGGCTATTGGCGATGGTGATCGCCGTACCATTCCGCTATTCGGAAAAGGCCGTGACCTGGGCTCACAATGGCCTGAAGGGAGCCGTAGGCCTGGTTACCCTGGGTCTCGGTTTGGCCCTGGTCTATACCAACAGCGGCATGCCGGCGTGAAATCAGCCCTGAAAAAGCAAGCGTGCCAGCTCCCTGGTGGGTTCGAACTGAACTGACAGGCGCTCGAATAGCTCATCCGCATCGGTGGTCGAGAGAGATAACTCCGTGAGTCTGTGCTCATCTGCATGCCATGGCCGCCCGTGAAACAGGGCTGAAACCATTTTTACCGCCACGCCGACTACGGCAGCGGATTCCCAGTGTTCATCCGCGTAAGCCCCGTTACCCTGCTCAGACATCGCTATGACCAGAGTTTCGGGTAACTCCCAGGCCTGAGCCAGACGTCCCGTCGCGGTATGATATTCGATGCCAAGAACATCCTCCAGCACATGGTTCAATGTCAAATCAGGGTCTTGCCGCAATCGTGTAAACACCTGCTGCATCTCGGTTGGAAGCTGGCTGGTCAGCCAGAGAATGCCAAGGTTATGCAGTAGACCGGCTGCGCGGGCCGTGGCGCTGTCAAGCTTAGTCTGGGCGGGAACGGTCAGGGCCAGCCAGTTGCTGGCATCAGCAGCCAGCAGTGAACTGCACCAGAAACGTTCAGAATCGAATGCAGGACAGTGATTCGAGTTGAAGGGTGCGGAGACGGCCAGTGCGATACTGACGCTGCGAACTACGCCAAAACCCAGCCGTGCACAAGCCGTTTCAAGGGAGGTGATAGTCGTAACCGGTGCAGACCATGCGGAATTGGCCAGGGTGATCAAGCGGGCGGCGATGATTGGAAAGCGCTCGATGATTCCTGCCAGCACCTTGAGGCTGATTTTTTCGTCACTGAGAGATTTGAGCATGGATGGCGCCCCGGGTGGCAGGACAGGTAGCTTTTTGCTATTCAGGTAATCGAGAATAGACCGGTGAGTATGAAGATTCATTATTATTTTAACGATGGTTAATTGATTATCTTGAGCTGGCCTGAGTAATTCTGGTCCGCATTCTCCGCGACGGGAAAGCGGGCATTGACGAAAGCCGGGATTTCATCGGCGGGAACAGGGCGGCTGAAGTAGAAACCTTGAGCAATATCACAGCCGATGCCGTTCAATACTTTAACCTGCTGCAGGGTCTCCACACCCTCAGCAACGACCTCATGACCCAAAGCCTGGGCAACCCCCACGATGGTGCCGAGGATAATGGAAGAGTTGGGGTCCTCCAGCATGTCGGTAATAAACATCCGGTCTACCTTGAGGCAATCTATAGGGAGTTTCTTTAAAGATCCAAGGGACGAATAACCGGTGCCGAAATCGTCGATTGCGATTCTCACACCCATTGCCCTGATACTTTCAAAAATCTCCAGATTTTGCCCCGTGGTTTGAACCACACTTTCAGTAATCTCCAGTTCCAGGGAGGCGGGGGCGAGACCAGTAGTGTTTAGAGTGCGAGAGATTGTCTCGACAATGACCGGATCCTGAAAATGGATCGGTGAGATATTCACGGCGATACGAAAATCCGGGAGTCCCATCTGCTGCCAGGCCACGGTCTGCTTGCAGGCGGTGTTGAGCACCCAGACTCCCAGCGCCTTGATCAGTCCAATTCGTTCCGCGATACCAATGAATTCATTTGGCGGCACCAGTCCAAGACGGGGGTGGCGCCAGCGTACAAGGGCTTCGGCGCCTATCAGCTTCCCTGACGCCAGTTCGATCTGAGGCTGAAAGTGGAGTTCGAGTTCATCGTTCTCGAGTCCCTGACGAAGTTCCTCTTCTATTTGCAGGCGCTGTTCCGCCTGCACGGTCAGCTCGGGTTGGTAAAATGAGAAACGATGCTTGCCTTCTGCCTTGGCGGCATACATGGCGCTATCGGCAGTTTTCAGCAGGGTCTGTAGATCCTTGCCATCCTCCGGGTAGTGGGAGATGCCAATGCTGGCTCTGGGCCTGATCGACTGCAGATTGAGATCGACAGGGTGATTCATGACCTCCAGGCAGCGTTTTGCGACGTCGGAAGCATCGTATTCACTATTTACATTGTCCACCAGGATGCAGAACTCATCGCCACTCAGGCGGGCCACGAAGTCTGTCTGACGCAAAACCGATTGAATGCGTTTCGCCACGGTCTGCAGTAACAGGTCGCCAACATCATGTCCCAGGCTGTCATTCACGTCCTTGAAACCGTCCAGGTCGAGATAGAGCAACGCAAAGCGCTCCTCCCGGCGTTGCGCCGCCTTGATGACGTCATCTACATGTTTGTAGAAATAAGCCCGGCTGGCCAGCCCGGTCAGTTCATCGGTATAGGCCAGCTGACGAATACGCTTTTCTGCCTTGCGTTGCTGTGTGATGTCCTGAATCGTGCCCAGGATGATCTGATCTCCATTCGCAATCAGGTCGAGCTCCTGATGGACGGTGATCGTTTTCAGATCATCAATCGACAGTCGATAATCCGCCGGCTCCAGGGCATCGCCCTGTTTGGCGGAGGCCAGTTGTTGCGTGATAAAGTCCCGGTCGTCCGGGTGGACCAGGTTGATGTAGTCCTGCAGCTTATTACCAAAACCATCCACTGTGGCGCCCAGCAATTCCGCAAGGTGCTCTGAAATTTCGAAGCTGTCTGTGTTGCAGTTCCAGCGCCAGTATCCCAGCCGTGCGATGCGTTGCGCGGTGCTCAACTGTTCCCGGCTTTCATTCAAGGCCCGGGCATCGGCGGCAGCGCGAAGTTGGAAACGGATACGATGAATGACTATGGTGAAGTTGACGGGTTTTGTGATAAAGCCGGCGGCGCCGGATTCGTATGCCCGGTTGACCGAGTCAATATCATCCAGCCCGGTGACCATCAGGATTGGAATATTGTTGAATTCGGGGATCTCATGGATACGGCGGCAGACCTCGAAGCCATCCATATCGTCCATGAGTGCATCCAACAGCACCATGTCCGGTTTCTGCTGTTGAATATGAGTCATGGCTTCACGGCCATTCTCTGCTTCAGTGATGGAGAATCCGGCGCTGCCGAGGGCCTCGCGCAGCATCATGCGGAATCCTGGATCGTCGTCCACTAGCAGCAGTTTTTCACTGCTGCTAGGCTTGGTTGGGGGTTCAGCGTCTATCTGCGAGGCGCCGGTGGTAACCTCCTGCAAGGCAGTCAGCACTGCAGGCAGCGCCCTTTGCAACTTCTCTAGAACGACCGAGGCCTGCTCCAGCTCCTCTTCCCAGGCCAGCTTTTCCAATTCGGCGCATTGCAAGGAAAAATTTTTCGCACCGAGGTTGGCGCTTCCGGACTTGAGGGAGTGGGCGATGCGCCGCAGGGTGTTCGCGTCTTGTGCTTCGAGGGCGGTCTGCAACTGGGTGGCATCGCCGGGTGTTTGCTGCAGATAGTGGCCAATCGCCTTGCCCAATACATCCCGGCCACTCTGGTTGCCCAGCTCACGCAGTTGATCGAGTTGTCGCAGGTCCAGGACGCCTTCCGCGGGTAGTCTCGGCGGTTCTGCCATCTGGTCAGATGTGTCATCGGCAACTGATTGTTCGGGCAGCCATTTATTCAGCATTTCTTCCAGTTTTGTCTGGTTGAATGGCTTGCTGAGATAGTCATCCATGCCGGCATTGATACACTGTTCCTTAATGCCTCTTTGTACGTCGGCGGTTAATGCGATGATGGGCGCAGGGCTGCGCCCCTGTAATTGTTCCATCCGGCGAATGTCACTGGAGGCGCTGAACCCGTCAAGCACCGGCATGTGGCAGTCCATGAGGATCAGGTCATACGATGTCTTGGTTGCCGATTCCAGTGCTTCAGCGCCGTCTTCGGCCAGGCTGGTTTCGCAGCCGAGGATCTTCAGCATGCCCAGGGCAACCTCCTGATTCACCGGATTGTCCTCGGCAAGCAGAATTCGGCCTTGAGCTTTGAAAGGTGTGGCGCTGGTGGGTTCCTTGGACTCGATTTTGCGCCCTAATACGTCACACAGGCTTTCCTGTAGTTGCTGCTGACGCACCGGCTTTTGTAGAAATGCCGTGATCCGGGCATCTTTGATCAACGGTGAATCCGGATCGAATCCACTGGAACTGAGCATGATAATATGAGGCTGAGGAATTGAGGCGTCGGCCTGAATCTGACGGGCCAGTTCCAGCCCATCCATACCTGGCATATGCCAATCGAGCAGGATGACCTGGAAGGGCTTTTGCTGACTGGCGCTCTGCCGCAAAATTCTGAGCGCTTCATGGCCGGAGGCACAGCTGGCATTGCGCATGCCCCAGGCAACGACCTGTTTATGCAGGATCTCCCGGTTGACTGCGTGGTCATCCACAATCAGCACCTGGACACCCTGCAGTATTTGCGGGTCATTTGACTCAGACCTGTATTCCTGAGCTACATCCAGGCGGATGGTGAAGCGGAAATGGCTGCCTTCGCTCGGTGCACTTTCCAGTTCGAGCTGCCCCCCCATCAACGTCACCAACCGCTTGGCGATAGCCAGTCCAAGCCCCGTGCCGCCATGGCTGCGTGTAGTGGAGCCATCGGCCTGACTGAAGGCGTGAAAAATGATCTTTTGTTGTTCGGTATTGATGCCGGGGCCGGTGTCGGATACCTCAAAGGACAGCCTCAAGTGATCTACTCTACGTTCGACCGCGCGAGTCCCGAGGCGAACCTCTCCCTGATTGGTGAACTTGACTGCGTTGCCCAACAGATTGATGAGGATCTGCCGCAGCCTGACGGCATCGCCCCTTACCCACTGGGGTAAGTCAGGTGGCAGATTCGGCACCAGCTCCAGCCCTTTGCGATGTGCTTGGGCGGAGACCATCTCCAGGGTGTTCTCCAGCAGCTGGCGCAGATCGAAATCCTCGTGAATCAGTTGCAGTTTATTGGCTTCGATCTTGGAGAAGTCGAGGATATCGTTGATTACGCTCAACAGGGTCTCGGCCGAGCGATGAGCGGTACTGGCCAGGCGACGCGCCCTTTCGTCCAGGCCTGTGTCAAGCAACAGCTCTGTCATGCCCAGCACTCCGTTCATGGGAGTGCGGATCTCATGACTCATGGTGGCGAGGAATTCACTCTTTGCCCGGCTGGCGGCCTCGGCGGCCTCTTTTGCCATGAATAGCTCTTCAGTACGCTCCTCTACCCGCTTTTCAAGTGTCTGCTGGTACGCTTCAATCTCTTTTCGGGAGAGACTCAGCTGCTTGACCATGCGGTTGAAGTTGTCTGCCAGATGGCTCAACTCACCCCCTGCCGTTACCGCCACCCGTTCATCCAAGTGTCCCTCGGCTATCTTCTGGGTGGCCTGTGCCAATTGATCAACGGGGCGGGTAATTCTTCGGGTCAGCAGAAAAGTCAGGACAATCGCCACACCGACAATCAGCGTGGCCATCCAGATCGCTGAACTGATTGCCTTCATCGCCTGTTGCTGTATCTGTTCTGTATTAAATACCAAGCGTACATAACCCAGGAGTTCCTGCTTGAGGGGCTTGGCTTCCTCCTCCGTTGGAAATGAGTCCAGTTCTATGTCCTGCGTACTCATCACCGGCACAAGGAACTGGATATGCCTTCCATCTTCGCTGAAAACGGGCGAAATATTGGAGACCGCACTATCAGTCTGCCAATTCGGGAATAACTCCTGGGCCGATTCCATCCACCACTCTGCCAGAGCCGTCTTATTCGGACGCAGCAGTCCCAGGTAAGTTGTCTCTCCATCATCTACGCTACTGAGGATGGTTCTGAGGGTCTCTTTATCTTCGGAAAACAGGACATATTCGCTGAATTTTGCGACTATTTCCGACACTTCCATGCCGTGTTTAGTCAGTGCTTCGAGGCGACTATCCCACTCTCGCTTGATCTCGTAGGTTGTGACCGCCATAGCGGTAAGCAACACCAGTAAGATGGAAAGCAGGTTGAATTTCGTCGTCAGGCCAAAGCCTATATTCTGCGTCATTCAATACCCATTATTGGTAAACGAACGAGAAAAGCAGTACCGCTTTCGCCGTCTTGCTGGAATAGACCGTTTTATCCGCTATCCCCAATATACTATCGGCCTTGCGGTCCAATGACTTTAATGCCGATGGCAGCCCTTTGGCCGTCTTTACGGGAACCACAATGATCTCAAGACCCAATTTGGCAGCGGCAGCCTGAGATAGTCCCCCCCCATTCCTGATTGAGCCGGGGGTCATAGAGCATTCCCACCCGCCTCGGAGATGATGGATGCAAATGTATACGGCATGGGGGATGAAACCTTTAAACCCAGGAACTGCGGTTGACCTCGGTAGATGGAGCAGGCATTCTGTCGTTTATGAATATCCACCAACCCACAAAACATAGAATCGAGATGCGCCGACCATCCGTATGGGCAGGTCGCGCACATCTGCGGGTCTGGAGGGGATTGTTTAGCGTTTAAACCAGCAAACCAAGCGATTTCCAAAAGGCCGTAGATGGCAGCATCTGCGGCCTTTTTGTTTTTGGCTCACTGAAAAGGAGGAAATTATCATGTCTGTCCCGGCCGCCTATCTGGGGATTGTGCTGATCTGGGGAACCACGCCACTGGCCATCAAGTGGAGTGGTGAAGGTGTCGGCTATCTGTTCGGCGTCACCGGCCGTATGGTCATCGGTGTGGTGCTGGCCTTGGCGCTGGTGCATCTGATGCAACTGCGACTGCCCTGGCACCGTGTAGCGCGATACACCTACCTGGCAGCCGGGCTGGGCATCTATGTGGCGATGACCTCGGTCTATTGGGCCTCTCAGTTTCTCCCATCCGGTTGGATAGCCGTGTTGTTCGGGCTGGCGCCGATAGTCACCGGCTTGATGGCCAGGATCTGGCTGGCGGAGCAGGGTCTGACGCCGGTGCGCCTTGCCGCCATGCTGGTGGCGCTGTCAGGGCTTGCGGTGATCTTCGATGTAGGTCTCGACAACGGGCATCAGATTATTCTGGGCATGCTCGGTGTGCTGTTTTCAGTGATCAGTCACTCCGCGAGCGCAGTCTGGGTCAAACGCATGGAGTCAGGTTTACATGGATTGGTGATCACAACCGGTGGGCTGGTGGTGTCGGCGCCCCTGTTTCTGTTGACCTGGTTTCTGCAGGGTGAGGCCTGGCCTGTGGTGATTGAGTCAAAGGCCAGCTTGTCAATCCTCTATCTCGGCGTGGTGGGTTCGGTGCTCGGCTTCGCGCTCTATTACTACGTGCTACGGCATATCGAGGCGACCAGGGTGGCCCTCATCACCCTGGTAACACCGGTCATAGCCCTGCTTGTGGGTCACTGGTTGAATGGGGAAGCGATCAATGGCCAGATCTGGCTTGGAACCCTGTTGATCATGACGGGGCTGTTGGGATTCGAAATGGGCAGCCAATGGATGTCCCGCCTGCGACCTGATGGCCTGAACAAGGCGCCATAGATCCAGTCAACCCATGCAGTCTACCAGCCCGGATAATCGATTATCCGGGCTGGCCATCCATCTCACTCAAGGGCCTGACAGGCCCTTTTTTTGGTATGGAGCTCACCTGAAATAGATTGAAACAGGCTGGATACAAACTCATAACAGTCTGGAAATTCCAGGGAAATAGGTGATTGCTAGAGTAATTATCAGGTCAATGGCTGTGTTCGGAGCCGTATCTTAATCCGGATGGGCTATGAGATGGGTGCGGGAATCATACCCGCAAAGAATAAATGCAGGAGGAAACTGACATGTTGAAACTCAAACGCTTTTTTTTCACAAGCCTGGCGGCTTTAGGTATTGTAGGACTCCTTGCAGCTTGTGGCGGAGGTGGTGATGATGGGCCGGTGTTTGATCCGGATGTTCCACCACAGGACGTTGAGGTAGTGTCTGGGGATGGCTTCAACAGTGAGCTGGGAAATACCATCTCTTGGGAGTATGACGAAACCGCCACGGGTCATGTGGTCTATTGGGACACTCAGCCGAACGTAACGGTCGACAGCCCACAAGTAGTCCCTACAGATACCGGTCGCAACTACATCATCCACGCTGATCCGGCGGAGGTTTTTGCGGGTGAAACCATTTATTACTTATTGGTAGCGACTGCTGGGGATCAGGTGTCTGAACCCTCCGAAGTGGTTTCAGGTACACCACAGACGGCTGTGACAGCCAACAGTCTGAATGATTTGGCATGGAATGGCTCTCCCGTGGATGGCAGCATAATTGCCCTGGTGGCAGTGGGCGACAGCGGTACCATCCTCAACAGTCAGAATGGCACCCTGGACGGCTGGACTGAAGTTGATCACGGACTCACGGATGAATCCCTGGCCGGTGTGACCTGGGGTAATGCTCAGTATCTAGTGGTGGGAGCTGGCAACACAGTGCTGACCAGCCCGGATGGCAGCGCCTGGGCCTGGATTGATCTGAATGAACAAAACATCCCTAACTCAGATCTGGAGGACGTGGCTTGGACCGGCGCCGGCTATATCGTGGTCGGTAAGAATGGCGCCGTTCTGACTGGCAATGCAGACGGAGCGGTCTGGACCGAGCAATCAACCGGCATTGACACCGCGATCACCCTGGAAGGCGTAGCGGAAGGCAACGGCACCCTCGTGGCGGTCGGCACCAAGGCTACGATCATCACCAGCCAAGACGCTGGGGTGACCTGGACGCTGATCGATCTAAGTGCACAGAGCATCAGTAATACCAATGATCTCAATGACGTGACCTGGGATGGCACGAGCTTTGGTGTGGTGGGTTCTAACAGTACTCTCCTCAGCAGTACCGACGGTCTTGACTGGATCGAGAATAATCCCAGCATTTCTGATTACTCACTGGAAGGTGCGGTGCAGTGGGATCCACTCCTGCCTGCGAATTTACCGGTAGATCCTTTGCTGGCCATGGTTGGATCTGCAGGTACCTTTTTCGTGAGCGATGATCCGGACAGCGGTTACAGCGTGCCCACCGGCACGAACGAGCAGTTGGAGGCGATCATCTGGGTGGACATCGAGGATGATGGAATAGAGCCTTACTTTATCATGGTTGGCCATGACGGAACCCTGCTGACAAATCAGCAGTAAGGCCACTGAATGGAAAGGGGCGGAGCGATATAAGTGCTCCGCCCCTTTTTAGTTATGATTTTCCCCTGGTTAACACATAGATATTCATAAGTTTGCGGTGGGACTCTACTAACTGTTTGTTTTTATAAGAATATTCAGTTTCGATAATAAGGGTTGATAATAGGAATCTAGTTATTGATTTTTGATTTCACATCATTTATCAATGGCTCCGCAGAGGACTGAAAATACCTTTTCAATGTTGGTGGCAAGCACCGGCATGAATGGATTCACATCCAAAAAGTATTTCAACCCAAAATAGTTAATAAATAAAAAAACTTCTGGCTGCGCATCTCAGACGGTCAACGTGTCTTCAGTTTCTTCTGCTTTTCCGGCGTACTAACGCCATACCGTTACTTAAGGAGGACGGAAATGAAGCGATGGAAGAGGAGAAAGCTACCAGCGGCTATATGTCTGGCGGCAATGCCGATGCTGTTGACTACACCCACTGCATGGGCGGTAGATGCCTATCGACCGATGTTCACTAATTTCTATGCGGCAATACCGGGATTAATAGGATCCAAGCTTGACAGCTGTCTGACCTGTCATCCGACCACAAATGGTGGCGCGCGCAACAGTTATGGTGCTGATTTCGAGGCAGCCAAGGGTGCGAGTACTCTTGAAGCGGATGTGCAAGCCGCACTGGCTGCTATCGAGCCTCTGGATTCAGACGGGGATACCTTTATCAATATTGATGAAATAGCCGCCTTGTCTTTTCCGGGCGACTGCACGGATCCGGATCCGGCTGGCTGTGGTCCCGGTGGCGGCGAACCGCCGGTGATTCCACCAGGCACCATCACGGAAGGTCCGACCCTGCTGGGTTGCTATGAGTGGAGTCGTTTCCCGAACGAGCGTTTGGCCCTCAGCATCAAACGTTACGGTGGCTTGGTCACGACCAATCCACGTAATGACTTCATGGAAAATCAGATCCAGACCAGCCATGGTGTGCATGGCAAACATGTGGGTCCCTGCGGAACGAATACCGTAGGCGCGGTCGATGGCTCATTCATCAAGGATAAAGGCATTGGTTCGCATCTCAGTCTGCATACCTCCTCGGTCCGGGGTGATGGCTATCTGGGTGGTGAAGACTGGTGCCGCAGTATCGTTGTCGATTGTATCTCCGAAGAGGACGTGCAGGTGCCAAGGGAATTCAAATGCCGTAGCCGCAATGAGTTCGATATCTTCCATGGCGAATCGGAGCTAAAGCTGGTGATGGATCCGGCCGCGGATCCCTTGTGCGGCGCGTTTGAAGATCTGGACGGTCCCGTTGCGGATGGCCGGGGTCATGCGAGTGGCTTGAATCTCGGCAATGGGGGGGGCAAAGATAATGACTAATTTCAACGCTTCCCGCTCAAGCGGATTTCCCCCTGTCTGCGAAGACACCAGATTAACGGCTCAGTCACTGAAGGAGAAACGGATGAGCAAAGCAATATGTCTGGGGTCGCTGGCCACCGCGCTGGTCCTTGCCGGCTCCATGGGTTTCACTACCCTGGTCCAGGCCGATGGGGCAACCAACGATTCGCTTGCCTGCTACTCCTGGAGTGCATTTCCCGATGAGCGCATCAACCTGAACATCAGAGGCGGCGGTCCCCTGTCGGCTGCGGCCGAGACCATGGCGCAGCGCACCCACGGCATCCACGGCAAGCATGTGGGCAGTTGTGGTGAAGATACCAATTCGGCGCTGGTCGGGGTCTTAGTGTTCAAGGCGGGCACCGGTTCGACTCTGGGCATCTATTCGCCCCAGAGCCGGGGTAAGGAGAAGTTCAATGCGGATGATGTCTGCCGTTCGGTGACTATCGAGTGCTACTCCAACGAGGTGAGCAAGACGCCTGCGGAATGGACCTGCCAGAGCCGCAATGAGTTCGATGTCTATCACGGTGAATCCAAGCTGGAATTGATCGCTATCGATGTGGCGCCTGACGATCCACTCTGTGGTGTGTTCGAGGATAAGGATGCCTTCGAGGACTCCAACGAGAACGATTCAGGTGTCGCCAGTGGCATGCGGGCCGAAAATGACGATTGAGGCTGGTGAAAAACAGTCCAGTCAAGTCGTGGCTCTGCTTGACCTGTTGCGTAGTGTGCGACAAGTCGAAAGCCACGGGTTTTAAAAGTTTCAGGAGGAATATGCGATGAAACGCAGCAACTATAAGAGGCTAGCCATGGGAACAGTTATTGCGACTGTCCTTGCCGGCCTGCCAATATCCCAGGCTGTATCCGACGCCAATGACGAAGGCGCGGTGGCCCTGGTTTGTTACAAATGGTCGGATATGAGTGAGTTTTCCGATGAGCGGCTACGCATCAGTGTGCGCAAACCGGCGCCGATAGCCGAAGGTGATCCATCCCAGGAGACCTGGGGCCTGACAGGACGGCATGTCAATGTCTGTGGAGACGGGACAGCCTCCACGGTAAGAGGCGTCATCGTCTCTGACGGCATCATCTCGCGTATGGGCGTTCACTCCATGGCGGTACGGGGTGATGGAGACCGCGATGCTTGTCGCTCGGTGCATTGGGATTGCACGGCAACTGAGCCTGACCTCCCACGCACACCATTGGAATGGGCGTGCGAAGGGCGCAATGAGTTCGGTGCATCCCTGGGTTTTGCGACCCTGGAAAAGATGACAAATGCGGAAATTGAAGCGGATCCGGCCTGTCTGTTTTTCGAGGTGGGTATGAGTGCTACAGACGCAGATCTGACCACCGGCACATTTGGTAATTAACCAGATCCTCTAACCTGCAGGGCTGGCGCCTGGCGCCAGCCCTTTTTTATGTCTTAGGAAAATTGGAAGGTTTACTGCGATGAACCTGCTTAGAAGGGCTTACCGCTGCCCTTTTGGCTGAATTTAGGATAATATTCCCAAAATTACCAGGAATACTAAATTCTGTTGCATCCTAACATCGAGGTGAAGCTGCCATGGACTCCTTTTCAAAGGTCATCACAACCCTGATCATTTCGATCTCAATCGCTGCCTGTGGAGGGGGTGATGATGACGATGTCGAGGGCTCCACGCTTAATGAAATAGACGCGAGCAAGACGCATCAGGTGCTGGCCTTCAATGATCTGGGCATGCACTGTGCCGATCTGGACTACTCCACCTTCGTGATCCTGCCGCCCTTCAACGTGGTGCATGCACACGTAATCGAAAAGGGTGCGGAACCGCGCATTCTCAGCAGTCTGGAAGTTGATGTTGACTACAAGGCTGTCGAGGACGCGGATCTATTGAGCGATTCGATAAACACTACAAGCCAGAACCAGTCAGGCGTCTGGAAAACCAACTTCTGGGATATCAACCCGGATTCCGGGAATACCTATGTCTTCGACCTGTTTGGCATCGATCCACAGCCGGATGAGGGACTGGCCTTCGGGCAGACCATGCCCGGCATTCTGAACCCTTACACTGCCAATGACCCTCAGGCGTTCAACCACTTTGATCCAGACAAGATGTGGTTTGCCGCCGATGGCATACCGATTCTGCCGATCGACGATGCAGGAGAGCCGAATCCATACCCGCTGATGCAGGTCAGCGCCAGCAATCCGGCCAATGGGGATATCCTGGCCAGTCAGGATGTGGTGCTGCCGGTCGCATCCGAGGCGGATTGCCAGAACTGTCATGCGATTGGTGAAGTCGGGGCGATTCGGGATGGCGTGGATTTTGTTTTTCCAGAAGATGATACTGACGCCAATAGCATTCTGCAGGCGGCAAAGATCAACATTCTGTTGTTACATGACGCCAAGCATCCTACCGATCTTTTCAATCAGCAACCTGTACTCTGTGCCGGTTGCCACTACTCGGTGGCGTTGGACCTGGCGGGCACAGGCCCTGCCGGTGAGCAACTCGCCCATGACAAGATGTCCCAGGTGATGCATGGCCATCACGGTGAACTGACCGATCCTGCCACCGGTGATCTGCTGTTCCCAACAGACGGCACCCTGGAAGAGACCTGCTACCAATGCCACCCAGGTAAGACGACCAAGTGTCTGCGGGGCGCCATGGGCAATGCCGGTATTGTCTGCCAGGACTGCCACGGCGGCATGTTGGCGGTGGGCAATGAGACCCGCGAACCCTGGCTGGACGAACCGAGATGTGAATCCTGTCATACGGGTGATGCAGTAAATAATCTGGCGGGAGACATGGACACCGTCGTGAATGCGCTTGATGTTGATGGCAACACAGATGGTATTCGACTGCGTCAGGCCTGGTATGAGGGAGATCTCACCGCCACGCCCATCACGGAGACAGGTAGTATCTTTGCAGAGGACGATAACCAGCTCTATCGCAACAGCCTCGGTCACGGTGGTGTCGCCTGTGAAGCCTGCCACGGCTCCACCCATGCGATCTGGCCGATTGCCAATCCGGATGCGAATGACAATGAGGCGGCCAAACAGTTGCAGGGATACAGCGGCACCATCATCGAGTGCGGTGTCTGCCATACCAGTCTGCCATTGACCCCGGACGGCGGCCCGCATGGCATGCACAATGTCAACAGCAGTAGCTGGAACCTGGAGCATGAGGATTTCTATGAGGACAATCCCAACGCCTGCAAAGCCTGCCATGGCTTGAACCTGGAAGGCACGGTGCTTTCCCGCACCGCGACAGACAGGCAACTCTATCGAGATGATGACGGCGATAAGATCTCAGTGCCAAAAGGCACGCCAATCAGCTGTACCCTATGTCATGGATATCCTGACTGAATACTATTTTATAACTTAGTAAGCTTTGATGAAGCCAAGGATGGTCTCATCAGAGCACGTCTGCCATTTAATTGATTCATCCGAAAATTCCCGAATCAGATTCGGAGTCTCTCTTCCGCATTGTGTATACTGGTGACTTTAAAATAATTACACGGCAGACGCCCTTGATATTGCCCTGCCAACTATGAGGTGTACGGGAAGTACGCCCGAAGCAGAATCCCATGTACCATGAATATTTTGGGTTGAGTGAAGACCCTTTTTCGATCACACCGGATCCGAAGTACACGTTTTTAAGCGACCGCCACCGTGAAGCGTTGGCTCACCTGGTGTATGGCGTGACTGAAGGAGGCGGCTTCGTGCAGCTGACCGGCGAAGTGGGGACCGGCAAGACCACCCTGTGCCGCAACCTGCTGATGCTGCTGCCGGACGAGCTCAACATCGCACTCATCTTCAACCCGCGGCAGACCCCGCTGGAACTGGTGGCGAGCCTGTGTGATGAACTGCACGTGAGCTACCCGCCGGAATGCAGCAGCATCAAAGTTCTGGTCGACCACCTCAACGCCTACCTGCTGGAGAACCACAGCGCCGGACGGCGCACCGTGGCGATCATCGACGAGGCGCAGAACCTCAGCTACGATGCCCTGGAGCAGGTACGCCTGCTCACCAACCTCGAGACCGCGACCCAGAAACTGCTGCAGATCATCCTGGTTGGCCAGCCCGAGCTGCACAGCCTGCTGGAGCAGCCCGAACTGCGCCAGCTGGCGCAGCGCATCACAGCACGCTACCACCTCACCCCGCTGGACCCGGAGGAGACCCAGGCCTACGTCCACCACCGCCTGGAAGTGGCCGGTTACCAGCGGCGCCTGTTCACCAACGGCGCGATGCGCCAGATGTACCGCCTCACCGGCGGCGTGCCGCGGCTGATCAACGTACTGTGTGGACGGACGATGCTCGCGGCCTACGGCAAGCACCGGGAGGTCATCAACCAGCGTCTGCTGCGCCAAGTCGCCAAAGAGCTGGAAGGGCGCATCAAACGCCCCCGCAAAGTGAGCTGGGCCTGGGGCCTGGCCGGCCTGTTCGGGATCGCTCTGGGCCTCAGCGCCTGGCGCACTCTTGACCCCGACAGCCTGCCTGGACCGCTGCGCCAGTTACCGGACCTGAGCGCGCTCACCAGCACAGCGGCGCCCGTCCGCGAGGATGATATTTCACCGCCTCCCAACCTGCGCTCGGCCGCCGCCCTCAGCACCCCGGCAGCGCCAGAGTCCCCGAGCACCCCGATAAACTCCGCGTCCGAGGTTCCGAGCACGCTGCCGAGTCCCGCCCCGGCCGCTGCCGAGGCGGCCAGCCCGCCGCAGGATCCCGAACCCAAGGTGATCGCGCCCGTCCTTGCATCCGTAACGCCGGCCCCGGCGCCAATTGAAGTCGCCTCCGCCACCCAGCCGCTCGCGGTCACAGCCGAACCCGCAGCCCCTGAATCCGTGGCCCCCGAATCCGTGGCCCAAGTCATCGATAGCGCCCTCAGCCTGGTCGGGCTGCTCGATGACATCGCCAACGCCTTCACTACCCTGTTCAGCTACTGGCAGAGCGACTACCCCCTCTACGCCGAAGGCTCCGCCTGTGAGAAGGCCACGCGGGCCGGACTGCAGTGCCTCTACGGTCGGGGCCACTGGGACAACCTGCGCTTCTACAACCGCCCGGCGGTGATCGAACTGCTGCTCGACGGCGGCAGGCGCTACCACGTGGTGGTTGCCGCGCTGGACGCCGGACAGGTGACCCTCGACCTGGGTAAGCGACTGGTCAAGGTGCCGCAAGTCGAACTCGACCCACTCTGGAGTGGTAGCTACATCGTTCTTTGGCGGCCCCCACCGCTGAGCAGTGAATACCTCCAGCAGGGCAGCCAGGGCGTCGATGTACACTGGCTGAGCGAGATGCTCGCACGGATCGACGGGCAGTCCGCCGGGCGGTCGGAGGATCCGGCCCAGGTGCAGTTCGACTGGCAGTTGACCAAACGGGTGATGGCATTTCAACGCGCGGTGGGCCTGAAGGAGGACGGTATCGTCGGCAAACGGACCCTGATCAAACTGAAGGCCGCGGTCAACGACCCCGTCATCCCGGCACTGGACAGAGGTTAGCGATGTCAACCATCCTCGATGCGCTGGAACGCGCAGAACAAGAGCGCAATGCCCGCGGCGTGGCTCCCGTGCACGAACCCCTGGCCCGCCCTCGGCCTCTGTGGCAACGCCCAGGCGTCTGGCTGTTCGGGGCCGGGCTGCTGCTGATTAACTTGCTGGCCTGGTGGCTGATGCCCGAGCCTGAGGCGCCGCCGCCAATCGCTGAGGTCGACGCTACCCCGGTCCAGCCCACCCCCAAGCCGGTGACGCCACCGGCTGCACCGCGTGAAGCCCCGCCACTGGCCGCAGTCCGGGCGGCGCCCGCCGTCCCGCCACTGGTGGCTCTGCCCACGGCTGTGCCGGCAGTGGAAAGTAGCGCCGCGGCCCCTGTCAAGATCCCCCCGCTGCTGGAGGAGGCGGCGATCCGGCCACCGCCCGCCGCCGCTGTACCGCCAGTGGAAAAGACCGCAGCGGTCGCCAAAGACCTGATCGCGCAGCCCCCGGTTGAGCCCAAGGTCCAACCGCAGCCTCGGTCCAAGCCGTCGAAGCCGCTGGCCAAATCGGCCGACCTCCCGGTGCAGCCCCCGGTAACGGCGCCGCTAAGCGTCGCCAAGGTCAGTCCCCCTGAGCTGCCGAAGGCCCCAGCTTCGCAGCCTGCCGAGCCGCCTGCGGAAAAGACCATCCCTACTGCTAAAGACCTGGCTACACAGACACCGGCTGAGCCGGCCCCGCGAGCCTTGAAGCTCCCGGCGGCGACGCCTGAACCCGTAGCCAAGACAAAGATCACCAAGCGCAGCACCCCACAAGCGCCGAAAATCCCGGCCGAACCGAAGGCCGTGCAGCCGGTGGCTGAAAAGACAAAGAAGGCCGTGGCCGCAGAAGAACCGCGTATCCCCCCGATCTGGGAACTCTCGGAGAAGGTCCAGAAGAAGCTCAAAGGCCTGGAGATCAATATCCATGTCTACAACGAAGAACCGGCGGAGCGTTTCGTGATCATCGACATGCGCCGTTATCGGGAGGGGGACCCCCTGGCGCGGCCGGGTCTCACCCTGGAGCGCATCACCCGCGACGGCGTGGTCATCAACTATGGAAAAGGGAAAGTGAGGCTTTGACCGGGCATTTCAACGATTGCTCAATCAGCAGATTCCCGAGTCAAACCTAAGCTGTCGGATAATCCAAGTTTGCCGGGCAATTTCTATCGGGGATTTGCGCTGCTCACCCGGTTACGGCCATCCCGTTTTGCCTTATATAAGGCCTTGTCTGCAATTCCCAGCAGCTCCTGCGGTGATTGGGTATGTTCCGGAAAGCAGGCAATGCCAATACTGGCAGTGACTTCAACCCGCAGCTCATCATCAATCGTGACAGGCTGATTGGAGACCTCCTCACGCAGTCGCTCCGCAAGCAGCAGTGCGGTATCAAGAGGGGTTTCCGGAAGTATCACAACGAACTCCTCTCCGCCATAGCGGGCCAGAAAATCGGTTTTTCTGGTGGTTTTTTCCAGAATTGAGGCAAGCGTCGTTAGGGCGATGTCACCGGCCGGGTGGCCATGATTATCATTGATCCGTTTGAAATGATCGATGTCCAGCATGAAGACAGACAGGGAGTGATTGTAGCGGACTGCCCGGTCCACCTCGTCGCTGAGACGTTCCTCCAACACGCGGCGGTTGTATAGGCCGGTCAGTTGATCGTGCACGGCCTGGAATTTCAGTTTTTCTTCCAGGCGTTTCCGATCAGTGATATCCATCGATGTGCCAACCATCTTTTCAGGTGCGCCTGTGCTGTCATTGATGACTTCGCCCTGAGTGGAGATCCAGCGTACTGTACCGTTTGTTTGCATGATGCGGAATTCGAGATCGAATAATTCACCTCCCTCGATAGCATTGTCGATGGCGGTGAGCACGTCCTCTATGTCTTCTGGATAGATGGCGGCGAGAAAGTCCTCGTAAACCGGATTGCTTGAATCCGGCGGGTAACCGAAGATCTTGTGTTGTTCCTCCGACCATTCCAGCTCACCGCTCTTGAATGTCCATACCCAGCTGCCTAGATGTGCGATACGCTGAGCTTCAAGCAGATTCAGTTCACTCTGCAGTAACCGCTCTTCTGCCTGTTTGCGAGGCGTAATGTCCATCATCGCCCCCACCATTCTGATGGGTTTTCCCTCTTCATCAGCAATCGCCAGGCCCCAGTGGATGACGCTGGACCAACCACCATCGAATTGTTTGAATCGGTACTCCTCGCGCCAGATTTCTTCACCCAGCATCAGATATTCATCGATGCTTTGGGTCACCAGGGGGATGTCTTCCGGGTGGATATTGTCCAGCCACCACTGCTTAGAGTTTTCAGTACGTCCCAGGGGGTGGCCAAAAAGCTCAGTTAGATTCTCGTTCCAGACCATCGCATCGGTGCTCAGATCCCATTCCCAAACGGTGATTTGCGCTGAATAGATGATCAGGCGATTGCGCAATTCACTGGCTTTCAGGACGACCTCTGCCTGTCTGCGTTCCTGAATCTCATTGCGAAGTTCACCGTTCTGCTCATCTATCTTAACCTCCAGCACGCTAAATTGACTGCGGAGTTCCGTGTCTTTCGATTGTCTGCGATACAAGGAGAAAGATAAAAGCAAAACCAGGCCTGACAAGATGATAATGACTATGCTGTCCATTAGCTGCTTGAATCGATTTTATGCAGTAGAGTCGTGTGCTGGTGATTGAGATCTGAGAAACACAATCCAGCAGGGGTCATTGGGCGCCTGGTTAGTGATTGCGTGTAAATCTCAACTCCATTCATATTCAGCCAAAGTCCTTATCTAGCCTAGAGAGTGTCTCAGTCGGACAATACGGCTGATGCACTGTTTGAAAAAGACCGGCTGCAACCGCTGGTGGATGCGATGACGGCTAGTCTAAATTATAGGTAATTCCAATCAGTAATTGTTGACTGCTTCAACTGTTGTGATGACCGACAGATCGGCCATTGGTAGTCCAGGAATTAAAAGCCTCAGCAATTTTATGTATTGTGTAATAAATACGTAACAAATAATAGTGAGAATATAGCGATGTATTCAAGATGCACTGTAAGCCATCTATGCTGTGTTTTACACTTTGTTTGATTGCTGGATTTCCCTAATCAAATTTCATTAGGGCTTGTTGAGTTTCAGATGAACTATGCTCTGATTACTCAAACATGGAATGGCTTTTCCCAAATACCCTATTCATTAAATGGATTCACTGGGCATGCAAAAAAAGACTTCTCAGGCAGTTCCAGAAAATCACCATCACGAAGAAGTGCGTGTCGGTATGTCAAAGGAGGCGCTTAAGCGCGCCTTTTATGACAACCTGTTCTATGTGCAGGGCCGCTTTAAGGATGTTGCCACACCGTCGGATCTCTATATGGCGGCAGCCTATACGGTGCGAGATCGCATGCTGGAACGCTGGATACGGACCGCGCAGACTTACAAAAAAGCTCAGGTACGCACAGTGTGTTATCTGTCCGCGGAGTTTCTGTTA
This sequence comes from Pseudomonadota bacterium, assembly GCA_039714735.1. Classification (GTDB taxonomy): domain Bacteria; phylum Pseudomonadota; class Gammaproteobacteria; order Chromatiales; family Chromatiaceae; genus JASJBU01. The sequence continues at coordinate 24,918 of JBDLIT010000001.1, forward strand.
GGCCCCCATCTTGGTAATAACATGGTCAATATGGGGATTCTGGACAAGGCCATTCAAGCAGCGGATGAAATGGGACTGGATTTGGAGGAGATTCAGGAGCAAGAAGAGGAGCCCGGCCTTGGCAACGGCGGTCTGGGACGGCTTGCAGCCTGTTATCTCGAGTCTCTGGCAACCCTGCAGATTCCCGCCATCGGCTATGGAATCCGCTATGAGTTCGGCATCTTTGAGCAACAGATTCGTGATGGGTGGCAGGTTGAAGTGACCGATGCGTGGCTGCGCAACGGTAATCCATGGGAACTGTTTCGTCCAAAATTGCGTTTCCCGGTAAAGTTCGGCGGCCATACTGAAAAGTATACCGATGAACATGGCAGGCTGTGCGTAAAGTGGGCGCCTGAGCTGGTCGTCAATGGGGTTGCTTATGATACGCCAATCCTCGGCTATGCTGTGGATAACACCAATCTGCTGAGGCTGTGGAAATCAGAAGCTTGTGAGTCATTTGACTTCAATGCCTTCAATACCGGTGACTACTATGGTGCGGTGAACGCAAAAGTAGTCGCTGAAAATATCTCCAAGGTTCTCTATCCCAATGATGAACCTGAAGTAGGTAAGGAACTCAGACTTAAACAGCAGTATTTCTTCGTATCCTGCTCGCTGCAGGATATGATTCGCTTACAGTTGGAGACTGCCGGGACCCTGGAAAGATTTCATGAGAAGTTTGCCGCCCAGCTCAATGACACCCATCCGGCTATAGCTGTTGCAGAACTGATGCGATTGTTGATGGATGAACATCAGATGGGATGGGAGCAGGCCTGGAATATCACTCGGAATACCTTCGCCTTCACCAATCACACCCTGCTTCCTGAAGCCCTTGAAAGCTGGCCCCTTGATCTGTTTGAACGGCTGTTGCCCCGACATCTGGAGATCATCTATGAAATCAATGATCGATTTCTTGATGAGGTGCGTATCCGTTTTCTGGGCGATGAGGAACGTATTTCAAGGATGTCGTTGATTGAAGAGAATGGGCGGCGTTCAGTGCGCATGGCGAATCTTGCCTGCGTCGGCAGTTTTGCCATCAATGGTGTGGCCGAACTGCATACGGAACTGCTCAAAACTACGATACTGAAGGACTTTCACGATCTTTGGCCGGACAAAATCAGGAATAAGACCAATGGTGTGACTCCCCGTCGTTTTATGGTTTTGAGCAATCCTCGTCTGACCCGGTTGCTGAACGACCATATCGGTGATGATTGGATAAAAAATCTGGATCAATTGCATGCCCTGGAGAGGTTGGCCGATGACAATGGGTTTCTTGAGCAATGGCGGATAACCAAGACGGCTGCGAAGCAGGATTTAGCGGTCTGGATACAAGAAAATATTGGAGTACAGATCGATCCTCAGTCCCTCTTTGATATTCAAGTAAAGCGTATTCACGAATATAAAAGACAGCATTTGAGTGTTTTGCATATTATCGCGTTGTACGAACGGCTCAAGCAGAATCCCACCCTTGAAGTGGCGCAACGGACGTTTATCTTCGGAGGTAAGGCGGCGCCGGGTTATCGGATGGCGAAACTGATTATCAAGCTGATCAATTCCGTAGCGGATGTGATCAACAATGACCCTGCGGTCAAGGATCTGATCAAGGTGGTCTTTCTGCCCGATTTCTCCGTGAAAAGAGGGCAGCGGATCTATCCGGCCGCGGATCTGTCGGAGCAGATATCAACCGCCGGAATGGAAGCATCTGGTACCGGTAATATGAAGTTTTCCATGAACGGCGCGCTAACCATCGGTACCCTGGATGGCGCGAATATAGAGATCCGCAAGGAGGTCGGGGAAGAGAACTTTTTCCTGTTCGGCCTGACCGCGTCACAGGTGCAGCAGCGTTTTATGGAAGGCTATCACCCCAGGGACTATTATCAGCGCAACAGGGAATTCAAATCCGCTATCGATTTAATCAACAGCGGATTCTTTTCTCATGGGGATCAGGATCTCTTTCGGCCACTGACCCATAAACTCCTGCAGGATGACCCCTATCTTTTATGTGCCGATTTCGAGTCTTATAGAGACTGTCAGAGCGAGGTTTCACGCGCCTATCTTGATGCCAATCGCTGGAGCAGGATGTCGATACTCAATGTTTCACGGATCGGGAAGTTTTCATCTGATCGTGCAATTCGTGAATACTGTGAAGATATATGGCGTGTCAAGCCATGCCGTGTTGGTTCAGACGGATGTTGAATTCAGAGGGTTAGTTGTTAACCCGGCCAGGGTTTTTGTTTTTGGTGCTGATGTTTTAAATCAGCATGATTTAATGCATTCATTTAAGTTGGTATAAAAGTAATCGTATAGTTCATGAGCACCCATATTAATGGGTTCAGGCAATAGCCCACTTTCGATGGAGTTGAGGTGGTTCAATGTATACAGAGATAGATTCAATACAAGACTTTGTCAGGGTATTGTCAGATGAACCTCTGGATTCAAATGAGTATTGGCTCATTCTACTGGCGGCATCACATAGTGAACAGGTTTCACAACTTATCGAGCAGTTGAATGGGGCTGATATCGATTATTTCGGCGCCTTATTCCCCGGCCTGATTGATGGCGCGCAACACCATACGACTGGCGCTATCTGTAAACGCATACACTGTCTTTCACCGCCTGCCATCATTTCGTTGGAAAGTTTCAACACGGATTCCCTGCAGGACCTGCCAGACTTGGATATGCTGGATGGACGTGACGTCACTCTGTTGTGCTTCCCGGATTGTCATGCCCCCAACATAAGCACGTTTCTCACCGAGATATTCAACAATTACGGTAATGAGATCAATTATTTCGGTTCTGGCACCGGTTATAATGATCTTCGATCGGCGCCTACATTGTTCACAGCGGAGGGTTTTGCCCAGCAAGCGGTCCTTGTGGTTTTTGGCGTCATGCGGACCAGCGTCTCTGCAAAGCATGGCTGGAGCAGGATACAGGGGCCATTTGTGGCCACACGGACAGAGGGTAATATAATCAAGGAGATCAACTGGCAGCCTGCTGAAACGCTTTATCGTTCAGTCATCGATCCCGAATTGGCTGAAGTGCCGCGCAAGGAATTCTTTACCAAAGTCTCCCCCCTCTATCCTTTGTGCATTGAAAAAAGCGGTGCAGAGGATGTCGTACGCGATCCCATCGGTGTGACCGATGAAGGTGGAGTGATCTGTCTGTCCGATGTTGAAGAGGGTGCGGTCATGCATCTGATGCATGGCGCAGCAGAGGAACTCAAAAAAGCGGCGCTGGAAGCTGTCGTGGAAAGTGAGAATCACAATGGATTTCATGATGTGCTGGTCTGTGACTGTTATTCGCGCGTCTTGTTATTGGGCGACCGATTCAAGGAGGAACTGCAAGCCGTTGCAGATGAGGTAAAGCGATATAATCCGCAGATTAATCCACAGGGAGTGATTGCTTTGGGCGAAATAGCCAGTGATGGCAATCATGCTGTGGAGTTATACAACAAGACATTTGGAATTTGTCTATTCAATGGCTAACTCACAGGATATTCGTTCCGACCTGCAACTGCTTTATGAGTTGTCACTCGCAGTTGGTCGTAGTCTGGACCCCAGTCAGGTCTGTTCTCAATTTTTAAGAACTTTACTGCGACGCAAGGATTTCTCATATGGCGCATTCTGGATAGATGGCAGCCAAATGTTGGAAAAAACGGATGATCAGCATCAATTGCTGTATGCGATGCCCCGCGTACGAGCTGTGTATACTCGACTGAAGTCTGATCACCCGAGCATCAATCTACCTTCCGGAGTCGCCTTTACACACATAGCAGACACCGATTCAGCCTTTCGAAGCATTATTACGGAACGTGGTGTAGAAAGGGGCGCCTATGCAATCTTCCGGCTGACCGATTTTGGTGTTCTCAAGCTATACCGGGATCGTGGCAGAATAGAAGAGATGGAACTCAGACAGCTTCGACAGGTTGTAGACAAACTGGCCATCGCCCTAAAGGGTGCTATAGCGCATTCACAAGCCATCGAAACTCAAAAAATCCTGGTGCGGGAGACCGCCTTGTTGCGTGGCCTGATCGACTCTGTCCCTGATCTAATTACATTTAAAAACGAAAGGAGTGAATTTCTCGGTTGCAATAAGGCGTTTGCGGAGTATGTCAACCTGCAGGAAAGCGAACTGATCGGGAAGACGGATCTTGATCTTTTCTCTAAAGAAGTTGCCGAGTTCTATCAAATCAAAGATAAAGCGATGCTGGACGCTGGCGAGGCAAGGCGTAACGAAGAGTGGATCCACTATGCGGACGGTCGGCGTGTACTGCTGGATACTTTGAAGACGCCATTCTTCTCGTCTGAGGGAGAGGTGCTGGGCCTTATTGGAATCAGCAGGGATATTACTGAACGTAAGGAGGCAGAGGCCAGGATACTGAACCAACAACAGTTTCTGGAGACTGTGATTGATGCTGTCGCCGATCCGGTATTGGTTATCGATACAGATTTTCAGATTCTTATCAGCAATAAGAGCGCCAGGCAAATATTCAAATTGGAGCAGAGTCCTGCCCAGGTGCTGGAAGACCTGGAGTCCTGCTTGGAGATCCTGCTCAAGAATGAGGTCCCATGCAGCGAACCACAAGACAGCCCCGTTAGCCAGGTGCTTTCATTCAGTCAGCCAATACGTCAGATTAGAGATCTGCGTACAAACAGCGGTGTGCGATCCTTCGAATTGACCGCCAACCCTTACCTTGGAGAAAAATTCAGGACCGGTGGCATCGTTCTGGTCGCACGTGATATCACTGATAAACAGCGCGCCGAAGAGCGGATTCAGTTCATGGCCCATCATGATGCGCTTACCGGTCTGCCGAACAGAATCCTCTTGCGGGATCGTTTCGATCAGGCAGTTAATGCGGCGAACCGGGAGCGTGAGAAGGTTGCCTTACTGTTTCTTGATCTGGATGATTTCAAGAGCGTCAACGATTCGCTTGGGCACCAAGTGGGCGATCACCTGCTGCAGGCGGTAGTGACGCGCCTGCAGCAACGGGTTCGCGAGGCGGATACCATCAGCCGGCAGGGGGGGGATGAGTTTCTGATCATGCTGCGTGAGTTGCGAGACGCCACCCATGCCGAGATAATCTGTGAGGATCTGCTGGCCTGTTTCAAGGAGTCATTTAACATTCTCGACTACCGGTTGCATACCTCCTTCAGTATAGGTATCAGTATCTATCCGGATGACGGCAGTGATTTCGATTCGCTATTGCAAAAGGCCGATACGGCTATGTATTCCGCCAAAGAGGCAGGGCGCAACACATTTCGTTTCTTCACGGATGAGATGAATCAGGTCGCGTTTGAACGTCTTCAGTTACAAACCCGGCTACGCAAGGCCTTTGAAGAGGGAGAACTGAGTCTGGCATACCAGCCGCAATTTGATATTGCCAGTGGCAGAATTGTCGGTGTAGAGGCCTTATTGCGCTGGATCACCAGGGAATTCGGCACCGTGCCGCCCGACCGGTTTATCAGCATCGCTGAAGAGAGTGGCCTGATTATTCAGATAGGGGCCTGGGTATTGAAAGAGGCATGCCGGCAGGCCGTTTTTTGGCAACAGAAATATAATTCCGAGTTCACTATCTCGGTGAATCTTTCGGCGCTGCAGTTAAGGCGCGATGGCCTGCAGAAAACCATCACCGAGGCACTGGAGGAAACAGGTCTCTCGCCTGATCTGTTGGAATTGGAGTTGACTGAGTCCATGCTGATCAAGGATACCAACAATGTAATGGCCACCGTCACTGAATTGAAACAGGCGGGGGTCAAACTTGCGATAGATGATTTTGGCACGGGCTATTCATCCCTGAGTTACCTGAAAAAGCTCAAGGTGGATAGGCTTAAGATCGATCGTTCCTTTGTCCGGGATATTCTGGACGATCCAGAAGATGAAGCGATAGCGCGAGCTATCGTGCAGATGGCGCATAGTCTGAAACTCGAGGTTGTCGCGGAGGGTGTTGAGAAACAGGAACAAGCCCAGTGGTTACTTGAGGAGGGGTGTGAACTGGCTCAAGGGAATTTCTTTTCCAGGCCGGTCGATGCAGAGGAATTCGGCAAAGTATTGAAGCGTGCTTCTGGTGATGCCAAAGCTGTCAGGTACAGGCGCTTGAATGCGGTGCAATCTACAGATTGAGGGCGCCCCTTGGATCGTCCTGTAACATATCTTTCCGCAGGATCAAGAACCAAACCAGAACCCGGTGCTCTTGTTCAAAAATTCGTCATACCGCATGTAATGGGAGCCGTCACAGGAGAAGGTCAGGCTGATCATGCCGTTGAAGATATTGATAGAGGACAATCTTAGGTAGATGTTCTCATCCGCCATACGCAGAGACTGCAGGGTTTCCAGGAGTGGCGCTATCTCTTCCTGGGGGATCACCGCATTGGCTGGATAGGGGCTGTGTGGGTAGATCAGGCAGATATCCGGATCACTCAGGGCTTCATGATCGAGAATACGGTAACGGTAAGGATCATTGACGGTCCAAATCGTTGCCTGGCTGCTGGAGAAGTGAATCTGGCACTGAAAAATACCTCTGAGAGTGAGCAGTTCCTCCAGGATCGAAAGGGCTTTAGGCATGTTTCGGTCCATCGGACTCTCAACCCGGGATTGTTGAAATACCAGGCCGCGAATGGCGGGATCCCCCTTGACCTGCCGCCAGTTGCTGGGTTCTTCATAGAGTTCGGCGGTCATCGGCAGATCGCGTAGATCGAAATCAGCTCCAAGATATCCGAGGGTGACAGAGCCTTGCCGAACGATCTGCAAAGCAGTGAGTGAGGGCCTATGTTTCGACAGGCTGATGTAGGCATCTGAAAGCAGAAAACCCCAGACTGGCACGGCTTCCTTCATGTAGGGGCGTTGCGAGCGATCGCGCCCGAAATGTCCGGCAACCAGGCCTGTCCGATCAACATTATCACTGATCTGCACGGTGTCTGTGCCGACACAATAGAGGTAAGTGCAGTGGGGGATAGTTGCGAAGCCTGCCAGTAAAACATTGTTCAGCTGGGTGCGGTTACCCCACGCCGGAGCACAGTCTTCGGCCAGCCGGGCGAGGGGCTTATGCAGCATCCTTGCAAGTTGTTCACGTTGCAGATAGATACTCTTTTTCCATGAATCTGTCATGACACACTCCGCTCAATCGGTAATGGGTTCAACTGAGGATTCTAGGTTGAAGGTTATCATCCGAATGGCCTGTGAATTGACTGGTGCTCTGGATTCCACTGAGGGTCTAGCATATGTCATAAGTGCCGTCGGTCTAATGAATGTGAACCGCAAGCCAGATACACAAAGGATCGGTGCTGGTATTCAATACCTGGTGGGGAGTGCCACTGGGGATGAAAAGCGTCTCCCCGGAATGCAGGGTCAGAATAGTGTTGCCCATCTCTATTGTCGCCTCGCCCTGTAGCAGGCAGACCCATTCGTCCTGTTCCTGGTTATACCGTTCTGAACGGGTCATCGCCGGGCTCTGAATGCGTTCAATTGTAACATTCTTACATTTCAGTAAGGTTTCAAACTGCTCCGCTTGCCCATCCATGGGTGTGGATTTGAATATGTTGATGAACGGCATTTAGTGGGCGCCTGTGAGATGTTAGTTTGTATATGGTCGCATGGGTTCCGTGTGGGAGAAAAGAGTACTTTTGGTTGGTCTGAAACGTAGCGTCACCTTGTCTTGGCTGACATTCTATGGGTTGTGGGTTACCTGGCGGAATTTGTAGTGCTGCCTGAGTCACTGGTGATCGTCATGATTCTTACCCTGATCGGTGATGAATGTATCACCTCAACGGCTCTCAGCGGTGCTTTTTACCCACATGTTCCATATGGCGCAGCCAGCTGGTGAACATCATGCCGGCAGAACCGCTACCGGCGCGGCGGCCTTTGAAGGTGTGGAAACAGCCTTCGTCCTCATCGGCAAGGCGGGCTGAGCCGACGTTCAGAAAAAAGAAGATGAGAAAAACATCCAGTATCATGGTTCCTACTGCGAGGGGGGTGTAGAGAATATAGTCCTGTGAGACCCAGCCCAGGATCAGTGTATGGTAGGCGAAGCCCAGGTAGATCGAGCCAAAGAAGAGTATCGCCGCCATGAGTGAAAAGAGGTCTGCCAACCAGGTGTGGCGGCGGGTGTAGCCCTTGAGGTTTTTGCATACAGACACGGTCTTCCTCCTATTGATTTTATAGTTTAGTTATTTTGTCAACAATAGTCTTTGTACGGTTTCATCATTTTTTCGGGAAGTCAAATTCAATCGTTCCTCGTGATCGTGAGTCGTTTGCCTGTGGTGTATAGTGAAAGTCTTTGGATTTCGTTGGGGGAAGTTGAGTGGAGAGCATTGTTGAGCTGATCAAAGATTTGAACAGTCTGGTCTGGGGGCCGGTCATGCTGGTATTGATACTGGGTACCGGCATCTTTCTCATGCTTGGTTTGAAGCTTATGCCGCTGGCCAAGCTCGGCTACGGCTTTCGCATGCTCTGGCAGGGTCGAAAAGGTGTGGGTGAGGGTGAAATCAGCCCCTTCAACGCCCTGATGACCTCACTCTCAGCTACCATCGGTACCGGCAATATCGCCGGTGTCGGCACCGCGATTGCCCTGGGCGGTCCCGGGGCCCTGTTCTGGATGTGGTGCACCGCACTGGTCGGCATGGCCACCAAATACGCCGAGGCAGTACTGGCAGTGCGCTACCGGGAGGTGGACGAGAAAGGCAACCATGTGGGTGGCCCCATGTACTACATCAAGAACGGTCTGGGCAGCCATTGGGCTTGGTTGGGCATGCTATTTGCCATATTCGGCGCCCTGGCGGGCTTCGGTATCGGCAATACCGTGCAGGCCAACTCGGTAGCAGACGTGCTGCAGACCAATTTCGCCATCAAGCCAGCCTACACCGGTCTGGTGATGGCGGTACTGGCTTTCCTGGTGCTGCTCGGTGGCGTCCGGCGCATCGCAGAAGTGGCCGGTAAGCTGGTGCCCTTTATGGCGATTGCCTATCTGCTGGGTGGCCTGCTGGTGTTGGCTCTGAATATCACAGCGATTCCGGCTGCCGTGGTACAGGTTGTTCATCTCGCCTTTACCCCCACTGCCGCGACCGGTGGTTTTGCCGGCGCGGCGGTCTGGGCGGCGATCCGCTTTGGTGTCGCCCGCGGGATCTTCTCCAATGAGGCGGGACTGGGCAGCGCCCCCATCGCGCATGCCGCGGCCGTGACCAACAGCCCGGTGCGTCAGGGCAGCATCGCCATGCTCGGCACCTTTATCGATACCCTGATCATCTGTTCCATCACCGGTCTGGCGATCGTGGTCACCGGCGCCTGGACCAGTGGCGAGACCGGTGCAGCCCTCTCCTCCATGGCCTTCGAACGGGCGCTGCCGGGATTTGGCGGCTATATGGTGAGCATCGGGCTGGCGATCTTCGCCTTCACCACCCTGCTGGGCTGGAGTTTTTATGGAGAGAAATGTACCGAATATCTGTTTGGAGTGAAGGCGATCACCCCGTTCCGTATCCTCTGGGTGCTGATGATCCCGGTGGGGGCCATGGCCCAGGAGCAGCTCAACTTTGTCTGGCTGGTGGCGGATACCCTGAATGCCATGATGGCTGTGCCGAATCTGCTGGCGCTGCTGCTGCTGAGCCCGGTAGTGTTCAAGCTGACCCGGGATTATTTCAAAAGCACATAGAAGGGATGTCCGCTTCATCTCACACTGAAAATCCCATTGTAGGAGCTGCCCATGGCTGCGACCAAAGGCGGTAAGCCTTTTTGTCGTCTTCCCACAAAGCGACTAGCGTCGCTAATCGCAGCCGCGGGCAGCTCCTGCGGAGGCTGAATAGGAGTAGGTCGGCATCCCATGCCGACAATCCAGGTTTCGGCAGACGCTTTGGCGGCAAAGCGCCCTACAGGCTGTAATGAGGACATTAGGTGTTGCAGGCGTTCTTCTGCCAGCCAACGATTTGTTTGCCCAGTCAAAAAGGGTGGGCAACTCCCACCCGGTTGAAAGATTTTTACAGTGATCGGGTTAAATCTGGCAAATAACGACTGAAATTCGTATTCTGTAGATTGCTTACGCACTTAATTGGGAAATAACGTTAACAGAGAAGGGACATGGCGCCGGCTAGTTGGCTGATTTGGGGGTTATCTTTGGGGGCGATAGCTGTCCTGCTAGTAAGGGATCTGTGGCGGAGCCATCGACAGATGGTTGGGCCTGCTGCTTCAAGTATCTCTGGCAAGTCAAACCGCAATAGTCTGTTGCTGCTGCTAGCGTTGGTTGTACTGATTACCTTTGTGATATTGCTGACAGCCACGCTCAAATCCCCGGAAGCTATGGGTAGTACAGCCAGCCCCATCCCCTGGTTGACGGTAGGGCTGCTCTACCTCTGTATGCTGGCAGGCATTGCAGCTCAGTATTTTTTCTTCGCATCAGAGAAAGATGTGTTTCGCTGGCAGACATTTATCAAACCATTTCTGGCCTCACCGGTTATCTTCATTCCGCTCGCTTCTTCTTATCAGGAGGCTTTGCATCCGTTCGAGTCTTTTAGCATGGCAGATCTGATGATACTGCTGGCTGCCTTTCAGAATGGATTTTTCTGGAAGATCGTGTTCGATCGCATCGCCGGTGAACAGGAGGAGGCGAAGTCTTGATCTACCGTCTCTCCGTGCTGACTTTTCTTTGCATGCTGGCATTTCCGGCAGCGGCGGTCGATGTGCCGCCTGAGTTTGAACGTTTTATATTGGATGCAAAAGAGAACCGGAAAAGCTGGCTGCAGATGTTGTGCGAGACCTATGACATCTGTGAAAAAAGTCGCGCCAATCGCAGTTTGGCCATGGTCATAGGTGTTTCCAAATATGCGCATCTGAGAGACCTGGAGACCACGGGGAATGATGCCCAGCAGCTGGCCTCATTTCTGCTCGAATCCGGCGAGTTCGATCAGGTGGTGCTGTTGCGCGAGTCCGATGCCACCAAAGAGCGCATCAATTGGTTCATGGAGGACTATTTTCCCGCCTTACTCAAGGAAGAGAGCAACAGCCGTTTTCTGTTCTACTTTTCCGGCCATGGGAAATACACTGAAGCCACTGGCAGAGGGTATCTGCGCCTGGCGGATAACCGAAGGAATCAAAACTATCGCTCAATTGGCATGGACACGGTTGCGACATGGGCTAAACGCAATACGAAAAACGCCATCCATAGCCTGTTTCTTGTCGATGCCTGTGTCTCCGGCATCGCAGGCCTGGAAACCATGGGTGACGACGATAAAAGCGGTTTTCCCGCTCGTGACCCCAGCGAACTGATCGAAGAGCGGGCGGGTTGGCTGCTGACCGCCGGCAAGGGCCGGCAGAAGGCCTGGGCCCATGAGGATTGGGGTGGCAGCCTCTTCAACTACGCCCTGATGCAGGGTCTGCAACGGGGTAAGGCGGACCGGCGGGACTCCGATGGCATCATCACCTCCCTCGAACTCTATGACTATATCGATGCGGTGGTCAGGAGCGAGACCCCGGCGGGAAAGAAACAGACGCCACAGCGCTGGCGCTTCCGCCCGGGCTCGGGGGACTTTTTCTTCAAGAGTCCAGAAACCCGAGGGGTTGTCCCAGGAGAACGCCGGATGGTCGATGCTCAGGATATGGGCGGCGGTTCCCGGCGGATCCATGCCCTGCTGCGCGAGTGTCAGGCCCATTTCGACGCCAACCGGCTCACCACCGGGCGGGGGGGCAATGCCGCGGATTGCTACGAGGAGGTGTTGAAACTTGACCGGGGCAACCCCAAGGCGCTGGAGGGTTTGACGGCCATCGAGGATCGCTACCGCGGCTGGGCTGAGAAGGCGCTGAAGCAGGGCAGACTGGAGCGTGCAAAGGGTTACATTGCCAAGATCGAGTTGTTCAATCCTGAGGGGGATGCCGTATTCGAACTCAAAGAGCAGTTACGCAAGGCGGAAAGGGGTGAATATATTCCTAACACTAAATCCGTTTCCCCTGCACCTGCCTCCACAAAGATTGGGAATCCCACTCCTGCTTTTTGGCAGGTTCAAGTGGCTAGCTTCAGTCGACGGGAAAATGCCAAAAAACTCATTAATAGACTGAAAGAGTCTGGAATGCCGGCACAGCTGAAGGAGATTGAAATAAACGGCAAGCGACACTACCGGGTGCAAATGTCTCCTCAGCAGGATAAAAATCAGGCTGTGAAACTGGCGAAACGGATTAAAAAAGAGTTCGCCCTTCACTCAAGTGTGGTCCACTATTAGTTGACAGCAAGTAGGACGGAAAAGCGCAGCGCCTTCCGCCATCCAGGGATAAACTACACTTTCACCATGTCCGATTATCGCCGCAACCGCCTGCCCGGCGGCACCTATTTTTTCACGGTCAATCTTCTCGAACGTAAAAGCGATCTGTTGATTCGGCATATCGAGGCGTTACGGGAAGCGATCAGACACGTCCGCCGGTCCCGCCCGTTTCACATCGATGCATGGGTGGTTTTGCCGGAGCACATGCATTGCATCTGGACTCTGCCCGAAGGCGATGCCGACTATTCATCCCGTTGGAAGGCCATCAAGATTCGGTTCGCAAAGCAGATACCGAAAACCGAACAGCGTTCACAGGTGCGACTTCGAAGGGGTGAGAGAGAGATTTGGCAGCGCCGGTTTTGGGAACACACAATTCGGGATGAACAGGACTACGAGGCGCATATGGATTATGTTCATATCAACCCCGTCAAGCATGGGCTTGTGGAGAGTGTGCGGGATTGGCCCTATTCGACTTTTCATCGCCATGTTGAATTGGGTATGTATCCGGAAGATTGGGCTGGAGCTTCCGAATTGGCGTTGGATGCTGGTGAGCCGTTGTGGGAGCGGTAGAGGGGGAGGCGGATTGGCGGAAGGCGCTGCGCTTTTCCGCCCTACATGGAGGTAGGCAATGATTGTTCCTTACAATCATTTTGCATTTCCTCCGTCCATGGAGGTCAGAAGTGCCGATCATGCAGGCGACCCACAGGGCAGCTCTATTGCTTCCTGCAATCACTGCATTTGTGCATCCCTGCACGGCAGATGTGGGAAGGTACGCCTACAGGGACGTAGGTGGTAGAGCTGCGCCTGGAGCAGGCAGCCGAGAACAACGCAGGAGCAGTTGTCGGAGCAATTATCGGCCGCCCTACAGGATGTAGGCAATGATTGCTCCTATAATCTCATTGCATTTCCGCCATCCCGCCTAATCGCCAACAAATTTAAGACAACGCCGGTGAGTAATGGATAAAATGCCGCCCATGCAACGTGCGCAACAGATTCTCAACACCACCTTCGGCTATGACAGCTTCCGCCACAATCAAGCGGAGATCATCGCTGAACTATTGGCAGGGCGGGATGCCCTGGCCCTGATGCCTACCGGCGGCGGGAAGTCGCTCTGCTACCAGATCCCCGCCCTGGTGCGGCCCGGTGTCGGTGTGGTGATCTCGCCGCTGATTGCCCTGATGCAGGACCAGGTGGACGCCCTGATACAGCTCGGCATCCGCGCCGCCTTCGTCAACTCCAGCCTCGACCCCCAGAGTATCTGGGCCACCGAGCAGGCGTTGCTGGCGGGGGAATTGGACTTGCTCTACATCGCCCCGGAACGGCTGCTCACCGAGCGCAGTCTCAGTCTGCTGGAGCAGATCCCCATTGCCCTGTTCGCTATCGACGAGGCCCACTGCGTCTCCCAGTGGGGGCACGATTTTCGTAAGGACTACCAGCGTCTCAGGATATTGCATGAGCGCTACCCCCAGGTGCCGCGAATCGCCCTGACCGCCACTGCGGATGAGCGGACCCGCCAGGAGATTATCGAACAGCTGAGTCTGGGGCAGGCACAGGTCTTTCTCAACAGCTTCGACCGGCCGAATATCCGCTACGCACTGGCTGAAGGGCAAAATGCCAAGGAGGAGCTGTGGCGCTTCCTGCAAAGGGAGCATCCGAACGATGCGGGTATCGTTTACTGTCTCTCCAGAAAAAAGGTCGAGGCAATCGCTGCCTGGTTGAGCGACAAGGGGCGCAGCGCACTGCCCTACCATGCCGGCTTGCCGGCCGAGCTGAGGCGCCGTCACCAGACCCGTTTTCTGCGCGAGGAGGGGGTGATCATCGTCGCCACCATCGCCTTCGGCATGGGTATAGACAAGCCGGACGTGCGCTTCGTCGCTCATCTCAATCTGCCCAAGAGCGTCGAGGCCTACTACCAGGAGACCGGCCGGGCCGGGCGGGATGGCCTGCCCGCCGACGCCTGGATGGCCTATGGCCTGCAGGATGTGATCACCCTGCGCCAGTTCACCCTGGATTCTGACGCGGAGGAACAGTTCAAGCGCATCGCCCACTACAAGCTGGAGGCGATGCTGGGGCTGTGCGAACTCACCAGTTGCCGCCGCCAGACCCTACTCGCTTATTTCGGCGAGGCGCTGGAGAAACCCTGTGGTAATTGCGACAACTGCCTCAACCCACCTGAGACCATGGATGGCCTGGAGCTGGCGCAGAAGGCCCTCTCCTGTGTCTACCGCACAGGTCAGCGTTTTGGGGTGAACTATGTGGTGGATGTACTGCGCGGCAAGGATGATGAGCGCATCCGGCGCTTCGGCCACGACCGGCTCTCAACCTACGGCATTGGTGCGGAGCTTTCCGCGGTCGAGTGGCGTAGCCTGTTTCGCCAGCTGATTGCCCAGGGCTTTCTGGATATCGATCTGGGCGGGCACGGTGCGCTACGCCTGACCGAGAAGAGTCGCCCGCTGCTCAGGGGCGAGCAGGGCCTGACCCTGCGCAGGCAACGCAAGCAGGAGAAGGAGAGGACGAAACGCGGTGGAAAATTGCTCGAGCTACGCAGCTGCGACCAATCCCTGTTCGAGTCCCTGCGCGCCCTGCGTCTGCAACTGGCGGAGGCGCAGGGGGTGCCACCCTATGTGATCTTCCACGATGCCACGCTCAGTGAGATGGCCCGCAGCCGACCGGATTCATTGCAGGCCATGGCATATATCAGTGGGGTGGGGGAGAGTAAGCTGGCCCGTTATGGCCAGCAGTTTCTGTTGCGTATCCATGAACACCCCCTACCGGAGCTGCTGCACAACAATCTCAGTGACACGGTCAACGAGACCCTCTGGCTGTTCCAGTCCGGGCTGGATGCCGAGGCCATCGCCCAGCGACGCGAAATCAAGCTCAGCACGGTCTACAGCCACTTTGCCGAGGCAGTGGAGGTCGGCTTGCTGGATCCCAGGCAGGTTTTACCCCTGGATGAGGATGACTATACGGCGATAGCAACAGTCATGGACCAATTGGATGCCTGCGAGGAGGGACGCCTGAAACCGGTATTCGACGCCCTGGACGGGGCCTGGGATTACGGCATCCTGAAATGTGTGATGGCGGCGGAGTGTGGTTGAGAAAACTAAACAAAAAAATTCATTTTCTAAGTAATGGAAAACCGGGTTTTTAGATACTGGATGATTGCCGAGGATTCATACAGCCATTGCGCCTCTCCTTCCCCCTGTTCGATGCGCAGACAGGGGGTCTGGAGCTTACCGCCATACAGTTTCAGTTCCTGTTGAAACGCCGGATTGCCCGCTGCATCCCGCAATTCGATATTCAGTTGGAGCTTGCGGATGACGCGCCTTACCCGGATGCAGTACGGGCAAGCTGAAAATTGGTAGAGGCTGAGCATGCTGGTCGCCGCATCAACCTGTCGCTGCGCATCCGGGGAGCGTTGTTGGGTGGGGCGTCCTATAACCAGCGACAGCAGTCTGGCCAGCAGTCCCATCAACTCTGTTTGGAACCACCCAGGCATTCCGGTGATTCCCTGACAGTGCCGCCATGGTTGAACCAGTCATCCGGGGACATGGTATGCAGGGCCAGGGCATGGACATCTCCCTGTAATTCTTCCGCCAGCACCTTGTTGACCTGGCGGTGACGTGCAATCAGCGATTCGCCCTCGAACGCGGGGCTTACCAGCACGACCTTGAAGTGGGATTCAGAACCCTTGGGTACATTGTGATTGTCGCTTTCATTGATGACCTCGAGGTGCAGAGGGGCGAAGGCAGCTTGGAGTTTCTGTTGAATGGTCTCTTGTGTGTTCATGACGTGATTCCGTAAAAATATCGGAAAATTATAACCCTAACCAGACCCTGTGGGAGCTATCCACTCCTGTTTGCAGGGTTTTGCATGCGGCTCGGGTCAATAAATCCAACGGACTTCTAGAGTTGCAGGACCTGACGCACGAATGGAATGGTCAATCTGCGCTGGGCGGCGAGTGACGCCCGATCGAGCTGTTCAACCATCCCGATAAGCGAGTGGATATCTCTGGGCAGGCGATGCAGAAGAAAGGTGGCGATCTCCGGGGGCAGCTTCAGTCCGCGCTGCTCCGCACTGCGCATCAGCAATTCCATGCGTCCCGCATCGTCAAGGGCGATCAGGTGATAACAGGGTCCCCAGGTGAGTCGCGAGGCAAGGTCGGGCAGATCTATTCCCAAGCGGGCAGGCGGGGAGTTTGCCGCAACCAGCAGATGCGCGTTGCATTCCCGCAAGCGGTTGAAAAGATTGAACAGGGCCAGTTCCCAGTCAGATTTACCCGCCAGCTGTTGTAGATCATCCAGACAGACCAGATGCATGGCTTCCAGACCATCCAGCATTTCGGGAACCAGGTCGGGTAATTCATTCAGTGGAACATAGGCTGCAGGATGCGCGGCATCACTCTGCTCCCGGCAGGCGGCCTGCAGCAGATGGCTCTTGCCGCAGCCCGGTTCGCCCCAGAGGTAGATGAACGGATCCTGGTTCAACTTGACACGGCTGACCGCCTCTCCGTTTTGGGCGCTGATAAAGCCGCTGAAATCGACTCTGGGTCTGAGTTCGATGCCGAGGGGCAATTGGCTGGGCATTAGGCGTCCGCTGCCAGCCGTCGAGCAGTCTCCGCAACCCGTCTGCCCTGGGTGCGGCAGATCCGTTTCTCATCATCACTCAGTGGGAGCTTGCTATCCGGACCCGCCAGGTGACTGGCGCCATAGGGTGTGCCGCCGCTGGTCGTGTGCAGCAGCGCGGTCTCACTATAGGGTACGCCGAGCAGCAGCATGCCGTGGTGCATCAGCGGCAGCATCATGGCGAGCAGGGTGCTCTCCTGTCCACCATGCAGGCTCGAGGTGGAGGTGAAGACCGCCGCCGGCTTGCCGATCAGGGCGCCGCTCATCCACAGCTGGCTGGTCTGGTCGAGAAAATATTTGAGCGGCGCCGCCATGTTGCCGAAGCGGGTCGGGCTGCCCATGAGCAGGCCGCTGCACTCCCGCAGGTCATCCAGGCTGGCGTAAGGGGCTCCCGACTCCGGAATATCTTCCTCAGTGGCCTCGCAGACGGTCGAAACCGCCGGGACTGTGCGCAGCCTGGCGGTCATGCCATCGACCTCTTCGACACCCCTTGCCATCTGCCTTGCCATCTCGGCGGTGGCGCCATAGCGGCTGTAATAGAGAATCAGGATCTCGCTCATCAGATGATCTCCAGCACTTTTTCCGGCGGGCGGCCGATCGCTGCCTTACCATTTTTAATGACGATTGGCCGCTCGATGAGTTTGGGGTGTGCGAGCATGGCGTCGATGAGCTGCTCACGGCTCATGGCCGGGTCGGCGAGATTGTGCTCTTTGTACTCCTTCTCCTTCTTGCGCATCAGGTCGCGGGGCTGCATGCTCAGCATGTCGAGGATCTTCTCCAGGGTGGCGCGGTCCGGTGGGGTCTTCAGGTATTCGACCACGTCGGGCTCGACACCGTGGTCCTTGAGTACCTGCAGGGTCTGACGGGATTTACTGCAACGGGGGTTATGATAGATCTCGACACTCATGGACTCGGACTCCTGGGAAATTCCGACATTGTAACCAGCTGTTTGAACGGTCTCCAGGGCTTAGATACCTCCCAGTCAACATGGAATAATCTTCAGGGCGCCGCCACGGGTGAGTCTGTGGCATACTTTTTAGCTTACCTATTGCATGGATCATTCAGTATGACTCAGGATTTTATGTCGAAAGTCGGACTCTACCGGCGGCGCGTCAAGCTGTTCAATGGGCTGTTGTTTCACCATTTCGTGAAGGATGAGGGGGTGCAGCATGCTGCCGCGCTCACCTATACCACGCTGTTGTCCCTGGTGCCCTTGATGACCGTAATGCTGGCGCTGTTCTCCGCCTTTCCCGCATCCGAGGTGATGGCCCAGCAGATCGAAAACTTTATCTTCCAAAATTTTGTTCCGGCCGCCGGCGAAGCGGTGCATGAACATCTGAGAAATTTCAGCAGTAAGGCCGCACGCCTCACCGGGGTGGGGTTTATTTTTCTCATCCTGGTGGCGTTGCTGTTGATGGGCAATATCGACAAGGCCTTCAATGCCATCTGGCATGTGCGGCGCAAGCGTAGCGCGGTAGCCAACTTTATGGTCTATTGGGCGATCCTCTCCCTGGGACCGATTCTGATTGTAGTCAGTGTGGGCGTGACCTCCTATCTGGTTTCAATTCCACTGTTTACCGAAGACGAGACAGTGGTGCAGTTACGCACCCATCTGTTGGGGGCGATGCCGGTGCTGATCTCAGGGCTGGCTTTCACCCTGCTCTATGCGTTGGTGCCGAACCGGGCCGTGCCGCTGCGACATGCCCTGGCGGGGGGTGTTTTGGCAGCCCTTTTGTTCGAGCTGGCCAAACGCGGTTTTGCCATGTATGTCACCCACTTCCCCACATACGAGGCCATATACGGGGCCATGGCTGTCGTTCCGATCTTTCTGATCTGGCTCTATCTCTCCTGGTTGGTGACCCTGCTGGGCGCTGAATTCACCTACTGTCTGGGCATCTTTCGGGATGACTGGCAAGTATCAGGGACTCACAGAGGAAGTGATTTTCTGACCTCAATCAGGTTGTTGAGACATCTGAAGCAGGCCCAGCTGAAGGGCAACAGCCTCAGTTGCCGGGCGCTGGTGAAACGTGAGCCAGGTCTGGCGGAAGAGCACCTGGACAGTTTGCTGGGGGCTTTGCAGCAGGCCCGCCTGGTGCTGCGCACCGAGGATAAAACCTGGGCTCTGTCACGGGACTTGCGTGAATTCAAACTCATCGATCTGTATCTTGCAACGCCCTTCGTGTTGCCTGACAGAGCGGAGTTGGAAGGGGAGTCATCCCGCCTGGCAGAGGTGATGATGAATCTGGATGGCGAGATCCACAGAGGTATGAACTGGCCGCTGGATGAACTATTGTAGTGACTGGATATTCAGCTGTTAACCCGGAAATTTCACCCGTGAATGTGAATTTTTCGGGCTAGACCCGGGCGACTCGATATCGCTCGAACGACGCGGTGATTTCCGATAGATGGGTGGGTGATATGACCGGCGCCGGAATCATCTCTTCAACCCGGTATTCCCGGCCGATCTGCATCAAGTCCTTGGGGATTAACAGGGTGCTGCGTTCAATACTGCCAAAATCGATGTAGAGGGCGGGCAGGTTGACTGGTTCCTGATCTTTTTCCACATCAAGCGCCTGAATTGATAAGGGAACAATCCTGCCATTTACGAACTGCAAGCCGAGCTCCAGGATTGTATCCTCTTTAAGCAGCGCGCGCCGGATGATGCCGAGCTTCATCTCCTCGCGTTTGTTGCTGTCTGGTTTCGCGAGTAAGGCGATCTCTCCGACCTGTGGTGGGTTGGCGATGGGTAGATTGAGGTGTAACGCGACTCCCGAACGACTCTGGTTGAATCTCCAGGAGTCAAGCGGCTGATGGTTGTTTACTGCCTGACCACTCATACCACCTGCTTCTATGGTCACTGAGAGCGAGTCATGTTCCGTAGGTGTGAGGGCGTCCTTTTCCGCTGAGAGCTGATAGTAGATTGCCTGCAGGCCGAGGGTGAGTCTGATCTGGCCGGAGGTTTCATGGCGTTCGCTGTCCCGCTGCAGGCGGATGTGCCAGGATTTCAACATTCGCCGCACCAGATTTGCAGCCATTTTGGCGCTCAACCCCTGTAATCCCGTCGGTCTCTTGGCATTCTGCTGTTCAATGATACGCAGGTGCTGATGCAACTGCTGGCTGATGGGAATTACATCGAACAGACAGAAACGGGAGGGAGTCAATCCCTCGATTCCATCTGGATCCAATTGTTGGGGTGGGACTTCGCCCAGTCTGTCGATTACGTAATAGCCACCCACTTCTATGCGAGCATCGAGGGCAAGAAACCGGGCAATTTCCGCAAACTGTTTGAGATAGTCGAATACCACCCGGGATTCACCCTGTTGCAGGTGGCAGGGGTCCAGGAGCGACAGGAGTAGGATCAATTTGGTCTGGTGCGAGATGGTGGCGACGGGTTGATCAGGGTCGTCCTGAGGAGCATTGTGCAGTTTGAGATCCTCAGCCAGGGAAAAGAGCCGCATCAGCTCCTTTCTGGATGAAGTGGTTCGGCAGTCATAATCTTCGCAAGCAAACAGATACTCAAGGGCAATAAATTTTATCGTGAAATAGATAAAACCGGCTAACCGGCTACGCATCTTTTCGGATGAGTGTTCCTTCAGGCAGGCATTGACGAGGTGCAGGTAGCCATAAGCCATCTCTTGCATCAATTGTCGTTTGAGTCTGATAGGCAATGGGTTTTTCTGTTCGGATGAGACATGATAGAGGCGGTTGCTGGGGTGCAGGTAAACCTCCATCAGCTCTTCACGTCTTTTGACCTGCCCTGGAAAGCGGTTAAGTCTGGAGAGACTGGTGATGACTGCCTCGGCAAGTTGCTGTGGGTTGGCGAACGGCAGCCCTGCAGCCCATTGGCGGAGTTGGCCCGGATGAGTCTCCACTAATGGGTTTTCAAAAGGATCAGGCGCCGGAACCCCGAAGCGGGTATGCTGTGGTATCGACTTGCGCTTATGAAAAAAATTTAACATCGCATGGGCAGCTGAGTGCTAGTGGTTATCTAAAACTTTATCTGGATCCCATATATACATCATTGAGTGACATCAAATTTGTAAGAATGATGGGATTGATGAATTAACTTCCCATATTGGGGAATCCGATTTCGAATTCTCGTTTACCGCCGGACGCAGTCCAGATGCTGTTTTTAACTACTTGGAATAAGTACCTGTCGAAGGGATTATCTTGTGGTTTCTGGTAATTGCGCCTTGAGGAATTAAGCCAGAGAATGTCGGTCTGATAAAACACTTGGGTTTTTGGAGAAATAAATGAATCTGATTCCATGGCAACTACGATCCTTTTTCCTGATCTGTCTTGCGGCGAGTAGTCTCAGTGTAGCGGCAGAGCCGGTGGATTTTGAATTACCGGGGCTGGATGGGAAATTGCATCGCCTGTCGGACTACAGGGGTAAGTGGGTCTTGGTCAATTACTGGGCCACCTGGTGCCCCCCCTGCCGGGAAGAATTGCCCGAACTAGAGGTGTTCTACAACAATCATAAAGATGATGACGCTGTGGTGATCGGTGTGGATATGGAGAATATCAATGAAGACCGGTTGCGCAAGTTTGTCGATAAGCAGTTTCTCAGCTTTCCGATTCTGATGAGTAAACCCGTAGCGCGTTCTGAGCTGGGTGCGATCCCAGGGTTGCCCACATCATTCCTGATCGACCCCACAGGAGAGGTGGCGGCCCGTCAGGTTGGGCCGGTGACCGCTGAAGATCTTGAAGAGTTTATCGAAAATTCCAAGAAGTGACAGATTGTTATGGCTTTGCTGCGAAGATTTCTGATGGTCGGGCTACTACTCATGATTTCCAGCAGTCAGGCCGCCACGCGGGATCCGGCCGAGCACTTTTTCGATCAGTCGCTGGGGGATTTTCGTGAAGAGCTTGAGACCGCCCGTGATGAGGGCAAAAAAGGCATCCTGATCATGTTTGAGATGGATGAGTGCCCTTTTTGTCACCGGATGAAGAAAACCGTACTCAATCAGAGTGAGGTTCAGGACTATTACAAAGAAAATTTTCTGATCTTCAGTGTCGACATCGAAGGGGATGTGGAGATCACAGATTTCGAGGGTCAATCCGTGTCCCAGAAGGACTTCGCCTTTAAACAGTTTCGGGTCAGGGCTACACCGGTATTCGGCTTTTTCGATCTGGACGGCAAACTGATCACACGTTACACGGGCGCCACCAGCAACCTCAGTGAATTTCTCTGGTTGGGGGAATTCGTGGCGGATGGCCACTACCGGAATAACAATTTTTCACGCTACAAGCGACAGAAGAAGAAGGAGCTGAGACAGCAGTGATCTGGCTCCGAGTCCTGTTGCCGGGCTTTCTGCTGGCGGTCATCCCCTGGGGGGCATTTTCCGAAATGGGGCGGGAATCTCTGCCCTCGCCGCTGAGTCTTGAGCAGGCGTTGGCCCTGGCGGATGAATCGCACCCGGATCGTGAATTGGCCGACGCAAGCCTGCAGCTTGCGATTGCCGAACGGGCTGGGGTGGAGGCCGATGACGACCTGGAACTGGGTTTCAGCGCGGCATTGAGCGTCGTGGATCCCTCCCCCAATGCTACGGACCAGTCGGCAAATGACAGCTGGGCCAGGCTGGGACTGAGTAAACGGCTGTATGACTTCGGGCGCACGGAGCGTGCCCTTGCCGCAGCGGATGCAAAGCAAGAAGGCCGGACCTGGCGGCTACTGGATGTCAGACAGCAACGGCAACTTGAGGTAATGGGCCGTTTTTTTGATGTCCTGCTCGCCGATCTCGAATATGCCCGTGACAATGAGGCGATGTCCATCGCCTATGTCAGTCTGGATCGCGCCACCAATCGGAGTGATATGGGGCAGCTCTCGGATATTGATCTGCTCGAGCTGGAACAGCGCTATCAACAGTCACGCCTGCAGGTGCAGGGCAGTCAGAATAAACAACGCATTACCCGTTCGCTGTTGGCGGTCAGTCTGAACCGGCCCGGTGATCTGCCCACTGAACTTGAGAGGCCCAAGCGTGGCCCTGGGCATCAGGCAGAGGAGATCGAGCCTCTTATCCAGCAGGTGCTTGCCGGTAACCCGGGCCTGAAGGCCTTGCGGGCGGAGGTCAAATCAGTCGAGCAAAAGCTCTGGGCGACGGAGGCCGAGGACAACCCGGTGATTCGAGGCGAGCTTGCGATGGCCGCCTATAATAGGGATCTTGGGGGACGCAATCCCTTAAGCGCGGCGGTGGTGTTGGAGGTGCCGCTGTTTACCGGGAACCGAGTGGATGCCAAAAAAGCCGCACAGCGGGCCCGTCTCCGGGAGCAGCGCGCCAAACTGGCCGCCCATGAGCTTGAGCTACAGCAACAGGTTCTGGAGGACTGGCTGGAGTTGCAGCGTCTGCAGATCCGCGAGCAGGAGTTGACGGTGACGGGTGATTTTCGCGACCTTTATCTGGAACGCAGTCGCGCACTGTATGATCTTGAGGTTTCGACAGATCTGGGGGACTCGATGGTTCAGATCGCTGATCTTCATCTGCAGCAGGCGCAAAATGAGTTTCAGGTTCTCTTGCTAAGTGCAAAACTCAAGGCCTTGGCAGGAGAACTTCTAGCGGCAGATAAAATAGATAAAACCATAAGTGAGGAGTAACCAAGTATGTTCAGAATTCTACTCTTTTGCAGCCTAGTGTTAAGCGGCAACCTTCTGGCTAAAGACCTGCAGGCAGTGCTCGATTGGCGGCAGCGGGTAGAGTTGGGCACGTTGGTGGATGGTGTGGTGAATAAAGTCCATGTCACGCCAGGACAGCAAGTGATCCGCGGTACTTTGATGGTCGAGCTGGATCAACGCGAGATGCATGCCCGGCTGGCCTGGACGGAGGCCCACGTGGCGGCTACTCAACTGCAGCAGGATGAGGCGCGGCGGGAGTTGGATCGTGCGCTGGATCTGTATGACAGGACCCTGATCTCTGATCATGAGCGCAAACAGGCAGAGGTCGATGCCGCCGAGGCGGATGCACTGGTGCGCCTGGCTGAGGCGGAATTGACCCATATCCGTCTCGAGCGTGAATACAGTCGTATCAAGGCCCCCTTCGACGGTTTGGTGATTGGCGTTGATGCCCACCCAGGGCAGGCGCTGGTGAATCATCTGCGGTCACGGCCGGTGGTTACGCTTGTCGATATGAGCCGAATGAAGGCGGTATCGCAGGTGGGCGTGGAGACTGCCCTGGAGCTGAAGATTGGTCAGTCGGTCAAGGTGGGAGTAAGAGGCGCATGGCTAGAGGGGGAAATATCATCCATTGGTTTGGAACCCGTGGCTGACTCAAATAGCGCGGTTTATCCATTGGAGGTGCTATTCACCCCTCCCGAGCAGACGCAGTTTCAGTTTCGGGCCGGCGAACCGAGTATGGTGCGGATCGATGAATAATGAAAAAAGCCAATCACACCCGGTCTGTTACCGCTGCCTGGTGGCAGGACGCGTGCAGGGTGTCTTCTATCGAGCGACCACAAGATACGAAGCCCAGCAGCGGGGACTTACCGGGTACGCAAAAAATCTACCGGATGGGCGGGTCGAAGTGGTTGCCTGTGGCGAACCTTCCGCAGTGGAGGCGCTCTGCGAATGGCTGCGTGCAGGGCCGGAGAATGCCCAGGTGACAGGGGTCGCCCGTGAGGTGATCGACTGGCAGTCTTTCCCGATATTTTCAATAGCCTGATCAGGCCCTAGTTATTACTCCGGTGGGCTTTCCGCGCCAAGATGCATGGGACGAAACACCGCCGGTTTTCCATTGATCAGCACCGATTCCGGTGAGACATTCTGGGTTCTTGGCGGTGTAATGGAAGACTGCGGTGCAGTGTCAGGGCCTGTGGGGCTTTCATGTGTTGCTGAGGGGGGCGCTATCTCTTCAACATCTTGCTGCATGGGTGTCATAGGGCGGAAGTTGTATCCGGGCGGTGTCTCCTTCGCATAGGAGCTGGTTGGCTGCGCAGCAGGATCTGGTGCGGTAACGGGTTGCTCAGCACTCTCGATGATGGGCGTGGCTGTGGGCGGCTGGGGTGTGTGAGCCGGTGGGGGTAATCCCGGTCGGGGCGCATTATTTTGCATGGGCTGGACCGGATAGTTTGGATAATAGTTGTATGGAACCGGCCTGCTGGGGGGGTAAGCATATCTTGGGTAAGCCGGCATTGGCGGCCTGTGAAACGGCGGGCGTATCCTTCGGCGCTCACTGCGGCGTCTGTCTGATGAATCGAATACCTTCATCGGGGACGGCATTTCCCACACCACATCTATCGGATTGAATCCATCATCCCTGTCCCGTGAGTAGTAAGGTTCGGCCTGAACGGAATTTACTGCAGCCAGAGTGCAGCAGAGGGCTAGCCAGGGTGCTCGCATCTTGATGACATCCTCTTAGACGTATTGCTTGAACCCTATAATATAAGCTGCTCACAAATATGATGCAAAAATCGTTAAAATGAACCTTCCTCCACTGGTCAATGGAATAATTCTGAAACGCTATAAACGCTTTTTGGCCGACGTGGAATTGGAGGATGGCCAGAGAGTCACCGCACACTGCCCCAATACCGGCAGCATGCGGGGGTGCTGGCAGCCCGGCGCACCGGTTCAGATTTCTCACAGCGACAATCCCAAACGCAAACTCGCATGGACCCTGGAAAGGGTGGATATGGGGCAAGGCTGGATTGGCGTGCATACCGGCCGGACCAATTCGGTGATTGGCGAAGCTCTCAGGGAAGGCCGCATCCATGGTCTTACTGGTTATCAGAATATACGCAGTGAGGTTGTCTTCGATCCCCCTGGATTCGATCGCTGCAGATTTGATTTTCAGCTGAGTCAGGGGTTGGAGCCGGATGCCTGGGTTGAGGTAAAAAATGTCACCCTTTGGGAAGGCGACCGGTTGCTGTTTCCCGATGCGGTCACGCAGCGGGGGCGTAAGCATCTGGAACTCCTGGCTGAGGCCTGCCGCACAGGACATCGCGGCATCATGATCTATGCCCTCAATCGTCCGGAAGGCGGCACATTCTCACCCGCCGATGAGGTTGACCCGGACTATGGCGCCACGTTACGCAGAGTGGTCAGGCAGGGAGGTGTAGAGGTCATGGCGCTACGTGTCGAGCATCTGGAGCAGGCGCTGAGGGTGGCCGAGACAGTCGATGTCGATCTGAGTTGAGAGGGGGCTGTGGGGATGGAGTATTAGTAACCAATCGATGCCAGATCAAGCCCTGTGGGTATTTCCGACAGCAGGCTTACGCTGCTGTGTATCTCGCCCTGTGGGGTCAGACCCAGCCAGCGGAACCCCGGGGGGCAGGCGTCGATTCCAAATTCATCCCGGCCAGCGATGAATTGAATACAGGTGGATGGCGTGCCCATCAGTCTGATATGTCCGTGTTCTCCCTCGAAGTTCTGATGAATATGCCCGCAAAGCACACCTTTCACTTGGGTATGGCGGTCAATCAGAGACAGGAAACTGTCGGTATTCTTCAGGCCGATGCTGTCTATCCAATGGCTACCGACAGGCACTGGCTGGTGGTGCATACAGATCAGGGTATGTTTGTCGGCGTGGAGGGAGAGCTCACGTTCCAGCATTGTGAGTTGGCTCTCTGTGAGATTGCCCCCGGTCTTTCCGGGAATCGTGGTGTCGAGAAAAATGAGTGACCAGCCATTGAGTTGCACACTCGAGGCGGTGTGTACATTGTCTTGATTGAGCAGTTGGCTCATCTTTCCCGGCAGGTCGTGGTTCCCCGGCAGGCAGTAGGATGGTGCGCCTATGCGGGCCAGCCGGGAGCGTAGTCTCTTGTAACCCGCGTCTGAGGCATCGTGTACCAAATCTCCAGTGGCAAGCACCAAATCCGGTTTGCCCACTTTCTCTAAGGCAAGGGAGATGACCTGGTCAAGGGTGTTCAGGGTATTCAGGCCGAGCAGACATTGTGATGGATCCGCGTAAAGGTGGCAGTCAGTCAGTTGCAACACCTTTAGGCTTCCTTGCGGCAGGTCCACAAAGGCATCTGTGGGCTGCTGGGGATCGCTACCTGTAAAATGGACCATGATTCCTTAAAGCTGATAACCGGTTTGAATGACCAGGCATGTCTCTAAATGAATTTTATGCGGATTATAGTAGTTCAGTTCTTGTCAAAGGGGCAATGCAACCGGCCCATTTTCGCTATTTTAAACCTTAATGTATGAATTATTGCACAATTTCAAGATATTTAAGCCCGAGGATCAGGGTGTTATTGGCGATTAGTTTTTTCTATTGAAAGGACTAAACTGACTAATATGACACTCAACGAACTCAGATATATTGTTGCTGTAGCCAGGGAACGTCACTTCGGACGTGCGGCCGATACCTGTTATGTGAGTCAGCCCACCCTGTCGGTGGCGGTCAAAAAACTGGAACAGGAACTGGGTGTGGGACTGTTTGAACGAGGCCAGGGAGAAGTGAGCGTCACCCCGGCTGGTGAACCGATCGTCTCGCAGGCTCAGAGGGTTATAGAAGAGGCGGCTAAAATCCGACAGTTGGCCTCCCAGAGCAAGGACCAGTTGAGTGGCCCGTTGCGGGTTGGCGCGATCTATACCGTGGGGCCCTATCTGTTTCCCGGCCTGGTGTCCGAACTCAGCCAGAAGGCCAGTCAAATGCCGTTGGTGATCAGGGAACACCTGACCGCCGTTTTGACCGAACAGCTGAAACGCGGCGAACAGGATGTCATCATCATCTCCCTCCCTTATCGCGAGCCTGGAATTCAGACCCGGACCCTTTACAATGAACCCTTCTGCGTGCTCCTCCCCGCCCGTCACCCACTCACCCATGAGGCATCGCTCTCACCTCAGCAACTGCAGGGTGAAAATGTCCTGTTGTTGGGTGAGGGACACTGCTTGCGCGATCAAATACTGGAAATCTGTCCCGGGTGTCTGCAGGGGAATTCTCGTGAAGAGAGTCTGCAACGTAATCTGGAAGGCTGCTCACTGGAGACCATCCGCTGTATGGTTGCCGGCGGTGTCGGCATCACCGTTCTACCGCATACCGCCATCGACCGGCATCATTTGCCTGGGGATATGCTGACCACAAGGCCGTTTGCCGGAGAGACCCCGGGTCGAAGAGTGGCGCTGGCATGGCGTAGAAGTTTCCCACGTCCGGATGCGATTGAAGTGCTCTGGAAAACGATTCGTGAGTCTGTTGAGGAAGGTGTCCGTCTGGTGGATGAATCCATTATGGAATGAATGGGTTACACCACCCGCTCATTGCCTCCGTCTACCGGAATCTGCGCGGCCGTAGTCTTACTGAAAAGCGGCCCGCAGAGTTCCGCGGCAAGCTCCGCCACATCATGACTGTGGATTTCGGTCTTCAGAAGATTTCGGGTTTTATACGCTTCGATGCTCATGCCGTAGTGGGTGGCGCGCGCCTCGAGCACCTTATCGCTCCAGAGTCCGGTGTCGAATACTGCGTCTGGATGTAGGCTGTTGATGCGGATGCCATCTGCCGCCCATTCAAGGGCAACGATTCTCGCTAACTGGTTGAGTGCCGCCTTGGAAGCCGAATAGGCGGCGGCGCCGATCCCTGGGGCCGGTACGTTTTTCGATCCGATTACCACCACACGGCCCTTATTCGGGGCCTCCTTGAGGAGTGGGTGGGATTCCCGCAACAGGCTGAGATTGGCATCCAGATTGACCTGCATGACCTGTGTCCATTCGTTGTCGGATAGCTCCGAGACCGGACAGCCACCGGGAAATACCCCGGCATTCAGCACCAGCATGTCGAGTCCGCCAAAATTGAGCCGGGTCTGCTCCAGCGCCTGGGACAGGGCCTGTGCATCAGTGATATCACAAGGGATGCCGAGATAACCCGGATCATCAAACAGGCCTTCGATGGTCGGCTGCAGATCCAGCCCGACCACGGCTGCACCACGATTCAGCATGGCTTCGGCACAGGCCCGGCCAATGCCCGAGGCGGCGCCAGTGATCAGGGCCACCTCCCCCTGAAAGATGGACGGTTTTCCCGGCCGATGCAATTTGGCTTGCTCCAGCTCCCAGTACTCCACATCGAAGATCTCCTTTCCCAATAGGGCTTGCCAGCCGCCTAAACGGTCTGCCCGTTGGATGATCTCCAGCGTATGCCGGTAGATGTCGGCAATCACTTCGGCCTCCCGGGTGTTCTTGCCCAGGGTCAGCATACCCAGTTCCCGGTCGAGGATGACCCGGGGGGCCGGGTCGAGCATCTGCACCTGAGATCTCGCCTGTGGGGCATGGGTTTCGAAATAGTCCCGATAGGCCTCGGTGTATTCGCTCAGGTTCCGCCCGAGCAGAGGCAGGCGCTTGGTGCGGATTACATGATCCGGTGTTGCCGGTCCCTGTCCGGCGAGCTCTGGCAAATCCTGCCGCCGGCAAAAGTTCATGATCGAGGCATCGCGGCAACATTTTAAGATAACCGGGCTGCCTACGGCCGTGGAGAGTTGCTTACGCAGTGCGGGAATTGCTGTTGTGTCCACTGTTACCGGGGGCGTGGGTGCAGCAGGCAGGTCCCAGGCATTTTGCGACTTGAGGTAGACTTCGGCTCGCTCCACCAGACTGATCATCCGTGCATAGGACTCTTTGGCGGTCGCGCCAAATGAGAACAGGCCATGGTTCATCAGGACCATGCCGATGGTTCCCTGGTGGGCCTCTCTGGGGAATCGTTCGGCCACCTCGCGGGCCAGATCGAAGCCGGGCATGACATAGGGGATGATCACCAGATCATTCCCATAGATTTCACGGATGCGCGCCTCGCCGTCGGGCGTATTGGTGATGGCGATCAGTGAGTCTGCATGCGTATGGTCGACATATTTGTACGGCAGCACGGCGTGCAGGATGGCCTCCACCGACGCAGTGGGTGCAGCGGCGATGGTCTGATGGGTCTTGAGCTGATTGACCATCTCCATATCGCTGAGCCGGTCCAGGCTGGCCAGTTTCAACAGGTGGTCCATACGCACCGGGGTGAAGCCTTCCGCCTGGATGCTGGCCAGATCCCAGCCACTGCCCTTTACATAGAGGATCTCCTCCTCTTGCCCAAACAGGTCCGGCTGGCGGATCTTGACCGAGGTGTTGCCGCCGCCATGCAGCACCAGGGCGGGATCACTGCCCAGCAGGCGGGAGCTGTAGACCCGCAGCGAAAGGTCGTCGGAGTGTTGAGCAGCTGCGCTGTCGTCCCAGAGACTATGCATGAGATTGGCTATCCAGGTCGGTTAGTTCTCTGTGTCCTCAGTGCCTCGGTGGCTGATCTGACAAATTAGAATTCGGGAACTCAGGTATCTCAGGGGTTATTAAAAGTTATCCGTGGAGGTGAAGAGCCCGACCCGCAGGTCCTTGGCGGCGTAGATTTCACGTCCGTCCACCTTCATCACGCCATCCGCCACCCCGAGCACCAGCTTGCGGCTGATGACGCGTTTCATGTCGATGTGGTAGGTGACCTTTTCAGCGCTTGGCAGCACCTGTCCGGTGAACTTCACTTCCCCGACGCCCAGGGCGCGACCGTGTCCAGGATTACCGATCCAGGCGAGAAAAAAACCGACCAGTTGCCACATGGCGTCCAGCCCCAGACAACCGGGCATGACCGGGTCGCCTGGAAAGTGGCAATCGAAAAACCAGAGATCCTCATTGATATCCAGTTCGGCTAGTATTTCGCCTTTGCCGAACTCCCCACCCTCATCAGAGATCTTGATGATGCGATCCATCATCAGCATATTGGGAGTGGGCAGCTGCGCATTGCCGGGGCCAAACATCTCACCCCGTCCGCAACTCAGCAGTTCATCACGGTCGAAAGAGTTTGGTCTGGTCATCGCTATACTGTCTCTTTGTCGGTTTGGGGGCCGATATGGCCCTGAAAGGGCCGCTAGTTTCCTCGCTTACAGGGGGGTGTGTCAAATTAGACTGTCTGCGAGTCTGCCAGCAGATTCCTGAGGTGTCCGACGATCTCATCAAGGGCAATGAAGCTGTTTTCGGCATCTTTTCTGCCCCGGTACTCTACCTGGCCTTTATCCAGCGAACGCTCTCCCACCACGATTCGATGCGGGATGCCGATCAGTTCCATGTCGGAAAACATGAAGCCGGGGCGTACGTCCCGGTCGTCGAGCAGGACATCGATGCCCGCCGCCACTAGCTCGTCATAGAGTTTTTCCACGGCCTCTTTCACCCGCTGGGATTTGGCCATCTTCATCGGACAGAGTGCGACTTGGAAGGGGGCCAGCGCAACAGGCCAGGTGATGCCCTGTGCGTCGTGGTGCTGCTCGATGGCCGCGGCGACCACCCTGGAGACCCCGATCCCGTAGCAACCCATGGTCATGGTGACGGCCTTGCCGTTCTCGTCCAGTACCTTGGCGTTCATCGCCTCACTGTATTTCCGGCCGAGCTGGAAGATGTGTCCCACCTCGATGCCCCGGGCGATGGTGATTTCACCCTTACCGTCAGGGCTGGGATCGCCCTCCCGGATATTACGTATATCAGCGATCTGTTCCGGCTCCGGCAGGTCCCGGCCCCAGTTGATGCCGAAGTAGTGCTTGCCGTCTTGATTGGCGCCGGCACTGAAGTCGGCGGTGTTGGCCACGGTACGGTCCACGATGCAGGGGATCGGCAGATTGACTGGTCCAAGGGAGCCGGGTCCGGCGCCGATCGTGCTGCGGATCTCTTCATCCGTGGCGAAGCGTAAGGGCGAGGCGATTTGGGGCAGTTTCTCGGCCTTGAGTTCGTTGAGTTCATGGTCGCCACGCACCAACAGGGCGATCAGGGCGTTATCGCTATCCTCTGATGCTTCCACCACCAGGGTCTTCACCGTCCGCTCAATGGGTTGAGTAAACTGTTCCACCAGCTCCTGGATGGTCTTGGCATCGGGGGTGTCGACCAGCTCCATCTCACGAGTGGGGGCAGGGCGCTCAATTGCAGGAGCGACTGCTTCCGCCAGCTCTACATTGGCGGCATAGTCGCTGGCGGTGGAGAAGGCGATGGCATCCTCGCCGGATTCTGCCAGGACATGAAACTCATGGGAGGCGCTGCCACCGATGCTGCCGGTGTCCGCCGCCACCGGGCGGAAATCGAGCCCGCAGCGGCTGAAGGTGCGGGAGTAGGTGGCGTGCATCTGCTCGTAAGTCTGTTGCAGCGACTCGTTGTCTACATGAAATGAGTAGGCATCCTTCATGAGAAACTCCCGGGCGCGCATCACCCCGAAGCGGGGACGGATCTCGTCGCGGAACTTGCTCTGGATCTGGTAGAAGTTGATCGGCAGCTGTTTGTAGCTGCGCAGTTCGTTGCGCGCCAGCTCGGTGATGATCTCCTCATGGGTGGGACCGTAGCAGAACTCGCGCTGATGGCGGTCGTGAAAGCGCAGTAGTTCGGGGCCGTACTGCTCCCAGCGGCCGGATTCCTGCCAGAGCTCGCTGGGCTGCACGGTGGGCATCAGCACCTCCAGGGCGCCGGCCCGGTTCATCTCCTCGCGCACGATGTTCTCCACCTTGCGCAGCACCCGCAGTCCCAGGGGCAGCCAGGTATAGAGGCCGGCAGCCAGCTTGCGGATCATGCCGGCGCGCAACATCAACTG
The DNA here is from genome assembly GCA_039714735.1 of Pseudomonadota bacterium. Classification (GTDB taxonomy): domain Bacteria; phylum Pseudomonadota; class Gammaproteobacteria; order Chromatiales; family Chromatiaceae; genus JASJBU01. The sequence continues at coordinate 57,324 of JBDLIT010000001.1, forward strand.
GTGGCTGGCGGTCTCGGCATCGGCCGGGGTTTCCTTGACGGTGTTCAGCGGGAACTGGGAAGTGCGCATGGCAGGAGTTCACTCTAGATTCTAAAAGAGCGGGATTTTAGCCCAGTCTTGCTAGGTGGGTCACCTGCTGTTTCCAGGCTCAGGCGTCAAGCATGCGATGTTGCTGATAGAAATGATGGTAGCGGTTCATCTTTTTCAGCAGTTGCCGGTGAGTGCCACGTTCGCTGATCCGCCCTGCTTCCAGCACAGGATCTCATCCAGAAAGTGAGCACTCATGCGCGCCAGTTTGCGCCGCTCTGCCCCCTTGCCGATCAGGATCAAGGGGGGGCAGTGGGTGTGAAAGACGGCTTTAGCGGATATGCCCTGGCTCGTCCTGTTCCAAATAGGCCTCCTCTTCTGGGCTCAGCTCCACTTCGTCAAACCCGCGGATCATGGGCATTACATGTTCCTTGAAGGAGTGGCCGGTGGTTAGCAGATAGATGTGGGCGATGACGAAAACCAGAATGGCGAAGGCCACTGCGGTATGGATCAATGCAACCCAGGTCAGCGCATCGCCTGAGGCGGCAGTGCCCCAGAATGCATACAGCAGGTAGAGGATGCCGGAGATCCAGATCGCGGGGAAGAGGAACAGTTTGAGCCCCAGGTAGGCGAGGGCCTGCAGCGGATTGTGCTTGCGTAGATAGGCCTTGCGATAGGGATGGTGTTCGCCTTTGAAGATACCGTAGGCATAGAAATACACCACCCGCCAGAGGCCATTGGTGGTGGGTACGTAGTGCTTCCAGGCGCCGGTGGTCAGGTGCCAGAAGATGGCGAAGATCCACAACAGCAGGAGTCCGAGGGCGCTGCCGGTATGCCAGGAGGCCGCGGTCTTGAACCCGATCAAATTATAGAAACCATGGATGCCGAATCCCGTGAACAATAGAATGAAGATCAAACTCATCTGGGTCCAGTGCCAGAAGCGCTCGAAACGGGTAAATAGTATTACGCGGCGCTTGCTCATGCCTGTTTCCTCCCTTTGCTGGAGATGATGCGGATCAGACCGTGGCCAAGTACGCCGAATAGAGTGCCGGTAACTGCAAGCAATCCGATGATGTCGAGCCAGCGATTGCTGTCCCGGCCGGGCAGGTAGAAGCCCTCCAGGTCTTTCAATCGTCCCTCTTTGGCGTGGCACTCGCCGCAGTCCAGTGCATCCTCTTTGGGCGCCACCATATGGGTAATAGGCCAGTAGGAGTAGGTGTCGACAAAATCATATTCGCCACTATAGGGGAGGTTGTACTTCTGCATGCCCACCTTGATGGCCTTGCCAAAATCGTAGTTGCCCCAAAATGAGGTGTCGTCATCCCCCCAGAGATGCATGTAGACCAGGGTGTTATTGCCTTTGTCATAGGGTTGGACGGTGTGCATCTGTTTGAAGGGCCAGATACGGGAATTGGGATCGTCCGGCGAACCCTTGAAACCGTTGATCTCAACCGGGCCACTGGACGGGTCGAACTGGGTGTCGATGGTGGTGTAGAGCATCTGCCCATCAAACCAGGCGTAGTGTGGCACCAGGTTCTCACCATACTTGAAGCTGCCCTTGATCGATTTGTAGGTGGCGCGATGCTCGCCGTTGCCCTGGGTATAGTTCTTCTCTTTATAGCCCTGGCCGTTCTTGGTCTTGCCGGCGGTGCGCCAATCCCAATCTACCTTGGTGGCGACTCCGCCACGAGCAATCCTGGGGATATGGCAGGTCTCACAGGCCACCTTTTCCACATGGTCGTTCAGCTTGATGCTGGCGAGGTCCTGCAGCGGATGTGGAGAGACTCCGTGGCAGGATTCGCAGGTGGCCACGCTACGCCGCATGCCGGGTTTGCCGGTGCCTTGCGTATCCTTGGCGATGACGTCGTAGCGGCTGCCGGCCCAGACATGCTTTTCCGTGACATGGCAGGTGGTGCAGGCAAAGTTAAGTCCGGCTTCATCCATGTGTACATCCAGTTTGTGGTCCGGATGGATCAGGGAGGAGTCCAGATCACCATGTTTTACCCCGTCACCACCACCACCGTAGAAGTGGCATCCACCGCAGTTTTCACGGGTGGGCAGGGCGGAGCTCTGCGCTACCTTGGCCCAGTCGATAGGCTGCTTGCCCTTGAACATCGCTGAACAGGCCTTGCTGCCTTCTGAGTTGGGGGTCTTGTAGTAGGTGCCGGTGCTGTCGTGGCAGACCACGCAGTCGATGTTGTTCTGGTTGGTGAAATCGAAGCTCTCGTCCTTCCAGCCATAGCCGGCATGGCACTGGGCGCACATGCCCTCGTTGCCCCGGGAGTTGGTGCAGAAGGTGTTGACGAGATGCTTTTTACCCAGGGTCTGGCCGGTTTTTTTGTTCTCGTAGGTCCATGTCCAGTGGATATTCTTCATGAACTGGTGACCCGCCTCGGTATGACATTTCAGGCAGGCCTTGGTGACCTCTGGTCCATTCGAAAAGGGGCCTTTCAACTCCTCGAACTTGGCGTGGTCAGCGGTGGAGTTGGAGTCTGCCCGCCGGGTCGGTTGTTCAACGAGCGTATCCAGGCGATAGTTCATATCAGAATCGATTGACTGGGTTGTGTGAGTCGGTTCGTTCTCTGCGATTGCAGATGACGCTGTGACAAACAGCAATACTCCAGACAGAAGATTGCCTGAGTATCTCAGGTGGTCTGTTGGTTTAAAAGTGAACATGGGGCCTGCCCTGTTTTGAAGCCTGTGTCGGATGCTCAACAACAGGTCTATAGAATTTGGTCATGTCCCGGTAGATCTCTTTGCTGGTCATCACATAGACCAATTCCATGATCACCAGAATCCAGGTGAGGCCCAGGGTGAGTGGGACAAAAAGGAAGTGGTAGAGCGCAGTGATCGCGAACTGCCAGCGCGACAACTCAATCATTGTCGGGTCTAACATAGTTGCCTCCAAAATTGAGTGAGAGTTTGGTGGTTATCTTCCCGTTTTCCACCTACGTAATTTGGGCTAGAGATTGCACTGTCTTCTCTTTACTCATTCCTGAGTACTACGACTAAGGAAGAAAAATCATTAATACTGACTTGCTGGATCAATAGCAGAGGCTTAAACCCATGTGTTTAACCCTGGAGTACAGGAAGATTCCCAAAGATTAGATGCTTGGGCGCCAAAGTGTCATTGACACTTCGCAAATACCATAAGTAAGGTGAGAGTTAAGCAGGCCTGGTTGGACTGTGAGGGTTTCGATATCAGCCGAGTACAGGGGGAGATATGGTTTTTTGGGATGGCCTGGAAGTCTCTGAGTGCGTGAATTTTTTCAGGTCTTGATTAAAAGGTGCCGCCGTTCCAGCCCCACATGTGCCGCTGGGCATCCGCAAACTCGATATAGACTCGATCTGCGGGAATATTCAGATGCTCACTGAGCAGATTGCTGAGGGCTTCGGAAAATTCAACGGTTCTGTCGCTCGGCAGGCCAATACTTTTTAATTCGAGATAGGCAAGTGGTGTGTTGCTACCGGAAAAGACCATATCAGAGTTGTTTTCTAGCATGACCATCACATAGCGCTCAGGTTTGCCGAGCATTGTGGCTACTGTCGCGGAGGCTTGAGTCAGCAGCTCCGAGCGATCTATTGGATTGAGTTCTGTATTGGTCTGGATCTTTAAAACTGGCACGAAAATCCCTCAGGCTTACTTATTGTGAGCAGTCTGTTTTGATCTGTTCTTTGGCGGCCTGAATCCGTTTTTGCCGCTCCTCTTCGGTCAAGCGTGTATATTTCCCGTCTGATGTTTTGAGCAGACGGGAACCCAATCCTTCCATTTTGCGTAGATTGGATCGGGCGGAAACACAGTTTTTCTGGCGCCTGATCTTCTCCTGCTTGGCTTTTTCTTCTTCTTCCTTCGCCAATTGCCGGTCTTCTCTTTGGTCCTCCAGCTTTTGCCGAAGGGAATCCAGTTTTTTATTGGCTGCGGCGCTGTCGCTTTGAGATTGGGGTTTAAGATTCAGGGTTTCCGCCTCCTGGGAAGGAGGGGGTGTTTGTGAATAGCTGACCACTCCGTTTTCATCAATCCAGCGATAGGTTTGGGCATGTCCGGCCACAGCAAAGATAAGAAGACCGAAAAGAATGGGTATTGCTTTCATTTGATGCGCCACTCTCCATCAAGGCAACCAGAAAACTCTAGAAACAATTATGCGCTATGTCAGTGTAATAGCAAGAGTATGACTCTGGTAACGATTGACTGTATTGACAAATGAGGCATATCTACATGATATCCTTTATTGCGGGGTCTGAGAGGCCGCCTTCGTTGCCATTGGTGTCGTAGGTGGATACTTTGAAAACATAGGTGCCGATCGCGAGATCCATGACCGTATAGCCCGTTGCGCCACCTTCATTGAGATCTACGATCATCGATACGTCATCTTCATTCGGTCCCATGTAGATTCGATAGCCGTCTATCTCGCTTGGATCTAAATACGAGCCATCGGTTCTGGTGGTTGGTATTGTCCAGCTCAATGTGGCTGAACCAGTGGTGATCGGAGCCTCATCCACCATGATACTGATACTATTGAGTGAGTCCTCTGCGGAGCCATCTGAAACAGAAATGATGATATCTTCGTAGAGACCGAGGTCATTGAGCTCAGGAGTACCGGTAATGACTCCTGATGTGGTGTCAAATGTTGCCCAGGCAGGTAAATTCATGACGCTGAAGTTCAGGATGTCACCGTCTGGATCATTTGCACTTGGAAGGAATTGATACATGTCGCCAATGGTGACGCTATTGGCGGGAATGCCGCTGATGCTGGGAGGTCGATTGGTCTCCGTGACGGTGATGTTGAAGGCGCTCAGAGAGGTCGTAGCGCTACCGTCGGAGACACTGATCACGATGTTGCTGTAGGTGCTGGCATCGTCGAAATCCGGAGCGCCTGAAAGGGTTCCGGTAGCGGTATTGAAACTGGCCCAGGCTGGCTGATTAGTGATGTTGAAGTTCAAGATGTCACCGTCAGGATCGCTGGTAGTCGGGGTGAAGGAATAACTGCTGTTTTCCGCTACGCTGGTAGCTGGAATGCCGCTGATGCTGGGAGGCCAGTTGGTATTCGTGACGGTGATGCTGAAGGCGCTCAGAGAGGCTGTGGCGCTACCGTCGGAGACACTGATTACGATGTTGCTGTAGGTGTTGGTATCGCCAAAGTCGGGTGTGCCGGTCAAACTACCAGTACTGGTGCTGAAGTTGGACCAGGATGGTTTGTTTAGAATGCTGAAAGTCAGGGTATCGCCATCGGGATCGCTTGAGGAAGGTGTGAAACTGTAACTTGCGCCTTCCGCAACACTCAAACTGGGATTGCCATCGATGAGTGGCGCCCGATTGGTATTGGTGACCGTGATATCGAAAGCGCTCAGAGAGGCTGTGGCGCTGCCATCGGAGACGCTGATCAGGATGTTACTGTAGTTGCCGGAGTCGTCGAAGCCCGGAGCGCCGGACAGGGTTCCGGTGGTGGAGTCGAAGCTGGCCCAGGCTGGCTTACTGGTGATGCTGAAGCTCATGAGGTCACCGTCAGGATCGTTCGCAACCGGTGTGAACGAATAACCGCCACTTTCTGAAACGCTGTCGGCGGGTATGCCGTAGATACTGGGGATAGTGTTCTCTATGGGGTCGTCTATTTCGGTGTTCTCGTCAACAACTGTATTGGCGGCTTCATTGATGGCATCGATTTGCTCGCTAGAGCTGAGGGCGGTTTCATTGATGGCTTCGTCGAGTGAACTGGTTATATAAAGATCAAGGCTGTAGCGGGCGAGGGCGGCAATCATGTCTTCTGTGGTGGATCCATCACCCATCTCATTGAGTGCTTTCCTGAGATTTTCGAGCATCGCACTCGGATCTATCACCTGGGTGGCGGTCAGAGCTGCTTTGGCCTGATCCAGCATTAATGTATTGAGATTGGTGCTTCCGTCTGTTGGTAGGGGCTCACTGCTGGTTCCAGTGATGGTATTGATGGCTGCGGTCAAAGCATCATCTGCAGGTACATTATTGACGTGAAGATCGTGAAGCATGGCTTCGAGTAATACTTGTAGGCTGACAACATGAGAAACGGCGGTATGGAGTGGATTGGCGCCATTCACGCCTAGTCCATCCAAGGCGCCGTCAGTCAGGTCGGCCGCCAGTGATTCGAGGATTGTGTCTACATCCGTGGGATTGCCGATGATACGGCTGGTGCGGCGCAACATCTCTGCCAGTGCTTCACTTGCATGGGTGATTGTGACCACATTATTTTCATCTATGGTCGTGGATATCGGATCATTGACGAGTCCACTATCCAGCCCAAAATTGAGTTTTGCGAGTACGATTTGCGTGGCCCACTGAAGGTTGCTTTCAGTCAGGCCGCCAGGCATTAGTTGTGCCGTTTTAACAATCAATGTCGAATGAGGATTTAGGTTTGCTTGCTGTGTTGAGTCATTCAGTATGACCGAAACAAGAGTGAAATCGGGTGTTGTGCCGGTTACCAGATCTACACCATTAAATGCCTCTAGTACGAGAGGGAAATCTTCTGTTTGAGTACTAATCTCTAACTGATAGTTTGCCTGATCATCACTGGTTGTGGTGGCAAGAAATGAACTTTGATTATTCTTAATATTGATGATGGCGCCAATGATGGGGCCGTCGCCCACGCTTCCGCTGATCGTTATCTTGTTTTCTGTATTCGCAGCATCTGTATTGAGCGTGTCATCCTGGGACTCATCAGTGCAGGCTGATATGAGCAGGCTCAGTATCAGGATAACGATTATTTTAGGAATTAAGTTCATTTCGCGAGTCTCTTGATCATATTTCTGATGTCAAACTTAACGACTAGCGGCAAATCTCCTCCATGCCTGTGTTCACAGTATGATCAGACGGACTTCACACTAATTTTGACCCTATTCAAGAACATGAATCTCTTCTCTTAATTTATGGGCAGGCGTCACACTGGGGGGGGCTTCCGGTTTATTAAGAGACCGCAAGGGCAATAGCTGATAGTGATGAGTTGCTAGTGTTTTATTGAAGATGCCGAGTCATCTAAGACCAAAGTTCACTTGACCTGCCTGGGTACTATTAGTATTTTGTGCTGTTTCGGTGAAGAAATTCATCGGCCGTGTTTTTTGGTCTGATTGGGAGGTTCCCAAAGTGGAATTAAGTGGTGGCGAGATCGTCGTTCAGTGCTTGAAAGACGAGGGCGTGGAGCATGTGTTTGGTTATCCTGGTGGCGCCGTTCTGCATATTTATGACGCTATTTTCAAGCAGGATGCTGTAAAGCACATTCTGGTTCGTCATGAGCAGGGCGCGGCCCATGCAGCAGATGGCTATGCACGCTCCACGGGTAAACCGGGGGTAGCTCTGGTTACTTCAGGTCCAGGCGCGACAAATGCCGTGACGGGTATTGCCACGGCCTACATGGATTCTATTCCCATGGTGGTTTTTACCGGCCAGGTGCCGACACCGGTAATTGGCAGTGACGCATTTCAGGAAGCGGACACGATCGGTATCACACGGCCTTGTGTTAAGCACAATTTTCTGGTCAAGCGCACTGAAGACCTTGCTGAAACCATAAAAAAGGCCTTCTACATCGCAACAACCGGCCGCCCGGGCCCCGTACTAATCGATATCCCAAAGGATATCACTGACCCGGGGAACAAGGTCACTTATGACTACCCCAAGAAAATCAAGATGCGTTCTTATAACCCAGTTTCCAAGGGGCATTTGGGGCAGATCAAGAAGGCGATCGGCATCATGCTGAAGGCCGAACGTCCGGTCTTTTACACCGGGGGTGGCGTGGTGCTCGATAATGCAGCCAAGCCGTTGACGGATCTAGTCGAAGCGCTGGATTTTCCTATTACTCAGACCCTGATGGGGCTCGGCGCCTATCCGGGCAGCGGTAAGCACTTTATCGGTATGTTGGGTATGCACGGTACTTACGAGGCCAACATGGCGATGCATGAGACAGATGTGCTGATCGCGGTAGGAGCGCGTTTCGATGATCGCGTTACCGGCCACGTAAAGCAATTCTGTCCTGATGCGAAGATCATTCATATCGATATCGATCCGTCATCTATCTCCAAGAATGTGAGAGTGGACGTGCCGATAGTCGGGCCGGTCAAGCAGGTGCTGAGAGATATGCTCAAGGTGGTCAACGAGCAAAAGAAGGGGCCTAATAAAGAGGCGTTGAAAAAGTGGTGGGCGCAGATCGATAAATGGCGTTCCATGGATTGTCTGAAATACGACACCAAAGGCAAAATGATCAAGCCTCAGTATGCCGTGGAAGTTCTGCACAAGGTAACCAAGGGTGATGCCTTTGTGACCTCAGATGTGGGCCAGCACCAGATGTTTGCGGCTCAATTCTATCAATTCGACAAACCACGTCGCTGGATCAACTCCGGGGGGCTGGGGACCATGGGATTTGGTCTGCCGGCGGCGATCGGCGTACAGATGGCGCATCCCGATGCAACGGTGGCCTGTGTTACGAGTGAGTCAAGTATCCAGATGTGTATTCAGGAGCTGGCTACCTGCCTGCAGTATGACCTTCCGATCAAGATCATCCTGCTGAACAATGGGTTTATGGGCATGGTGCGGCAATGGCAGGAATTTTTCTACGAGAGCCGCTATTCCCAGTCGGGAATGAGTGTGACCCCTGATTTTGTGAAACTGGCAGAATCTTATGGGCATGTGGGAATGCGTGTTGAGAAGTCGGAAGAGCTCGAAGGCGCCATGCAGGAGGCCTTTGGTATGAAGGATCGTCTGGTCTTTTTGGATGTGGTGGTGGACCCGGCTGAGAATGTCTACCCAATGATTGCGGCGGGTAAGGGTCAACACGAGATGTATCTGTCACCTGAAAGTGAGTTGGTCTGATGCGGCATATTATTTCAATACTGATGGAAAACGAATCCGGCGCTCTCTCCCGGGTCTCTGGTCTATTCACCGCACGTGGTTATAACATCGAGTCATTGACCGTGGCGCCGACTCAGGATTCCAGCCTCTCCCGCATGACCCTGGTAACCCGGGGCAGTGACGAGATCGTTGAACAGATAACCAAACAGTTGAATAAGCTGATTGATGTCGTCAAATTGGTGGATCTCTCGGAAGGCTCACACCTGGAGCGGGAGATGATGATGGTCAAGGTCCGGGCTGAACGCACGCAACGTGAAGAGCTCAAACGCTTGGTGGACATCTTTCGCGGCAAAATCATCGACGTCTCTGACACCAGCTATATCATCGAACTGACAGGCGCTGCTTGCAAGCTTGATGCATTTATCGAAGCGGTCAATGAAGAGCTGATTGTGGAAGTGGTGCGTACCGGCCCATCAGGTATTGCCCGGGGTCCAAAAGGTCTGGGTATCTAGTTACCGACTGCTTTTTTATTTTCATGGGTGGTTGGCAAACTGCCTGGCAGACGCCAGAAATAGAATCAAAAAAATTTCCAAGGACACAAAATGGCAATTAACGTTTACTATGACAAAGACTGTGATCTCTCAATTATAAAGGGTAAGACAGTCAGCATTATCGGTTATGGCTCACAGGGGCATGCCCACGCCAATAACCTGATGGAGACAGGCGTCAATGTCATTGTGGGTCTGCGTGAGGGTTCTCCATCTGCTGTGAAGGCTCAGAATTCAGGGCTTAACGTGAAATCTATCGAAGCGGCAGTACAAGAGTCCGATGTGGTCATGATATTGGCGCCTGATGAGTTTCAGTCGACGCTATACCGCGAACAGATTGCACCCAATATCAAGAATGGCGCAACCCTGGCGTTCGCTCACGGTTTTGCAATCCATTACAATCAGATCGTTCCGCGTGAGGATCTGGATGTCATCATGATTGCCCCCAAGGCGCCCGGTCATACGGTGCGCAGTGAGTACGAGAAAGGTGGTGGTATTCCGGACCTGATTGCCATCTATCAGGATGCAACCGGGACAGCCAAGGAGACAGCTCTGTCTTACGCCTCTGCGATTGGCGGTGGCCGGACCGGCATTATCGAAACCACTTTCAAGGATGAAACAGAGACCGATCTGTTTGGTGAGCAGGCGGTGCTTTGTGGTGGCGCCGTTGAGCTGGTCAAGGCTGGGTTTGAAACCCTCACCGAGGCAGGTTATGCGCCAGAGATGGCCTATTTCGAATGCCTGCACGAGCTTAAGCTGATTGTAGACCTGATGTATGAAGGCGGCATCGCCAATATGAACTACTCCATCTCTAACAATGCAGAGTATGGCGAGTATGTTACAGGTCCCCGGGTGATCAATGATCAGAGCCGCGCCGCAATGAAGGAGGCTCTGCGCAACATCCAGACCGGTGAATATGCCAAGCAGTTCGTGATGGAGGGCCAGCTCAATTATCCGTCCATGACCGCCAATCGTCGCTTGAACGCGGAACATCCCATTGAGCAGGTGGGTGAGCGTTTGAGGGGTATGATGCCCTGGATCAAGAAGATTGTTGATAAAGAAAAGAACTGATTATTAGATATTCAGTTTGGAAAATATACGCACCGCCAACCCCTGGGTTGGCGGTTGTGTTTTCGGAGAAGCAAGATGTCCAAAAATGACGTGAAGAAAGTTGTGCTGGCCTATTCCGGGGGATTGGATACCTCCATCATAGTCAAATGGCTGCAAGACGAATATCAGTGTGAGGTAGTGACCTTTACCGCTGATATCGGGCAGGGAGAAGAGGTAGACCCAGTTAGAGGTAAGGCGGAAGCGGCAGGCATCAAAGAAATCTACATAGAAGATCTTACAGAGGAATTTGTACGAGACTACGTTTACCCTATGTTTCGCGCCAATGCGATCTATGAGGGTGAATACCTGCTGGGTACCTCAATAGCGCGCCCTTTAATTGCAAAGCGCTTGATTGAGATTGCCAATGAGACGGGTGCTGATGCGATTTCTCATGGCGCTACGGGTAAGGGCAATGATCAGGTGCGTTTTGAGCTGAGCGCCTATGCCTTGCGTCCTGATATAAATATTATTGCCCCATGGCGTGAATGGGATCTGACGTCCCGCGAAAAACTTCTGGCTTATGCTGAGGCCAATGGCATCTCTGTCGAGATGAAACGGGAGGGTAAAAAATCCCCCTACTCAATGGATGCAAATCTTCTGCATATTTCGTATGAAGGCTATGATCTTGAAGACCCCTGGGCCGAACCGGGGAATGACATGTGGCGCTGGTCTGTCTCACCTGAGCAGGCTCCGGACCAGGCAACCTATCTTGAGTTAACCTTTGAGAAAGGTGATGTCGTAGCTGTTAATGGAGAGTCCATGACACCTGCGTCTGTCTTGGCGGCCCTGAATAAGCTTGGTGGTCAGAATGGTGTTGGCCGGTCTGATATCGTTGAGAATCGTTATGTCGGGATGAAGTCGAGAGGCTGTTATGAAACGCCTGGCGGCACCATCCTGTTAAAGGCTCATCGAGCCATGGAATCCTTGACGCTGGATCGTGAGGCAGCGCATATGAAGGATGAGTTGATGCCTCGTTATGCAAAGTTGATCTATAACGGATACTGGTTTGCCCCTGAACGAGAAATGCTGCAGGCGGCAATTGATCAGACTCAGCAGGTCGTCAATGGCGTAGTAAGGCTTAAGCTTTACAAAGGAAATGTCATTGTGGTTGGGCGTAAATCGGAGAGTAACAGTCTATTCGATGAATCAATCGCCACTTTTGAAGATGACGCAGGCGCATATAACCAGCAGGATGCGGAAGGTTTTATCAAGCTGAATGCATTACGCTTGCGCGTTGCCGCTTCCAAGGATAAAAAGTAATCAGTAAAACCATAGGAACCGCCCCGGATAAGCTCAGTTATCCGGGGCGGTTCCTAATCTAATAAAAAGGTTGATGCTGGCAATGGATACGCTAGAGATTTCTAGTCAATAAAAAATTGCTGCTTTAACCCGGCCTTGTAGAAACGTGTCTCGCCTCTTGGTTTAACCTGCAGTTCGAAATTAAGTGTTTCCTGATCGGCGATTCTAAACTCGCCAATAAAATAGATGGCTTCCCCTTCCGTTACCCTGCGCATGGGTATGCTGATTAACTGGCCTCGAATATTGGTAGCCTTGGCCATCACCATAGCGTCAACAGCCTTACCCGTTGTATCCGGGATCTCCTTTATCACACTTACGTTTAACATACCTCGGTACTTACTGCGTTGGATCCGATACTGATTAGCCACAGCAGGATCTAATGATGCGCTGGGGATGGCGTTATGATGAATGGTGTACCCGGGTATGCTGGTGCTGTTTTCCGCCCAAGCATTGCAGGTAAACAGTAAGAGGGTAAGTAGCCACAGGCAAGTGATTTTGATATTTATCATCTGATCCTCCAAGTAAATACCGACCTGACAGGTCGGTACGGATTTGTTATCTCGATTTAATAGTTTGGTGTTCTATGGTTTGCTGATAAACCGATAGAAACGTTCTTGTCGACCCTAAAACTGCAAAGGACTTAGGTTGATCCTAATAGTAAGTCACGGATTGGGTCAAGAGACATTCTGTTTGACAAGTTTAGGTTTTGGCCTGTCAGTAGAGTTGAGTAGCTGGCTATTGTTAAGTCGATTGGCCATGTTGCGTAGGGCCGTTAGCTGCTGCGCCACTTCGGTATACTGTTCCTGTAATTCCAGAATCCGATACTGCAAGGTGTTTCGTGATTGGCCAATTTTCTGGAGATTGGAGAGTCTTTTCTCCATCATCTCTTTGTGATCTCGGATCTGTAACACCAGGGGTTCCAGAGTCGAGACGATCCATGCGCTGATCTCGGCATTCGCACGATGAAAAATATCTCTGGCGCGATTGACCAGGGCCGAGAAAAAACGTTTGATAACAAAGTTTTGTTCCATCATTGCAGTAACCGGGCTATTCCGGAAGACCTCTGCTTCCTGGTGCAGTAGTTCAAGCTCAACCCGGTATTTCACAATGGAGAACATTTTCGGTTGTACAACGGCAAAGCCGTGTTCATTCTGGAATTTACGGTAAATTGAACGGATGAGCTTGCGTGTCTGTTCGCTTTGAGTGACTACGCCGTGCATATTTTCCCGAATCTCTTCGAAAAGGCTTTTCATGGCGGATTTCATCCCGGTTGTAGTCCAGGAATTGCTCATCTCACGACGGCTGCGTTCAATTATTTTGTCCAGAGATTTGAGGTTTAGTATTGCCTGTAATTGGTCGGATTGCTGTTTAAGTTGTTTCCGGCTTTGTTGGAAACTATCCACATCATGCATGTATTGGGATTGTTCCTTACGGGTTTTTTCCATCAGTCCAGTGATGACATCATCACTTTTACCGCTCAGCTCCTCCATCTCCTCTAATTGACGTTTAGTATTGGTGAGTTTTCCAGACAGTACGCTACGGCTATTGTCCAGCATCTGCCCAACATCAGAACCAACGTTGTCCAGGATTATCTGTTGCTTGATGCTGAGGACATCATGTCCGAGATAACTTTCTAGATTGAGCAGGCCGCTTCTATCAAGCAGCTTCTGATCATTCTTTACTTTTGCCAGGAGTCCTTTTTGTGCCGATATCGGAAAAACGGCATTTTTTTCGATACCCAGCATCTCCGCTGTTGAGGACTGCTGGTTCTGAATAACTCCGTGTACATCCGAGGCCTCGCGCAGGTCATCCCATAAGGTATCTATCTTGTTGAGCACTACCATCAAGCCCCGTTGGCGGCCGCTTTGAAAGCCTTTGATGTGATGCTGCCAGATCTCCATGTCGCTGCGAGTGACGCCGGTATCAGCGCCGAGCACAAAGAGTACAGCTTGAGCTGCAGGTAACATATTCAAGGTTAGTTCTGGCTCGGTGCCAAGTGCATTGAGTCCTGGGGTATCAAGAATTGTGAGACCCTGTTTCAATAAATGGTGGGGGAAACTGATCAGTGCATGCCGCCATTTGGGAATTTCGATTGTCTTGGGTGGTGTTTTCTGGTGTGGGTGCAGGTCCGGACTGTAGAGCCCTAAATGTTTTGCTTCGTCGAGTGGTACGGATTTCGTCTGAATGACTTCACTGAGCGCAGCTTCCATCTGTTCCACGGAATCCGTTTCCAGTGGGTAGTGTACCCATTGCCTGGTGTCCTCTCTGAGTTGGGAGAGTGTAACATCCTGTAGTCTGGTCTCAATCGGTAGCAATCTGACATAGGCTTCTTCCCTGTCAGCATCGTAGAAGATTTCTGTCGGACACATGGTGGTGCGTCCAGCATCTGACGGTAACAGGCGCCGTCCATAATCGGCGAAGAATATGGCATTGATCAGCTCGGTCTTGCCGCGTGAAAATTCAGCGACAAATGCGATGGTGAGCTTATCGCTTTTTAAGTCCTTGAGGGTTTGGGCAATATTCTGCTGCATATCTGGTGTAGACATGCTGTTCTCTTCCAGCCAGGGAGCATACTCCTCAATGGTGTTGATGACATTTGTCTTCCATTGATCGTAGGCTTGCAGTTGATGCTGAAAACGTAATTTTTCCATTATTCTTTCCCGATAAACTCAAGTAATAACAAACTCTTGGGCCTTACGTGCGGGTGGAGATCATGGCTGACTAGAGTTGTCTTGTCGAGATATGTCTTCACCTGCACTACCGGCAGATTCTTCTAGAGGTATCGGCAATCTAGTAGGTGACTTTAACCGTAGGGATTTTGAACGGGATTTTTCACCCGATTCCAGACTGATTTTCGAGCGGGGCAAGCCAAAATTTTTGGAAAGGAATTTAATCAGTTGTTTATTTGCCTTCCCGTCAACCGGAGGTGAAGAGATAGCGACCTTGTAGTAATCGTCTCCGTATGGGGCAACAAAAGCATTACGAGAGGCTTTTGGCTGAATGCGCAGCCTCAAGATCAAGTCATTGCCTTCCCAGGCAAACCAGGTCATGTGAACGGGCTTCCAGTAATCGCCCTTAACGGAGGCAGTAGTAGCATTTTCAGGAGCACCAGTCCGATCATTACCAGCATGGGAGATAGATCAAGCCCTGATATGGGAGGAAGAAGATTACGCGCTGGGCGCATCACCGGTTCGGTCAGATTGTAGATCAGTGTTGATACAGGATTGTAGGTTCCCGGATTTATCCAGCTGAGGATGACTTGAATAAGGATTGCAAATAGGAATATGTTGATGACCAGTTCTATCAGTTCAGGTATTGACCAAAGCAGTGGTCCCCACAGATTGATCGTTGCGCCGCTGACCAGAATGATCAGAAGCAGCTCCAGATATTTCAAACCCCAGACAAGAATCAATGCGGATAGGTCAATCCCGCCAAAACCGGGTATGATTCTGCGTAATATCTTTAAAGGTGGGGTGGTGATTTTTACCAGAAATTGAGAAACAGGATTATAAAAATCGGCTCGCACCAATTGAAGTATAAATCGCAGCAGGACGGCCAGGATGTAGAGTCCAAAAAGGGTCTGAATCAGGAAAACCAATGGATTGGTGAGATAGTTGCTGCCCATTTTTTTAATTAAGTCCTGGTATTCAAATGAAAACGACTATCTGTCGGCATTAAGCTTCTTCTGTTTTGCGATAATATTGGAAAGTTCTACAGAACGTTGTCGCGCACCATCCAGTGCTGTTTTGAAGAGACCCTTGAGCTGACCTTGTTCTAAAATGCCCAGCGCTCGTTCGGTGGTGCCACCCGGTGAAGTGACTTTTTCACGTAAAATTCCTGGAGCATCGTTACTTTCCATGGCCATACGGGCTGCTCCCAGGGCGGTTTGTAGGGTGAGAAGTCGAGCTGTTTCCTCATCAAGCCCCATACCTTGGGCGGCATCCTCTATGGCTTCCATGACCAGAAAAAAATAGGCGGGTCCACTTCCAGACACGGCTGTGACGGCATCCATCAGAGTCTCATTAGAGACCCAGCAGGTCAGGCCTACCGCCCGGAGTATACTCTCCGCCAGATCTTTTTGCGCCGCGCTGACCCCTTTCCCGGCATGCAGGCCAGTGGCGCCGGCCTGGATCATGGCCGGCGTATTCGGCATGGCGCGCACCAGGGCGATCTTTTCCCCCAACCAGTGACGTAGAGGGGCTTCCTGTACGCCGGCCGCAATAGAGATGATCAGCGGTTGGTGTTCTTGAATCGTAGGAGCCAGATCGCGGGCGACGGATTCGAGGATCTGTGGTTTCACTGCGAGAACAACGACTTCAGCATCAGATATTGCCTGGTGATTATCATGTTCTGTGTGGATGCCCAGGCGTGCAGCCAATTGTGCAAGTTTCTCCCGGTCCGGGTCACTGACGGTGATACGGTTGGGGTCATAGCCGTCAGCGATGAGTCCATTAATCAGGCTTGTGGCCATGTTGCCACCCCCGATGAAGGTAATATTGCTTGTTTTCATCTTGCTAATTGGTATTTGTGGAATGAGTTGACATTAGTTTTTCACATTATACAGCCGAGGACCAAAAATAGCGGTGCCAATACGGACTAGATTGGAGCCTTCGGCAATTGCGGCCTCGAGATCCTTGGACATGCCCATTGAAAGGGTGTTCAGTGGCATGTTTTCGGTTCTCAAGGCGTCACGAAGTAGTCTCAAGCGTTTAAATGGGCGGCGTTGAGCTTCCAGGGTTTCTGCCGGGGCGGGGATGGTCATCAGGCCCCTCAATTCTAAATTCGGCAGGTTCGCATAACGTTCAATCAGGCCAGCAAGTTCGTCCGGATTGTGCCCGTCCTTACTGCCTTCTCCACTGGTATTGACCTGAATACATATCTTAAGTGGAGGAAGGATTTCGGGACGCTGGTCACTCAAGCGTTGTGCATGCTTGAGGCTCGCTATACTGTGAACCCAGTCAAAGTGTTCAGCGATGGACCTGGTTTTATTGCTCTGGAGTCTGCCGATAAAATGCCATTCCAGGGTTAGGTCTTTGAGTTGCTTGATCTTCTCCAGCGCCTCCTGCAGATAACTTTCGCCAAATGCTCGTTGCTCCAGTCTGGCGGCTTCACGGATCTCGTCCACATGACGGGTTTTGCTGACGGCAAGCAATTGAATCCTGTCTGCCTGGCAACTAAAGGTTTTAGCAGCGCTGGAGATGCGTCGCCTGACGCGGGCTAAACGTTCTTCCAGTCTGTTATGCTCTTGTGTGGTCACTATAAGTGCTGGTTGATATGTGAAAGAAAAAATAATTTTCCATTCAGGATTGATATAGTAACTTCTATAAGTGTGGTTTCAGAAACTGTTTTTCAAGTATTTTGAGTATCTTGATTCGACGAGTGATTGATTAAACTTATTCATTTGGGAGCCGATATGAAAGGCCAGTGCTTAAGCTGCTTGGTTTTCACTTGGGGATTTTGAATGGACATTGCTGAACTTTTAGCCTTCAGTGTCAAACACAATGCATCTGATCTGCATCTCTCGGCAGGTCTTCCCCCTATGATTCGTGTGGATGGGGATATTCGGCGAATCAATGTCCCTGCGTTGGAACACAAGGTCGTGCATGGCCTGGTGTATGACATCATGAATGACAAGCAGCGGAAGGACTTCGAGGAGTTTCTGGAGAACGATTTCTCATTCGAAATTCCCGGCCTGGCCCGTTTCCGTGTCAATGCATTCAATCAGGCTCGTGGCGCGTCAGCTGTGTTTCGGACAATCCCGTCAAAGGTGTTGACGCTGGAAGATCTGGGTTGTCCCCAGACATTCAGGGATATCGTTGATGTACCCAGGGGATTGGTGCTGGTCACCGGGCCAACCGGTTCTGGTAAGTCAACGACCCTTGCCGCCATGATGGATTATAAGAATGATAATGATTACGCCCACATTCTGACCATCGAAGATCCTATAGAATTTGTCCACAGCAGTAAAAAATGCCTGGTCAATCAACGAGAAGTTCATCGGGACACCCTGGGATTTGCTGAAGCACTGAGATCGGCATTACGTGAGGATCCGGACATCATCCTGGTCGGCGAGCTGCGCGATCTGGAGACCATACGTCTGGCAATGACGGCGGCGGAGACAGGTCATCTGGTGTTCGGCACCCTGCATACCAGTTCGGCTGCCAAGACGATCGACCGGATTATCGATGTCTTTCCTGCAGGCGAGAAATCCATGGTGCGTTCAATGCTCTCTGAGTCATTACGGTCGGTAATCGCCCAGACGTTGCTGAAGAAGATTGGCGGTGGCCGGGTCGCGGCATGGGAGATCATGGTCGGCACGCCTGCGATTCGCAATCTGATTCGTGAAGATAAGGTGGCGCAGATGTATTCGGCGATTCAGACCGGCCAGGCAACGGGTATGCAAACCATGGATCAGGCCCTGAAAGAACTCGTGGAGAGAGGCATTATCAGCCGACTTGATGCCAAGTCCAAAGCGCAGAACAAGGACCAATTCTAATGGCTTATTTTTTATCTTCGCTAAGGGGTACGGTGAGAAGGAAAGGTTATGGAATTTAATTCACTGTTAACTATGATGGTCAAAAAAAAGGCCTCTGACCTGTTTATCACGGCAGGGCGTGAGCCATCCATGAAGATCGATGGCCGGATCCACCCGGTCAATAAGACGAAAGTTAGTCCCCAGCGAGCCCGTGAATTGGCCCTGAGTATCATGAGTGACGCTCAGCAGAAGGAGTTTGAGGCGACAAAAGAGTGTAACTTTGCCATCAGCGCCAAGGCCATCGGTCGTTTCAGGGTAAGCGCATTCATTCAGCGTGATGCTGTCGGTATGGTGTTGCGGCGTATCGAAACGCGTATTCCTACCATGGAGCAGCTGTACCTGCCGCCGATATTGAAAGACATATGTATGGCCAAGCGGGGTATTGTGCTTTTCGTCGGGGCGACTGGTACCGGTAAGTCAACTTCACTGGCTGCGATGATCGGTTACCGAAATGCCCGGGGCAGCGGGCATATCATCAGTATCGAAGACCCGATTGAGTTTATGCATGATCACCAGGGTTGCATTATCACCCAACGCGAAGTGGGGCTGGATACCGAGTCCTACGAAGTGGCATTGAAGAATACATTGCGCCAGGCTCCGGATGTCATACTGATCGGTGAAATTCGGACGGCTGAAACCATGCGGCATGCCATTGCATTTGCAGAAACCGGTCATCTTTGTTTTTCAACCTTGCATGCGAATAATGCCAATCAGGCGCT
Organism: Pseudomonadota bacterium; assembly: GCA_039714735.1. GTDB lineage: Bacteria > Pseudomonadota > Gammaproteobacteria > Chromatiales > Chromatiaceae > JASJBU01. The sequence goes on from JBDLIT010000001.1 coordinate 76,368, forward strand.
GGACCGTATCATTCATTTTTTTCCGGAAGTAGAGCGGGAACAGGTATTTATGGACCTCTCGTTGAATCTAAAGGCAATTGTCGCTCAGCAGCTCATTCCCAAGGCCGATGGGAACGGCCGGCGCGCAGCCATAGAAGTCATGCTGAATACGCCACTGGCGGCAGAACTCGTGCGTAAGGGAGAGGTTCCAAAACTCAAGGAATTGATGAAACGCTCCAATGAGCTCGGCATGATCACATTCGACCAACACCTCTATAAACTCTATGAGGATGGCGAAATAAGCTATGAAGATGCCTTGGCCCACGCCGATTCAACAAACGATGTTCGTTTGATGATCAAGTTGGGGGCCAATCGTAATAACGATTTTCTAGCTGAAGGGATGGATGGTATCGGGCTCCTGGATGGGAAGGGCTGAGCAGATTTCCAGTAATAATCAGGGTGTTATTCAGGGCTGCGCCAGAAACTCGCCGGCAATCACATATTGCCGGATAGCCTCATTGTCGACCTCACCCCGGTCATTCAAGATCATCTCGCAGTTTCTGGCCATGCGCGCCTGCATGGCGGCTTTCCAGGCCAGGTTTTCCTGCTGGGTGACTTGCTCTTCAGGCAGCAGGCAGGCGGTTAGCGCTGTAGCAACAAAGTGTTCGGCCTGAGCCGACCAGTTGGCGTCACGCCCGCAGGAGGTGTATTTCTCGATGCCAAATGCCTTGGCGTTTTTATAAGCGGTGGCAAGCTCTGTTGGGGTGCGGTTCGGGTCGCCTGCCGTCTTCAGGCCTTGCGTGATTATCGAATTGACACTGAGATGACCGACACTGCTGACGAATCGTGCGCCTAGCTCGCGCTGGTTTTCCAGAGACAGGTCATTCAGGGCTTCACGCAATTGTTGATCGTTGATGATTTCTCCCGGCGGCATTTGTTGACCCTCTCAGTAAAAAGATGTCTTAACAGCAAATGATAGGCGCATTCAGAAAACTTGCTCATGACCCAGGTCATCTCCTGGTCGCCAACATGGAAAAATTATCGTTAATTTATACCATCGATTAGTGCTTACTATATCGATGCTGTCAAAAGAGATGAGATAGCCTCAAAATTTCCGGCAATAGCCCAGTCTATGGCGCGTTTTCCCTTAAAATCGGCAAGATTCGGATTGGCTTTGTGATCCAATAGGATTTTCACGGTCTCGAAATGCCCAAGTTTCGCCGCCCATATCAGAGCTGTCCAGCCTGCGGTATTTTCCGCTTGATCTACATCCGCATCTTTGCCGAGGAGAAATTCGACTACTTCGCTGTGGTTGTTGGAAGCAGCTAACATCATCGCGGTATAGCCACCCTTGTCTGTGAGATCGATCGATGCGCCAGCGGCGACCAGTTGCCTGGCGGCTTGCAGATGACCGTTCAGTGCGGCTTTCATTAATGGAGTCCATTGGCAGGCATCTCTGACATCGATGACGGGTCGTTCTCCGAGTAATTGAGACAAAGCGGATATGTCACCTGACTCTGCTGCGGTAATGAGTGGTGGATCGATGTCAGTCCCGGGAGTAGGTTCCGTCTCCGAACAGCCCGTCAGGATGAAAATGAGCAACCAGATTGGGAGTAAAGCGATCTGCATAAGCGTTCTCACGGCATGGGGTCGATCGGGATTTTCTCCATCTGGCCGCTTACCGGCAATGAGGAATCGCAATAGGAGCAGGTTAGGTGGATAGGGTTTTTTTCCTGCCGGGCCTCCACCAGCAAATTATGGAGAGCCTTACTCCCTTGGTTTTTCAGGTTTTATAAGTGGATTGGGGAAGGGGGTGATGTTGGATTGTCCGTCAAATTCTGTGATCTTACCCGCGCCGTGTTTTTCAACTTCATCGATTCGAATCACTGCATGAATGGGTACCCGGGTACGGTACACTCCGGAAAACTCCTCTTGGAGTTTTTCTGCCGATGGATCTACTACGATTGATGTGGTTTTTTCAAAAATTAAATCTTCAATCTCAACAAAACCGTAAAGATCACCTTGCCGGACGGTCTTGGCATAGATCTCGTATATCTTGCCCTGATTGATGAAGACTATTTTATAGATGCGCATGGTGGTGTGGTGTGTATGTGAGAAGGCTTGGTATCGTGAATAACTGGTTGGGTAATTCAACTTAATTTAAGTTTTTATAGTAGCTGACGCAATTCTCTGATGAAAGTGGAACTTGGTTCATAATTTCATCCCAGGCAATTACCATTCGTGAGTTATCATCAATCTGTCACCTATTCGTGATAGGTTCTCATTTTTCAATCGAATTTCCACTTTAAATTGACGACAAGCAGAATAAGGATAGAAACAAATGGCAAAGGCAGATATTGGTCTAATTGGTTTGGCGGTCATGGGTCAAAACCTAGTCCTCAACATGGCGGATAATGGCTATCGTGTTGCGGTTTATAATCGGACTACCAGTAAAGTGGACAATTTTCTGAATGGTCCTGCTAATGGCTCGTCAATAGTCGGCGCCCATAGCCTGGAGGAACTGGTGAACAGTCTGGAGTCTCCACGCAAGGTCATGCTGATGGTTAAGGCTGGAGAGGTGGTGGACCGTTTTATCGAACTGCTGGCGCCTCTGCTAGAGCCGGGAGACGTCATCATCGACGGCGGTAACTCGCATTATCCCGACTCGACCCGGCGTACCGCCTATCTGCGTGACAAGGGCTTGCGCTTTATCGGTACCGGAATTTCGGGTGGAGAAGAGGGTGCGCGTCATGGCCCGTCGATCATGCCGGGTGGCGACCCCGAGGCATGGCCGCTGGTAAAGGATATCTTTCAATCAATCTCAGCGAAGGTTGATGGTGAACCCTGCTGTCAATGGGTGGGGCAGGATGGTGCGGGGCATTTCGTAAAGATGGTGCATAACGGTATTGAATATGGCGACATGCAGTTGATCTGTGAGGCCTATTCCCTGATGGGGTCGGCCTTGGCTATGGATCATGATCAGATGCAGGAGAGTTTCGCAGACTGGAATCGTGGCGTTCTGGACTCTTACCTCATCGAAATAACAGCCGATATTCTGGCAAAGAAGGACGAGGATGGTGAACCGTTGGTGACCAAAATCCTGGATACGGCGGGACAGAAAGGGACTGGCAAATGGACAGGCATCAGCGCCCTCGATCTGGGGGTGCCGCTGACCTTGATTGGTGAGGCGGTGTTTGCCCGGGTTTTGTCTTCCCTGAAAGAAGAACGTATCCAGGCTTCCGGGATACTCGGTCAGCGTCAAAACCTGCCTGTGCAAGGTGATAAGAGCGAATATGTGCAGGCCCTGCATGATGCGCTGTATGCCTCCAAGATCATCTCTTACGCTCAGGGTTTCATGTTGATGTATGAAGCCGCCAAAGAGCAGGGCTGGGATCTGAATTATGGTGAGATCGCATTGATGTGGCGGGGTGGCTGCATCATTCGCAGTAAATTCCTCGGCAATATCAAGGCGGCTTTTGATAACAATCCTCAGTTGGATAATCTGGCGCTGGATAGCTTTTTCACTTCAGCGCTGAAAGAGGCTGAGGCAGGTTGGCGCAAAGCAGTCATTCTGGCGGTGGAGCAGGGGATTGCAGCGCCTGCCTTTGCCTCGGCGCTGGCCTATTTCGACGGTTATCGCAGTGAGCGGCTGCCCGCCAATCTGCTGCAGGCGCAACGCGACTATTTCGGTGCGCACACTTACGAAAGATTAGACAAACCGAGAGGTGAGTTTTTTCACACCGACTGGACCGGACACGGTGGCAAGGTTGCATCGACGACTTACGAGGTATAGCCATGAGTTCGATAGCCGATGCCTGTACCTTTGTGATCTTTGGCTCCACGGGCAACCTGTCACGTATTAAATTGATGCCGGCGCTCTATCACCTGGAGGCTGCGGGTAAGTTGCATGAGAACTGCCGTATCCTGGCCACCGGCCGCCGGCCATGGGACCGTGACCGCTGGTTGCAGGAGGCCCGTGGCATGCTGGAGGGCAGTGTAACAAGTGGACTGGACGCCAAGGTGTTTGAGCGTTTTGAGCAACGTCTCGACTACTTTCAAGGCGATATCTCCGATTCATCCATGTATGACAGCTTGGCCGAATACATCAACAATGAGCCTGATTTTTCTGCCAATGTGGGGTTTTATCTATCGATTCGCCCGGCGGAGTTTGGCGTAGTCACCGAAAACCTCAGCCGGACGGGGTTGCTCAAGGAAGAGAGTGGCTGGCGTCGCGTGGTGATTGAAAAACCCTTTGGTTACGATCTTGAAAGTGCTCAGGCACTGCAGGTCCGCCTGTCGCGTTACCTCGATGAAAGGCAGATCTATCGTATCGACCACTATCTGGGCAAGGAAACCGTACGCAATGTATTGGTATTTCGTTTCGCCAACGTGATGCTGGAACCCCTCTGGAATCGCAACTATATCGATCATGTCCAGATTACTCATTCCGAACAGCTTGGTGTCGGTAGTCGTGCGCCCTACTATGACGGGGCCGGCGCGTTACGGGACATGATCCAGAGTCATCTGTTGCAGTTGTTGACTCTGGTGGCGATGGAGCCGCCGGTTTCCATGGAGTCGGAATCCCTGCGTGACGAGAAGGTCAAGGTGCTCAAGTCAGTCCGGCCTATCCCCCCCAGCGCGGTGCATTCTCAGGCCTTTCGCGCCCAATATGGTGCAGGGAAGATAGATGGGGACAAGGTAAAAGGATATCTCGAAGAGGAGGGCGTGCCCCAGGATAGCGTCACCGAGACCTATGCGGCGCTCAAACTCTATGTGGACAACTGGCGATGGCGAGGCGTGCCATTCTATCTGCGTACCGGGAAGCGGATGGCAAAAGGTGTCTCCAGCATCATGATCCGCTTTCGCCAGCCACCAACCCAATTTTTCCGAGATACCCATATACAGCAGATGGAGCGTAACTGGCTGGTGTTGGGTATCCAGCCCTGCGAATGCCTGCGGATTCAACTGACCGCCAAGGAGCCGGGACTGGAGATGGAGACCCATCAGGTCAGTCTGGATGCAGGTTTTCGCACCCAAAGCGACATATATGCCGATGCTTATGAGGGTTTGCTGCTTGATATCATGGAAGGTGATCGCTCTCTGTTTCTGCGCTATGACGAAGTGGAATACGCTTGGCGTATTGTTGATCCCATACTGCGTGTCTGGTCGGTGGAGCGTGACTTCATTACCAGCTATCCGGCGGGTAGCTGGGGGCCAGAAGAGAGTCGGCGGCTTTTTGACAAGGAGATCGATATTTGGCGCCACAGTTTGAATATAGGGTCATAAGATTTAGCAGGGCCTGATCACTCCACCCCTTTAAGTGGCGCATGGCGAATCCCGTTTCCGGCGGGACCCCAGGTGCTTCCTGGAGATCGGGTGTTATGTCCTGATAAAGGTAGGGATGACCTGGATAGTGCTTCCTGAATTGGCAAGTGTATTGCTAGCAAATTGATAGATATCGGAGCATAGAGGCAGCTCGTAGGGTTGTTAAATATTCTATGCTTGGGTTTGCACTTTTAAGGTGCGCAAAGGGTTTGTTCGCACCTTAATATTACAGTTCTGTGAATGTAGGAGATACGTCTTGCCGTTTCTAAAAATGTCTGTATGCTGTGCGGCTTTCATCAGTAGTAACGTGAAAAAAGCGTGACGGAGTACCCTGCCATTAACACTCAAAGCATCTTTACACTTTGGATAACACTGCTGCTTGTTTGGCTCGTAGCCAATGCATCCATGGCCATAGATGTCATAGTGACCGGTGTGGTTGTATCCACAATTCTGGCCCTGCCCCTGTCTGTCTTCGCGGGTGCATACGCGGATATTCGCCTTAGCCCAAAAGCCTTTATCTACTACTTCCGCTATCTTGGGGTTTTTCTATGGGAACTGTTGCTGGCCAATATGAATGTGGCCCGCATCGTATTTTCGCCAAAGATTAATATCCATCCCGGCATTGTCAAGGTCCACACCCGTCTGAAATCCCGTACCGGTCGTCTGGTTCTAGCCAACTCCATAACCCTGACCCCCGGCACCCTGGTGGTGGATATCGATGATGACACGCTCTATGTTCACTGGATAGACGTCACTACTCAGGATTCGGAGAAGGCTACGCGTGAGATCGCGGAAAAATTTGAGAAGTACCTCGAGGTGATCTATGGCTGAGATGATATTGAATGCCGCCATGGTGCTGATTGCCTTTGCCATCCTGTTTGGTGTGATTCGTTTGGCCAAGGGCGATACTGATACCGACAGAATCATTGCGGTGGATCTGTTAACTATCGTATCCCTGTCGATCATAGTCTTAGTCGCCCACCTCACCGATCGCTTCATCTATATTGATGTGGCAATCGTCTATGGTCTTTTGAGTTTTCTTGGAGTGTTGGCTGTAGCCCGCTACCTGGAACGTGGTTTGTAACCAGAGTTTGGAATCCTAAGTTTGGAACCCTACGTATGATTGAATGGATGACACTGCTGTTGTGTGCCGGAATCCTGGTGAGCGCCTTTTTGGCAGTCTATCTGGAGAGACCGGTCAGTGCCGTGATTGCGGCAGGTCTGACCAGCCTGTTCGCATCAGTAACCTATGTTTTCCTGGCTGCACCAGATGTGGCCATGACTGAGGCCTCGATCGGCAGTGGTCTGGCCACAGTGATATTTTTGTACGCCATTAACCGTACCCGCAAACAGGATGCCGAGCCCGATGATTGAGATATTTGGCAGTCTTGTGATTCTCGCCGGTTCGGTATTTCTGTTTGCTGCAGGTTTGGGCGTATTGCGCATGCCGGATAGTTATAACCGGATACAGACGGGTACCAAGGCATCTACCCTGGGCACCATTCTAGTTCTGATTGGCATATGTATCTACCATCCGGCCTGGATCGGCAAAATATTGCTGCTGATCTTTTTTGTATTGCTGACCAACCCGGTCTCCTCCCATGCTTTGGCTCGCGCTTCTCATCGGCGCGGTATCCACAAGACCAAACATACAGTAGTGGATAAGTTGCACGAGGCCAAAACCATCAATGGAGCCGAGTAGATGATCAAACGGCTTTTTATTTTTCTGGTCTTGTTGCTGTTTGCGGCGATGTTCTATGAGATTGCCGATAATTACCAGGAACCTGAAGGACTCTCCTCCCTGGCGACACGTTATGTGGATAAGGGGCCGGACGAGCTGGGTGCGCCTAATCTGGTGACCGCGGTAGTCGTGACATACCGTGGATTGGATACCCTGGGCGAGGTCACAGTGCTGTTTCTATCAGCTGCGGTGGTTGGTCTGTTGCTGGGAGTGACTGGCAAGCAGGAAAAGGCAGCTGAGCAGCCGCAGAAGACGGCTTCGAGCGAACTGGTGCAGACCACCGTGCAGTACCTGCTACCGATGATCTTTCTGTTCGGCGCCTATATCTTTCTCAACGGCCATTTGACCCCGGGTGGCGGTTTTCAGGGTGGAGCAGTGATTGCCTCCGGTGTCCTGCTGCTATTCCTGGCGCTGCCCTACGCAAAGCTGCGTCATACCCTGATGAGTGTGCTCGAGTCTCTGTCGGGTTTCGGCTACGTCCTGGTAGGTATATTCGGACTGGTGCTGGCAGGTGGCTTTCTGGATAACCGTTTTCTGCCGCTGGGCAACTATGGTGATCTACTCAGCGCCGGGGCAATCCCACTCATCTATATCTTTATCGGTTTGAAGGTTGGCACTGAGCTTAGCGCCGTGCTGGAACATTTCAAAAGCGATCAGCAGGATTAGTACCCATGGATCTGCCCGTTTCCACGATTACCCTGAGCACTGGTTTAATATTGCTGTTGATCGGCATGTGGGGAATGCTCAGCCAGAAGAACATCATCCGCATGATCATTGGTTTCTCTCTGATTGATACCGGTGTACACATGATCATGGTATCCATTGGTTACCTGTCGGGTGGCACCGCACCGATTATCAATGAGGCAGTGGATCGCGCAACCGCCCTGCAGAATGTGGTGGATCCAGTGCCCTCAGCGCTGGTATTGACCGCCATCGTCATCGGTTTGGGTATCACTGCGGTGATGCTGGCCTTTGCGGTGCAGATACATGACAAGAAAAAATCCCTGTCCATCGAGGATTGCACGGAGTCGAAATGGTAGAAGGTCTGCTAGCCCCCATCAATCTGGTCATAGCCGCCCTTGGCGCAGGCTTTCTGCTGCCATTGATTGCCAGGCGCAGCGAGGGTTCCGCCCATGCGCTCTTCTGGGTGACTCAACTCTACCTGCTGTTGATATCCGGGATCTGGTTGTTGCGGCTGATGAACGGAGCGCCTGCGGTGGAGATCATCACTGCGGGGATTCAACCACCCTTTGCGATCAATCTGTACTTCGGCTTGTTTGAGGCGTTTGTGGTGACCGCGGTTAACCTGTCCGCGATTTTAGGTGGCTGGTATCTGTTGAATTATTTCCGGGGTCGGGCCTCGGCCATGTCGGTCTACCTGATCCTGGCCATGGGTATCAGCGGCATGGTCATGACCCGCGACCTGTTCAATCTGTTTATCTTTATCGAGATTACTGCGCTGGCCACCTATGGTCTGCTTGCCCTGGACAAGAGTCCTGCGAGCCTCGCGGCTGGCTTCAAATACATCATCGCCACCTCTCTGGCCTCCACCTTTTTTCTGTTGGGGACCATGCTGCTCTATTACCTGACCGGCACCCTCAACATTGACGACATGCTGCTCCACCTGGATCGAATTACCGGCCCAATTGGCCTGGCCGCCAGTGTCCTGCTGTTGGTGGGTGTGATCATCGAACTCAAACCCTACCCAGCCAATGGCTGGGGACTGGATGTCTATGAGACGGTTCCAGCAGGTGTCGCCGCGATGATCTCTGTCGGTGTTTCGGCCGGCGCCTTCTTTGCTCTCTACAAGATTGTGCCCCTGCTTGCGGATTTTCTGCCGGTAGTGGCCGCGGTAGGTGGTGCGACCTTCCTGGCCTCTAACTTTATTGGTCTGCGCCAACGTAATGTCAGGCGTATGTTGGGCTACTCCTCAGTTGCGCAGATAGGTCTGATGACTCTGGCCCTGGCGGTCCTGAACATGCTGGACAAGGCCGAGTATGTCTCTCTGGTCGTTGGCGGGTTGTTCATCAATCACCTGCTGGCCAAGGCAGGCCTCTTCTGGCTGGCCGGTGCAGTAGACCGCCCAGGCACTGAAGACTGGGTGGGGCTGCGGCGCAAACCACTGCTGCTGGTTCTGTTGGGCGTGTTGCTGGCGGCCCTGGCAGGCTTTCCGCCATTCCCCGGCTTCTGGGCCAAATGGGAGCTGATCATGCAGCTGTCTGCCGGCGACCTGCCGTTCTGGGTCTTTGCTGTGCTGTTGGGTTCACTGCTGGAGGCCGCCTATCTCTATCGCTGGTTTGGCTTTGCCCTGCGCGATGCGGAACAACCTCCACAAGTTGAGAAGGTTGGAAGGCTCATCCCGATCGGACTGTTTGCCTTGTCTCTGCTTGCCTGTGGCCATCTGATTGCTAATTGGCTCGGGCTGGATGCCGCCCGTGTATTGGTACCGGTTTATATGGGCATCCTGTTGTACGCTCTCGATGGCATGCCGGGACGCCTGAAGGCAATCGTTGTGCTCGCGGCGTTTGCCGCCTACGCCTATCCCGTCGCCATGGGATTGGAGGGCCTGCACTGGCTGTTCGGACTTATTCTATTACTGGGTGGGGGGGTGATCGCCTTTGCGGTACTGCACCGTTCAGATGCCCGTAAGGGATTCTATCCACTGTTGGGCATGCTGCTGTTCTCCCTGGTGTCGCTGCTGGATGCATCCACTTCGCTGCAGTTCTTCTTTGCCTGGGAGATCCTGACCCTCAGTTCATACTTGATGATCTCCCTGGGACGTGGCGCGAAGAAACATATCCTGACCTTCTTGATGTTCTCCCTGGGCTCGGCCTTCCTGATCATGGCTGGCTTTGGTTTCGCCTATGGAGAGACCGGCTCCATCCTGCTGTCAGATCTGAGCAATGTTCAAACATCGGCAACCCTCGTCTATACGCTGTTGATACTCGGTTTTCTGATCAAGGCCGGTGCCGCGGGGCTGCATATCTGGCTGCCTGGCGCCTACAGCGAAGCCGAAGACGACTTCTCCGCGCTGCTCGCGGCGGTGGTGGGCAAGGCCGCCATCTTCGGGATGCTGCTGGCTGGATTGCACCTGGCTGTGAATGGGGCAGGTGCTGTTGATCAGGTGAATTATGTGGTCGGCTGGTTGGGTGTTATCACCGCTTTCGTGGGTGCCCTGATGGCCCTGTTCCAGGAAGATGTGAAGAAGCTGCTGGCCTACTCCAGTATGGGACAGGTGGGATATATCATCACCGCGATTGCCATATCCAGCCAGTTGGGTTGGGTGAGCGCCGGCTATCTGACTGTCAACCACCTGCTGTTCAAGGGCTTGCTGTTCCTGGCGGTGGCTGGTCTGGTATTCCGCACCGGCACCCGTTTGATGTACAAGATGGGCGGTCTGGACAAGAATATGCCGATGACCTTCATCTCGGTGTTGATCGGCATTATCGCCATCTCCGGCGTGCCACCGCTGACCGGTTTTGGCAGCAAGTGGCTACTGCTCAACGCCCTGTTCGACAAGGGCTGGTATTGGCAGGCCGGTCTTGCCTTTTTCGCCAGTGCGGTGGCCTTTCTCTATCTGTTCCGGCTGATCCATACCGTGTTTCTCGGACAGCGCAAAACGGCGCACAAGGACCTGCGCGAGGCGCCGTGGCTGTTGCTGGTACCACAGATTCTGCTCATCGTAGCAATCATGGCCTTCTCGGTCTGGCCCAAGCTGCTGATCGATCCGATCACCACGGCGATTGCCGGTAATTTCCCCGAGGCCCTGATCTGGGAAGGTACAGCTCTCAAGAGCAGACTCGGTTACTGGGATGGCTTTATGGTCATCAACATCGTCGCCGGGGTGTTCCTGGTGCCGCTGCTGATCCTGCTGTTTCTCTCCCGCTTCATGCGGATTCAGAAGGTCAAGCAGTTCAACATCGTATTTGCCGCGGAGCGTCCCGCAACCCCGGAGACATCCCACTATGCCTATAACTTCTACTCATTCTATGAGAAGGCATTTGGCTCATTCTTGAAGCCCAGGGCAACCGCTTTCTGGGATGGTGTGTCTGAGTGGAGTAACACCATTGGGTCCACGCTACGGGTTCTGTATACGGGTAATGGTCAGACCTACGCCCTGTACGTATTGTTTTATGTAGTGATGATCTATATCGCGGTCGGAGGCATGGGTTAAATCATGGAATATTGGGCCGTCAAAATCGGTTACTTTCTTATCACCCTGGGCATAGTCACAGTCTATGGACTGCTGCTTGGGGCCACCGTCGCGCGGACCATGGCAAAGGTGCAGGGACGTATCGGCATTCCCTACTGGCAACCCTTCCTGGATATCATCAAGAACCTGGGCAAGCGCACCGCAGTGAGCCACGGGGTGATGTTCTACCTGGGACCGGTGTTCCGTATTGCAGGTGGCATCGGCACCCTGGCCTTCATCCCGGTGATCTACGGCAGTGAGATGTTTTCCAATTTCAACTTTGCCGGTGATCTGCTGTTGGCGATATATTTCGTCTTCTTCGGCCAGCTCGGCATGGCCCTGGGGGCCGGGGAGAGTGGTCACCCCTTCAGCGCCATCGGTGTGGCCCGTGGCCTGGGACAAATGACGGCCTATGAGGTGCCCTTTGCCCTCGCGATCATCGCCATCGTGATTCAGTACGATACCCTCTCCATCAACGAGATCGTCGCGGCGCAGCAGGGCGGGATGACCAACTGGACCCTGTTTACCAATCCCCTGGCGGTGGTTGCAGCAATGCTGGCCTTCCTGGGCATGACCGCCTATCCACCATTCGATGTGGTGACCGCGCCAAATGAGATACCGATCGGTCCGCCCACCGAGTATCACAGCTCATTTCTGGCGATGATGGCTACCAATCGCGCCATTTTCGCCGGCGCCAAGCTGATTCTGTTTATGGATCTGTTCTTCGGTGGCGCCAACGGGCTCATCGAGATGGTGATCAAGACCTGGGCCATCTACATGGTGGCGGTGGTGGTGGGCGCCTCCTTTCCGCGTTTTCGGGTCGATCAGTCGATTCGCTTCTTCCTGCGTATTCCGACCCTGATCGGCATTGCGTCGATCGCATTTGTACAGATTTTTCTCATCGCTTGATTGTCTAACTATCAATTGATGACGATGACGGAGCTAGGTGATGTTAACTAAAGACAAATCCCTCGGCCCAATGGCCAACGAAGGACTCACCGCGGAAGAGCAGGATCTGTTCTCGAACGCGCGACCCGTGCCCTACGAACCCTATCCGGTCGAGGTGGTGGAGAAGTTCATCAACTGGGTCAGAGCGAATTCTCTTTGGTTGCTCGCCTTTGGCACCGGTTGCGGGGCGGTGGAACTCAACCCGCTGATGACCTCGCGCTACGATGCCTACCGTTTCGGTGTTCAGCCGCGCCCCACGCCGCGCCAGGCTTCGGTGTTCATGATCGGCGGCTATGCCTCGGTAAAGACCCTGAAGCGTATCATCCGCTCTTATGAGCAGATGCAGGGCCCAAAATTCGTGGTGGCCCTGGGTATCTGCCCGGTGAATGGCGGCATGTACTGGGACAGCTACAACACGGTGAATCAGTTCGACCTCTATATCCCGGTAGATCTCTATATTACCGGCTGTATGCCGCGTCCCGAGGTGTTGCTGGCCGGTGTGCTTGAGTTGAAGAAGAAGATCAAGGAGGGCCGCGCCGACGGCCATAACCGCTATATCGAGAACCTGGATTGGTACAAGGCCAACCAGAAACGCATCATCAAGAACTGGGATATGCCGGACTACAGCTGGTAGCCCAATTTTTCCCTCTCCCAGCGGGGGACGCCTCCAGGGATGGAGGTGGTAGAGCGACGCAGGAAGCCAAAGCCGAGGGTTAGGGTGGGGGAGAGTTTCTGGATATAAACTGACCATATATAAATTATAGATAGCAGACCATGAGCGACGATCCAAAAAACATCATCGACCAGCTTTCAGACCACTACTCCATTACCGAGGTCAAGGAGCAGAAGGCCAGCCTGCTGCTGCTGAAGATACCGAAGGAGGATGCAGTGCAGTTTATCCGCGAGTTGCGGGACGGTGAAAACTACACCCACCTGGCCTTCATGACGGCGATCGATTACATCGAAGACGAGCGCTTCACACTGACCTACATGCTGCATAATTACGACCGCCACCATAATATCGCAGTGCATGTGGATATAGGCCGGGAACAGTCGGAGATGGAATCCATCCACGAGCTCTGGGCCCAGGCCGCCACCTATCAGCGGGAGTTGCGGGAGATGTACGGTATCCGCTTCCCCGGCAGTCCGCGACTGGACGACGATTTTTGTCTGGAGGGTTGGGACGAGATTCCACCGATGCGCAAGGAGTTCGATACCGTGGCCTATAGCAAGGATCGCTTCTTCGACCGGGAAGGGCGTACTACCGAAGATCCCCGCGAGCACATGAAGCAGATCATGTACCCGATCCATACCGATACCGACTGATATACCAGAATTACGGAAACGCTAGAGCATGCAAGAACAGAACGCGCCCATCGACCTGGAATCAGGTAAATACGTCAAGATTTGGCAGGGTCCGCAACACCCGGGTATCACCGGCAATATGTCCCTCGAGCTGATCCTGTGTGGTGATGAGGTGGTCGACTGCAAGACCCATGTGGGCTACTTGCACCGCGGCTTCGAAAAGCTCATGGAGCGCCGCACCTTCATTCAGAATTTCCCCATCGTGTGCCGTATCGCGGTGCCGGAACCTACCTTTAACGAATATCTCTACGCGGCGGCTGTGGAGGAATTATCGGGTATTGAGTCTCCCGAGCGAGCTCAGTGGTTGCGTACCCTCAACCTCGAGTTGATGCGCCTGGCCAGTTATCTGATGTGGTTGGGTGGAGTGGGTGCCGCCTTTGGTCAGGGCACTATCTACCAATGGACCGTTACCCACCGTGACTATGTGCTGGATCTGTTCGAGGAGATGACCGGCGCCCGTGTCTACCATATGTACATAGTCCCTGGCGGGGTGCGGGCGCGCCTGCCTGAAGGGTTTGAGGAGCGGGCCCGTGATGTCTTGAACCGGGTCGAGAAGCTGCTCGGTGAAGTGGAAAAGGTATTATTCAAGAATGTGGTGTTCAAGATCCGCACCAAGGGGCTGGGCGTCATCTCGAAGGAAATGGTCGACCAATACGGCATAGTCGGGCCGAACGCCCGGGCCGCCGGTTTTGCGCGGGATCTGCGTCGGGACGAACCCTATCTGGTCTACGATCAACTCGAATTCGATGTAATTACCGGTACCGAATCCGATACCTACGCGCGGGCGGTGGTACGCCATCAGGAGATGCTCGAAGGCATCCGCATGATGCGTCAGATCCTCGACCGCATGCCGACTGAAGGCTCTTTCCAGGCCAAGATGCCCAATGTGCTGCACTGGGAGGTGCCGGCCGGTGAGACCTACGTCAAGGCCGAGTGCACCCGCGGTGAATACGGCTACTATATGGTGACCGACGGTAGCCAGTACGTGCGTCGGGTACATGTCCGGGGCCCGAGTTACACCCATGCGATTGCAGTGATGGAGAAGCTGGCGGTGGGCGCGAATATCGCCGACATTGCCGGACTGATGGTCTCCCTGCATACCTATCCACCTGAGATTGAGAGGTAATAACGTGAGTCTGAAAGATCTCATCTCACCCTTTTATGTCTGGCAGCGGGCCTTTGAAAAGCCTTACACCCAGAAGCACCCTATCGAAGAGCGACCCGGCGCCCCCCGTTATCGCGGTTTCCACGTCAATGTATTGGAAGAGTGCGTCGGCTGTGGCACCTGCGAGAGCATTTGTCAGAACCACGCAATCGACATGGTGCCGGTGGAGGGATTGGAACCCAAGCCGGGTGACAGCGGCCTGCGCCCCAAGTTCGACTACGGACGCTGTTGCTGGTGTGCTCTCTGCGTGGATATCTGTACCACCCGATCCCTGCGGCTCAGCAACGAGTATGCCTGGATCACCGAGGACCCGACCGATTTCAACTTCATCGCCGGCGTCGACAATATGTCCTGGAATGACCAGGAACTGGGCTACCGGCGTGACGACGACTACCACTTGTTGCGTGGTGAGCGCATCGATATGCAGATGCTGGCCCCCGAAGAGGGACTCAAATCCTTCGAAGAGGTGATGAAAGGCTATACCGAGGCGGAGGCGAAAGACGAGGCCGACCGTTGTGTGGAATGCGGACTCTGCATCGCCACCTGTCCCGCACATATGTCGATCCCGGATTATATCAAGACGGTGCGCGAAGGTGACTACGAGAAGGGTCTGCGCATCCTCTACGAGACCAATCCCTTCTCCTCCACTTGTGGGCGTATCTGTACCCACCGTTGTGAGGAGGTCTGCCCGGTTGGCCATGAGGGTGATCCGCTGGCAATTCGCTGGCTCAAACGCGCCATCGTGGACCGGGTACCGAGAGAGCGTTACCGGGAGGTCCTGGGTGACGAGGTGGTGGAGAACGGCAAGAATGTGGGCATAGTCGGCGCCGGTCCCGGTGGTATGAGCGCGGCCTACTATTTGCGTCGTCTGGGCTACGGGGTGACCGTGTTCGAGGCCCAGGAGCGGGCCGGTGGTATGCTGCGCTACGGGGTGCCTTCCTACCGCCTGCCGGACGATCAGTTGGACAAGGACATAGAATATATCCGCTCCCTGGGCGTGGAGATGCGCTTCAATACCCGCGTCGGCAAGGAGGTGCAGTTCACTGAACTGATGGATAAATATGATGCGGTGTTCATGGCGCTTGGTTTGAATGTGCCCTCCAGTCTGCGGGTCAAGGGTGAGGATCACCCCAGGGTGCTCTCCGGACTGCAGGTGCTGGACGATGTAGCCAGTGGCAAGGATCCTGGTGTCGGGAAGAACGTGGCGGTCATCGGTGGCGGTAACGTGGCGATGGACGCGGCCCGGGTTTCCCGCCGTATGGGGGCGAATGTCACTATTCTCTATCGCCGCCGCATCGAGGATATGCCCGCCGATCCGGAGGAGATCCATGAATCTCAGGCTGAGGATTGCAATATCGTGATCCAGGCGATCCCGGTGGAGATCAAGGAGGCCGGGAGTCCGGATCAGGTGACCATTGCCTGGGGAGAGGCAGAGATGGTGGCTGACGACAAGGGCGGTCGACCACGTCCAGTGCTGCAGGAGGATCGCATGCACGAGGAGACCTATGACTGTGTTATTTCAGCCATTGGTCAGGGCGGTAATCTGGACTTCATTCCCGGCGAGTATCGCGATCAGATCGAATTCAAGTGGGGCAAATTCGTGCCCGGCGAATATCAGCGGACCGCGCTGCGGAAGCTCTTCGTGGGCGGTGATATCGCCAATAACACCGCAGATGCAATCAGCGCCATCGAGGACGGCCATCATGCTGCCCGGGGCATCCATAAATATCTTTCCGGTGAACTGGATTCCTGACTGGGAGGGGGCTTAGATGAATACTGTCAACGAGATTCTTGATTTCGCCATCGAACGCGAACAGGCTGCGGCCGATTTTTATAACGATCTGGCTGAGCGCGCCAACAGCGCCTGGATGAAAGACATGCTGCTCTCCTTCAGCAAGGAGGAGATGCGTCACAAGGGCAAGCTCAAGTCGGTCAAGAAAGGCGAAAAATTACTTTCGTCTGCGCAGCAGGTTCAGGATCTTAAGATCAGTGACTATCTGGTGGACGTGGAGCCAGCGGGTGATATCAGTCTGCAGGACGCCATGATTGTAGCGATGAAGAGGGAGAAGGCGGCGTACCGTCTCTACTCCGACCTGGCCACCAAGGTGGATGATCTTGAAGTGAAGGACTTGTTTCTAAGTCTGGCTCAGGAGGAGGCCAAGCACAAACTCTATTTCGAGACCCAGTACGACGAGCAGATCCTGCGGGATAATTGAAGACTCATTGAGCCAGGCTTATCTTTAGCGGAAGAAAGCCTGTAAAAGAATGGAGCCGATGGGCGGAATCGAACCGCCGACCTACTGATTACGAATCAGTTGCTCTACCGACTGAGCTACATCGGCCGAAGAGGCGACATTATAAGCGTGGAGTTTGATCCAGGTCTAGGAGACTGAAGGACTGATCTCAATATTTATCCGCTTATTCGAGCGCATTCGCTTTTACGACACACTCATTGGGCCTCAAGTTTCCAGATCTGATTTATTCCCTTGTTGCATGCAAGGAGTAAGGGGCTGGAGCTAACAAAGGTTCTCTTCCCAAGACAAGATCGGCACACAAGTGGGCGGATGCCGGGCCCAGCACAACACCGTTACGAAAATGTCCTGCGTTGATATAGAGCCCCGGTAGCTCTGGGTGTGCGGTGATGTAAGGGACACCTGCCGGTGAACTGGGCCGCAGCCCTGCCCAGTGCTTTTCTATCGGATATTTTTTCAATACCGGAAAGCGTTCTGTGGCAATGGTATACAGTTCTTCTCGTGCTGCATGGGTGGTCTGTTTATCAAAACCAGTTTCCTCCAAGGTGCTGCCAAAAAGCACCCGGCCATCAATTCTGGGAATGATGTAACGGTTTTTTTCAAGGACAATGCGCTTGATAACATCAGGTTCTGTTTTAAAGAGGAGCATTTGTCCTCTTACGGGATGTATGGCCGGTGGTGGTGTGACTCCATTAAGAAGTTGTCCCGTCCAGGCCCCGGCGCAGACCACCACAGCATCAGCCTCCAGAACTCCATCAGAAGTTTTTACACCCGACACGCTATTGTTGAGTATGTATAGGCCTGTGACAGGCTGCTTTAAGAGAAGCGATACTCCTCGTTGTTGGAGGTCTTCGACCAAGGCGCGCGCTAAACGGGGATTCCGTACATGGGCAATGTCAGACATCCAGATGGCATTGTTGGGTGGTGAGACGAGTGCCGGTTCGAGTGATCTGATCTTGTCCTGCGCAATCAGTTCAAGGTTCTTGGCATGGCGATCAGCCCAATCCAACGCCGCTGTTATCTCGTCAGGAGCGATGACTAGCATCCCGCGTGGGCTGTACTCCGGGTCAATTCCTGTAGAAAGTCTAAGATCATCACATATTTCAGTATAATTTCTCTGGCTCCAAGTGGCCAGATTTGTAATGCTGTCAGGATAGCGCCAGGGGTAGAGCGGGGAGAGAATGCCGCCGCCTGCCCAGGTGGATTCCCTGGCCATTTCGTGCTTTTCGATGAGAATGACTTGATTGCTGTCCACCGCTAATTCACGGGCGGTCAGCATGCCGAGTAGGCCGCCGCCAACAACAATGAAACGTGCCATATGATGAAATTTCCTGGATTCCTACCGTTCGTCGGTTATTTAAAGCAGTTTATCATCTCGGGCGGGACTTCTCCGTATGCTGTGCTAAAAGTTAGAGTCATGAAAAAGAATTCAGG
Organism: Pseudomonadota bacterium; assembly: GCA_039714735.1. Lineage (GTDB taxonomy): Bacteria > Pseudomonadota > Gammaproteobacteria > Chromatiales > Chromatiaceae > JASJBU01. The sequence goes on from JBDLIT010000001.1 coordinate 94,769, forward strand.
ATTTACGCTTGTTGAATTGATGATCACCCTAACTGTGATGATCGTCTTGTTGTCAGTGGGAGTGCCAAGTTTTATTCAGACCATAAGAATTAATAATACAGTAATGGAAGTTAATCGAATGGTAACGTCCCTCAATTTAGCTCGAAGCGAGGCTGTAAAAAGGCGTATGCAGGTGACAATCGCTAGAACCGGCGCAGAATGGGAGGATGGGTGGAGAATCTTTTCTGATCAGGATGGTGATGGAGTTCTGGATGCTGGAGATACAGAATTAAAAATTTATACGGCATTGCGCAATGGATATACCTTGAGAAGCGGAGGCAATATTGACGATTGGATTGCCTATCTGCCAACTGGAATGGGTAAAGGCAATGGTGGGCTTCCCAGCGATAGATTCAGGCTTTGTGCCGACGATCAGGATACAGCAACTGGACGTAGTATCGTAATCAACAATATAGGACGCTTAAGGATTGAGGATGGAACAGCATCATGTCCATGAGATACCGAATGCAGAAGCCCTTATCCATGAAAAATCATTCCAATCATAATAAAAGTAAATGCCGAGGATTTTCACTCATTGAAGTATTGGTTACTTTTATTGTTCTTTCTGTTGGGCTGCTTGGCCTTGCAGCCTTACACGCGAATGGATTGAAGAATAATCAGAGTGCTTATTGGCGGTCACAGGCAACGTTTCTGGCTTATGGCATTTTAGATTCCATGCGGGCAAACAGAGTTGCTGGCCTTGATGAAGACTACGACCTGGCACTAGCGGATAGCCCTGCAACAGGTACTAGCATAGCGGCTGTTGATTTGACAAATTGGATAAATACATTGTCTTCCACGCTACCCGCCGGTGATGGTTCGATCGACTGTGTTGCTGCCTCCTCAATTTGTACCGTTGTCGTTCAGTGGAATGACAGCATGGGAGAAGGGGGCAGCGATACGCAGCAGTTTACGGTCATGACGCAATTATGAAACTGACATACAATAAATTTCAACGTCCCTTAAGCACGAAGGGCGTTACATTGGTAGAACTGATGATCGCTGTGGCATTGGGTCTGCTGTTGACGGCGGGCGCTATCAGTATCTTCGTAAGCAGTAAGCAGATTTACCGCACTGAAGATGCAATGAGCCGGAATCAGGAAAATGGCAGATTTATTACAGATTTTCTAGCGCGAAAAATCCGTATGGCTGGATTTACGGGTTGTTCGAACTTAGAGGAGCTCGAACCCGTGGTTATTGCAGACCCAGCACCTATCGGTGGGTTTTCTTTTGATTCTGCCCTCATAGGTTATGAAGGCAATGGTACAAATAAAACAAAAACATGGGTTAATCCATCAACAATTGTACGTGTGGCTGGGACTGATATCGTTACTATCGGCAGTGGTGGGGAGTGTGGCGCCGATTTGACAGGAAATATGGATACAGTCAACGCGAATATCCAAATCGCAGGAGGCGGAGGCGATTGTGGATTTGAGGCAAATGACTATCTTCTGCTTACGGATTGCGAAACGGCTGATTTGTTCAGGGCCAGCAGTGTATCCGAGGCAAGCGGCAAGATTACCGTTGCCCATGCGGAAAATGTTAATACAGAAAATTTTTTATCGAAAACCTACCAGGCTGGTTCGGGTCTCTATCATTTCCAGCAGACAACTTATTTTATTGGAACGGCCCCGAGCGGAAATCCATCTCTCTATCGGATATTGCACAAAGATCCGCTAGTAACCCAAGAGTTGATAGAAAATGTGCAGGATATGCAGTTTCTATATGGAGTGGATACTGGTGTTGATGGGGTCATAGACGTCTATCAGGATGCATCGGACGTGGATGATTGGGCTCGTGTTCTCGGCGCTAGAATAAGTCTTTTGCTACGCAGTGATGAGGATAATGTGACCATGCAGCCGCAAACGATTACCTTTAATGGCGCCAGCGTCAATACTGGACCAGGTGCGGACCACCGTTTGCGTACGGTTTTTAATTCAACTGTGACAGTTAGAAATAGGGTGCCATGATGAAATATTTTAAGGCCGTCAATGGCGGAACAGATATCAAGGCACAGCAGGGTAGCGTGCTGGTTATTTCATTGATCTTACTGCTTGTAATGACCTTGCTCGGTCTTTCATCCATGCAAACCAGTGTAATGGAAGAGATGATGGCTGGTAATACGAAAGACCAGAATCTGGCATTTCAATCAGCGGAAGCCGCATTGAGGGATGCCGAGGTTCGTATTCTTGGCTATTCTTCAGAGCCGACCCCCGCAGCTGATGGATCAAGCGGAGTGTGGATAAAAAATTCACCGGACGTTGCAACAATCAATGCTGTTAGTTGGTGGTGTGAGTCTAATATTAACGAGACATGGTGGACTGGTAATGGTATTGCCTTTAGTGGTGTTTTGAGTGGTACTAGTGTCCCCTATTCGCTAGTTGAAGAGGATGACTTTGTGAAGGACAGTTTGAATGTGGGGCAGCAACAGGATGAGTCCGGGAAGGTTTATTATCGTTTAAGTTCGCGTGGTACGGGTGGTAGCAACCAAGCACTTTCCCTGCTTCGCAGTACGTATTCTAGAAGGTACTAATGCCATGAAGATCAGACAAATTATTTCGTCCATTACTTATGGGTGTCTGATTGGTTTATCAATGACCAAGCCTAGTCAGTCAGCCGACTTGTCAATAGCGGATGTTCCTCTTTTCCTTGTCTCCATTAAACCTTCCATCATGGTGATGCTGGATAATTCCGGCAGCATGAAATCGGCAATGTATACCACTGGATTCGATGCTACTGTGGATTACTACGGTATCTTCGAGGCCACTGCAAATTACGAATACGACCCAACCATTGCTGTCAATAGTGCCGCATACAATCCTGTCAGTATCGATACGAGCAAAACCGGGGCTTTTGTGGCGTCGAACTGCACACCGTCAAATGCTGATCTGACCTGTTGGAGTGGGCGTTATTTAAATTGGCTAACCACCAGGCGTATCGATGCATCCCGCATGGTCATGGTGGGCGGTAAACTGGAAAGCACAGCAGGTTACGCTTATGGCGGCAGCTATCAGTACAAGATTGTGGGTAACAACGAGTATGCCGATCGGGATATAACTAAAACTTACTCCAGCAGTTCCAATGTCTCTCCCGTGCCCGACGATACCTCGGTGATGGTTTATTCCCCCGCAGATGCGAATGGCGGGGCGATACAAAACACCTATGATCCCTATGGCAAGATTACTGTCGGAGGAAGCGGCGGTATTATTTACGACTCGGGTGGCTCGATAGTAGGTGAGTTTGGCAAGCAGGACATTTTAGCTTCGATTGATGTAAATGGGGATTTGACGAGCTGGAGTACCGTTTCGTTGAGAAACACCTATACCAATCCGGTTGTGATTGCTACACCTCCGACCTTTAATGGCGGTGATCCCAGTGTCGTACGCCTCAAGGATGTTGCTGCCACCAGTTTTCAGATAACCATCCAGGAGTGGGAATACAATGATGGCAACCACACCGGTGAGGAAGTCTCATATGTCGTTATGGAAGCAGGGAGCCACACTTTGCCCGACGGTATTGATGTCAAAGCTGGCAGTATAAGCACGAGTGCCGTATATGATAATGGCGGAACCTGCAATTTGCTGACTTCGAGCAGCCATACGGAAAGTTTTACATTAACCTCCCCGGTTGTCATTGCTTCAGTCATGACATTCAATGGCCCTGAAGCCGTCACGAGCAGGGTTTGGGATGTGAGCGATAGTGGATTTACCGTCGCCTTACAAGAGGAACAAGATCCCGTTTCATCAGCACATAGCACTGAGATCGTTGGTTATATCGCATTTGAAGAGGGCACATTGACCGATGCCGCCAATGTATGGTCGCTTGAGGCCGGTACTGTTTCCGGAGTCACGCATGATCAGGCCAATGCAACTTTTACCTCGGCTTTCAATGGCGTGCCCACCTTTGTTGCCGCTATGCAGACCAAGAATGATGATGACACGGCCGTCTTAAGGCTGGACGAACTCAGTAGTTCTGTTGCCACGCTGCATATCGAAGAGGAGCAGTCCTGTGAAATTGATGTGACTCATTCGAGCGAGGATGTAGGCTATATAGCCCTGCGTGGCTCTGCCGATTTGAACATCGCATTGGCTGTCGACACAAAGCCCCAAGGCCTATTACAGGATCTTTCCGATGGCGTAAGGCTTGGTGTGTCATTTTATCGATACAATCCGGATGCCAATGATATCTATAATCAGAATGTCCAGGGCGGCACGATCCGCTTCAAGATCCCGATTAATCCGTTTGTCAAAAAACCCAGTGACACCAGCTTGCCCGCAGGTGAGATTGGTTATACAGAACTGGATGGATACATCGGCACTGCCATAGATGACATAGTGAATGCAGTCAATAAATACCCTCTGGTGTGGGGAACGACCCCGATAGCTGAGAATCTTTGGGAAGTGGTCCAATACTTCGAACAGGATACGCCCTACTATACCGATGTTGTCACAGGTTTTGCCGATTTCGATATCGCTAACGATTCGAATCCAGAGCGGGATCCATTCTATTTTCCAGATTATAGCTCCAAACTCTATTGCAGCAGCCCGAGTGTGGTGATCTTTACTGATGGATTTCCATACAAGGATGCTGATATACCAGTGGCGATTCAGGACTATGATGAGGATAGCCATACTGATGATGTGGCTGATACTGATATCAATGCACAGGGTAAGGATAACCTGGATGATGTGGCCTACTGGGCCTTCTGTGACAAATCAACTGGGGCCTGTCCTTATAATGGGACACCGGAGGATGGTACGAGAGATCTACGGGACGATTTGAGTGGCGATCAGTATCTCACCATCTACACAGTAGGGTTTGCCGACGGCGACATTCGTCAAGTATTGGAGGATACGGCATATAATGCTGGTGGTGAACGATATGCGGCAGAAGGTGGGCTGGAGCTGAAGACCGCTCTCAAGCAAGTCTTTTCTGCGGCTATGTCCAGGTCTTCCGCCTCATCCGTGGCAGTGAACACAGGTAGTATCACCGGTAGCAGTAAATTATATCAAGCCGTATTCGACGGTACTGATTGGAGTGGCGATATCGAGGCATTTGCCGTTAATTTAGATGGTTCCATCGCGGCCACGCCGAGCTGGAAAGCATCAGATAATCTGCCTATCCATACTGATCGTCACATCATTACTTATGACGGTACAATTGGTCAGCCGTTTCAATGGGCGAATATCACTGTTGATCAGCAAACACTGTTGGGGAGTGAGGAGGTACTGAATTATCTGCGGGGTGATTCAAGCCTTGAAGAGTCTTCTGGAGGTTCCTTTCGGGATCGGACTAAACTGCTTGGGGATTTTATCAACTCTGCGCCGGTTTGGCTTGGCGGGCCGGCTATGCACTATCCTGATAATTGGGGTGATACGGCTGCAGAGAATGTATCTCCTTACTCAACATTTAAGAGTAACAACAGCAACAGAATTGGTATGGTCTATGCTGGCTCGAATGACGGCATGATGCACGCCTTTAACGCAGACACTGGTGCGGAACTCTTCGCTTATGTTCCTGGGGTTGTCTATTCTGATCTTGCGAATCTCACTCTTCCTGATTACGCTCATCAGTATTATGTGGATGGTTCAGTAACCGTAGTGGATGCATTTTTTACCTCCTGGCATACCGTGCTGACGGCTGGCCTGAATGCCGGAGGACAGGGTGTATATGCGCTTGACGTGACCTATCCAGGTGATTTTTCGACAGAAGCCGGTGGTGCTGCAAATGTACTCTGGGAATTCGATGACGGTGATGACTCGGATCTGGGTTATACCTACAGTCAGCCCAATGTCGTCAGACTCCAGGATGATTCTTGGGCTGTGATCTTCGGTAACGGCTACAATAATACGGAGGTTGATAATCATGTGAGTGCTGACGGAAATGCCGTGCTCTATATTGTGGATGTTTCTGATGGCAGTCTAATAAAGAAACTGGATACGGGAGAGGGAACAGCGGATGATCCAACAGGAAATGGGCGACCCAACGGGTTTGCCACGGTATCCCCTGTTGATGTGACTGGAGACTCGATAGTTGACTATGTCTATGCGGGGGATTTGTTCGGAAACATGTGGAAGTTCGATTTGAACAACAGTAATAAAACCCAATGGGATGTGGCCTATGGAAAACCGCTCTTCACAGCCTGTGCCGGCCTGACCTGCGATGCATCCAATTCCCAACCGATTACAACACGTCCACAGGTTGGGCGTCATCCGTCCGCCCCCGGTTATATAGTCTATTTCGGCACGGGAAAGTATTTTGAGTTCAATGATGATTCAAGTGCTTCCCAGGTTACTCAGAGTTTCTATGGCATATGGGATAAGGATGAAGGTACGTTATCGACAACATTAGGTCGTTCAAGCCTGTTGCAGCAGAGCATACTGGCAGAGATTGATGTTAACTCAGATAGCGTTGACGATTATCGGATCACAAGTAACGAATCAATAGACTGGACATCACACATGGGTTGGTACATGGATCTTGTGAATACCGAAGGTGGCAACACAGACAACAAAGGTGAAAGGCAGATCAGTGCCTCTATTCTGCGTGAGGACCGAATTATTTTTACCACCATGATACCCGAAGACAATCCTTGTTCAGCTGGAGGAACCGGTTGGTTGATGGAACTCGATGCCAATGATGGGAGTCTCTTGGAATTTACACCATTCGACGTCAATAATGACGGAAAATTTGATGAAGATGATTACATTCAAGCAACGATAGATGTCGATGGAGATGGAGATGTAGACGATGATGATAAGCTTCCACCAAGCGGTGTAAAGTCACAAGTGGGAATTATTCCCATGCCGGCAATCCTCGCAGATCCGAAGAATGACAAAGAGTATAAATACACCCCTGGCACCAAGGGCGATATACAGGTAACCACGGAAAATCCGGGACCAGGTGCGAGAGGCCGGCAATCCTGGTCTGAATTGAATTGTCAATGATTTGGAAAAAGGGTATTGAGAGGTAGATTGGCTATTAATTACCTTTCCCTAACTGAAATGTGGCTGTCGATGGTATTGGAGGTCTAAGGGGACAATGCGTAAGTATTACTTAATTAAGGGCTTTACCTTGATCGAATTGATGATAGTCGTGGCTATTGTTGGCATCCTTGCCGCCATTGCGTATCCATCATATGTAGAACAAACAAGAAAAGCGCGGCGGAATGATGCACAGGGCGTGCTTATTGAACTTGCTCAGTATATGCAGCGTTTTTATACCGAGAACAATCGGTATGATCAGGACCTGGGAGGCAATGCGGTAGCCGTGCCTGCAGCGCTTGCGCAGTCACCGAGAGATGGTGCGACAAAATTCTACAACTTGTCCTTCCAAGCTGTTGCGGCCAATACGTTTACTCTTCAGGCGGTACCGATTGTTGGAGGAGCACAAGATGGAGACACCTGCGGGACCATGACATACAGCAATACAGGTGCAAGAACTCCCGCAGCCTGTTGGTAGATTATTGCTGAGTTACACGGCTGCTCCATAATGTCGAGTAAGTGTGCATAGCCCAGTGATGAGGATGCCTGTGGATAATCTATTGGGAGGTGATTAACGTTGTAAGCTTTTAGGTAGGGAAAAGGTGACTTTTTCCTCCCGCCCACTCAATTCAATAACATTGCTGGCACCGGAGGCCTTTAGTTTACCAATGACCTCTTCCACCAACACCTCTGGTGCTGAAGCGCCTGCGGTCACTCCAATCTGAAGCCTATCATTAATCCAGGACTGATTAATATCACTTGCACCATCAATCAAATGGGCCTGGGTTCCATGTTTTTCCGCTATTTCACGCAATCGATTAGAATTCGAGCTGTTTGGTGATCCAACCACCAATACCAGATCGCATTGTTCGGCAAGTTCCTTGACCGCGTCCTGCCTGTTCTGCGTCGCATAGCAGATGTCATTTTTCTTGGGGCCAATAATATTTGGAAAGTGTTGTTGCAGTGAGTTTATAACCTTCTTTGTATCGTCCATCGAAAGGGTTGTTTGGGTCACGAAGGCAATCTTCTCAGGTTGACGGAGATTCAGATTTTCTACATCTTCAACCGTTTCAACCAGATGGATCTTTGAATTATTATTGAGCTGCCTGCACTGCCCCATCGTGCCCTCGACTTCTGGGTGCCCTCGATGGCCGATCAAGATGACGTGGTAGTCATTCCGGCAATATCGGGCAACCTCTAGATGGACTTTTGTTACCAGGGGACAGGTGGCGTCAAAAACCTGTAAGTTACGCGCCTCCGCTTCCTGTCGTACAGCCTGGGAGACGCCATGGGCACTGAATATGACGGTGTTGTCATCCGGAATATCAGAGAGCTCATCTACAAAAATGGCCCCCCGCGCCCGAAGACTCTCGACCACGAATCGATTATGTACGACTTCATGTCTGACATAGATAGGGGCTCCCAGCATTTCCAAGGCCCGTTCGACAATTTCAATGGCGCGATCGACCCCGGCGCAGAACCCCCTGGGATTCGCAAGTAAAATGTTCTGCATAGGTTTCAGCCGCCCATTTAAAGGGATCCGGTTTGCGGGTCTATCTGAAGGATCCTGACCCGGAACATGATGATGTGTCCCGAAAGTGGATGATTAAAGTCTATCACGGCCTCATCTTCATGAAGTTCCAGTATCTGACCCGCCACTTCATCTCCCCCGGGGGTGGTGAATGCAATGACCTGTCCTGCTGCGATTCCCATCCCATCGGGAAATTCATTTCTCGGCATGTGCTGGATTTTTTCATCGGTCTTTGCTCCAAAGGCATCATCCCCTGAAAGGATTATCTGTTCATCAGAGCCACAGGCTAACCCAATCAGTGATTGCTCCAGTGTCTCCACCATCGTGCCGTCTCCCAAAGTAAAGGAGAGCGGAGTGTCATCAAAAGTGGATACTACCTCGGTTCCATCTTCGAGAGTCAATGAATAGTGCAGGGTTACCTGGCAATCAGGAGTGATTATATTTTTTTCTTTTGGCATGTCTTAGGATGCTGGTTGTTCAGCCTGGAGTTGGTGCTTCAGTGGTGCGGAAAGGTGAAATTGGTCTGCATGTTTTAACGTGCGATTCAATCTGGCTGGCGCACTGCGTCCTATGCACTGATGCTCAGGGTCCCCATCAAATGCCTTAAGCATGGCCTGAATCAGGGCAGCAGAATCAAAGCGGCTGCTGAAAGGCTGTAGCTTAAGGTTTGAAAAAGGAAATCGGATTTGCATATGCCGGATAAAGGTCTATCATATTTCTAACGCGAAGGATTAATAAAGGATTATAACATGCTGATTATTGATGATAATTACACCTCTTATTTGCTTCCCGTCTATGAAGTTCAGGAGGTCAGTGTAAAAGAGGCGCTGGCGCTGCTCAAATCTGATCAGAGAAACCCAGCAGATTCACTCAGCAAACATGCCGATAGCTGTTTGCCTTTGGTCGCAGGAGGTTCTTCAGGATTCCAAGGAATGGTGAGTTCATCGTTATAGGGACTACAAGCCAAGGCCCTTACACAAACAAGAGCATTGGATGAGGCATAGCAAAGTTATCCGGTCACCATGTTTGATATGCAAGGTGTCCCAAAGCGGGCAGGTTGAATAAGTCCTGCGCGCTGATCCAAAAACTAACTGTCTCGTTACCGCTGCGCCGCGGCAAGTTCAATCAGGAGAGGATTTCCTGGGTAAAGAATAAAAATCCCAAAGACCCCACCAGTACTGCAACAGCGGTATATTGCAGCACTATGCAGATACCGGGTAAGTCATTACAGACTTTACTGAAGCGGCAGAGTTTGCAGTTTTTCATGGTACACCTCACTAACTACAGAGGCCGGCATCCCTCCTGAGAAGGTTATTAACCGACTGACTTAAGAATAAACTGATCGCTCAAATCAATAACATGATTTGGCTGAGAGACAGGTGAAATATGCTTATTCGATCAATGGCTAATAATCATCGCATAGTTTTTTCACTGGGAACAATAGTTTTTATCAAAATTCCCGGGAATATTGTAAGTATATGTTTGGAATGACTTTTATCTGGGTTGTTTACGGTTTAACATATAGGATTGATGCCGCACTGGAGTTTGTTCGATGTTAATAGAAGGGCCGTTGAAAATTGGTGTGCTTGATCAAGCTGACCAGCCTGGTCGTGAATTGCATATCGATTTTACCTCTGAGTTTCAAATGCTTGAACTTCAAAGCCAAGCCAATGAATTTCAAGATTATCTAAAGGAACTTGAAAAGAGTATCTCTACCCTGCCGGATGACGACCCAAACCGGGCGGGTATGCTGGTTGTGCAACAAATCGCGGAACAGTTGTCGCCACATATTAGGAATGGAGATCTGGAATTGGATGAGACCATCATCGTTGAAATGGGCAGGGATCACTCCAGCGATTCCCTCATGAGTCTGCTGGACGAATGAGTTCCTCCCCCTTTATTCTTGAGGGCACCTCAGATAATTTTCAACGCCTGGTGATTGAAAACTCCCGAAAAGGCCTTGTTGTGGTGGATTTCTGGGCCCCCTGGGTTGGACCCTCTTTGAAGCAACGGGAAATCCTCGCTGACCTGGCGCGATCCAACGAAGGGCGTTTTTTGCTGGTTTCGGTGAACACCGATGAGCAGAAGCCGCTTGCTGAGCGATTTACGGTGCGTAGCCTGCCGGGTTTTAAGCTCTTTCGGCATGGTGAGTTGGTGGCTGAATATCATGGGGTGCAGCCGGAGGCCGATTATCCACGCATCATCGAAGAGTATGTGGCAAAGAAGCTGGATAAGGTCAGTGTCGAAGCGGTGGCCGCCTGGCAGTCGGGTAACACAGAGCAGGCCTTGCAGATCCTTGCCGAGGCCGCGGTGGAGTCGCCTCAGAACCTTAGCTATCCGGCGTTGATGGCCAAGATTCTGATGCGTGAGGGACGTGAGGCGGATGCCCATGCGCTGCTCAGTGCCTTGCCGGAAACCGCTCAGGAAGCTGAGGAGATCAGTGGATTGCTCGCACATCTTGGGCTCATTCTTACCGCACGTGAAGAGGAGGAGCCAGCGGTTTTGCAAAAGAAGATCGAAGATGACCCGGATGACGCTGAGGCGCGCTACCGGCTGGCGGCCAGCTTGCTCGTTGCGGATAAAATAGAACCGGCACTGGAACAGCTGCTTTACCTCTCCCACAACCATGCAAACTATCGAAACGGGACCGCTCGCAAGGGCATGCAGGCGGTACTCGAGTTGCTCGACCCCGAGAATGAAGAGGTTGCCCGTTATCGGCGTGAACTCTATCGGCTCAACTACTGATAACATGCAAGCGCCTGCCCCGAATATTGGCTTTGTCAGCCTGGGTTGTCCCAAAAATCTGGTGGATTCAGAACGTATTCTCAGCCGTTTGCGGGCGGAAGGCTATCAGCTTTCCGCTTCGTATGAAGACGCGGAACTGGTGGTGGTGAACACTTGCGGCTTCATCGATGCTGCAGTCGATGAGTCATTGGATGCGATTGGTGAGGCCCTGCGGGAAAACGGCCGGGTAATCGTCACCGGCTGTCTGGGGAAGGATGAGCAACGCATCCGTGAGTCCCATCCGGAGGTGCTGGCGGTGACTGGAGCGCATGCTTACGAAGAGGTGATGGAAGCGGTTCATGCGCAGATCCCTGCGCCTCATGACCCTTTTACGAGCCTGCTGCCCCCCACGGGCGTCAAGTTGACACCTCGTCACTACGCCTATCTGAAGATCTCCGAAGGCTGCAACCACAGTTGCACATTCTGTATCATTCCGGACCTGCGCGGTCCGCTGATGAGCAGACCCCTCGGTGATGTGATGCAGGAGGCCGAGCGGTTGGTGGAATCCGGCGTCAGAGAGCTGTTGGTAGTGTCCCAGGACACCAGCGCCTACGGGATTGATCTCAAGTACCGGCCGGATTTCTGGCAGGGCCGCCCCCTGCAGACCCGGGTTCGAGATCTGGCAGGCGCCTTGGGAGAACTGCAGGCCTGGATCAGGCTGCACTATGTCTATCCCTATCCCCATGTGGACGATCTGATTCCACTGATGGCGGAGGGACATGTTCTGCCCTATCTCGATATGCCGCTACAGCACGCCAGTACCAGGGTGCTGCAGGCGATGAAACGACCGGCTGCCACGGAAAAAGTCCTGCAGCGAATCAGCCGTTGGCGCAAGGAATGCCCTGAGTTGACCCTGCGCAGCACCTTTATCGTTGGATTCCCAGGCGAGACCGAGGTTGAATTCTCAGAACTGTTGGATTTTCTGCGCGAGGCCCAACTCGACCGGGTGGGTTGCTTTGCCTATTCACCCGTGGACGGAGCACAGGCCAATCAGCTTCCCGGTGCTGTGCCGTCAGAGATCAAAGAGGAGCGCAGAGCGCGTTTCATGGACCTCCAGGCGGAGATCAGTCGGGAGCGACTGCAAGCGCGTGTAGGCACTGAAACGATCGTGCTGGTGGATGAGGTGAAGGAGAAGCAGGTCATCGCCCGGAGCTCAGCCGATGCACCGGAAATCGACGGGCATGTCTATATTCCCGGCGCCTGGGATCTGGAATCCGGTGATTTTATCGAGGTCAAGATAACCGCTGCCACAGCGCACGACCTGAAGGCGGAACCTTTGGCCTTTGAGGAAGAAGGGGAATGAACGGAACGCCGATTGGTTTAGCGCTTCCCTGCGCTTGCTTGCCAACCAGCAGATGGAACTGTGTGATTCTTTAGAAAGCCGACCCACTGGATTTGCCGATCTTTTTCAGGATCAAGGCGAGTGGGCAAAAGCCTGTAAAGGCGGATTGCAGCAGGTTCAGGCCGACAAAGGCGGTAAAGTACAACCAGTAGTGATGGTGGAAGATGGGGCTGCCTGCGGTACCCAAAGCCAGGCTCAGCAGGATGGCAAAGCCTGCAAAAGCGAGAACAATGCGATCAATATTCATGAAGTTGCCTCTAATGGTGACGTATTGGTTTGAGTCGCCATCAATAACCAGCGACGGAAAAGAAAAATATTAGCACAAACTAATATTCAGTCAAGTGCAATAAAACTATGATGAAAAACATGGAAATCGATTTGAATAAGCAACATCAGATGATTGCGGCGCTGCTCGATTCAGTGGCATTCGGTGAAGTCTCCGGAGGTGTCGAGCACATTCAGACTCACATCTCTCACGTCATTCTGGCGGGAGATTTCGCCTATAAGATCAAGAAACCCCTCGATCTGGGTTTTCTCGATTTCTCCACCTTGGATCGGCGCAAGTTTTGTTGTGAGGAGGAGCTGCGCCTGAACCGGCGGATGGCGCCGGAACTCTACCTGGATGTAATTCCAATCACCGGAAGCCTGGATGCCCCAGGTCTCAGTGGTGATGGTGATGCAATCGAATATGCGGTCAGAATGCGGCGCTTCCCCCAGTCGGGCCTGCTGAGTGAGGCGCCGCCGGACAGAGAGACCATCCTCCAGCTCGCCCAACTGGTTTCCGGTTTTCACCAATCAATCCCCGAAGCTGACAGTTCCACAACCTATGGCGGAGCTGAGCGGGTGATACAACCGATGCTGGAAAATTTCAGCCAGATTCGTGAAATCGGTGTGGAATCGCTGGATACACAACGCCTGGATGCTCTTGAGGCCTGGACCATTGAGCAGGCAGAGCAGCTGCGGGACCTGCTGGGCCGACGGAAGCAAGAAGGGCATATCCGGGAGTGTCACGGTGATATGCATCTGGGCAATATCACCCGCTACCTAGGCAAACTGGAGATTTTTGATGGCATCGAGTTCAATCCAAATCTGAGCTGGATCGATACCTTCAACGATGCCGCCTTCCTGCTGATGGATCTAGAGTACAGAGGGCTGCACCAGGAGGCAGCACTCTTCCTCAATGAATATCTGGCCCAGTCCGGTGACTATGATGGGCTGCCATTGCTGCGTTTTTATCAGCTTTACCGGGCCATGGTGCGGGCCAAAGTGGCCGCAATCCTGTTAGCTCAGGCTGGGCGGAATGAGCATGATCGGCAGCAGATCATCCAGGAGTTCAACGGTTACCTTGAGCTGGCTGAACGCTATACCCACCGTACGAATCCAGCCCTGTTCATCGCGCATGGTCTCTCAGGATCAGGCAAGAGCCTGTTCAGCGGCTGGTTGGCGGAAGCGTTGCCCGCTATCCATCTGCGTTCTGATGTGGAGAGAAAACGGCTGTTTCCGGACCCTGGACAAACCTCGGGTCTGGGGCAAGGCATCTATAGCGCCGATGCCACCCAGCATACCTACAATCACCTGCAGGAATTGGCCAAGACAGTGATGCAGGCCGGTCATTCAGTGATTGTCGATGCAACCTTTCTCAAGGCCGATCAGCGCCTGCCGTTTTCTCAATTGGCGGCCGATCTGGATAAACTCTTCCTGATTCTGGATTGTGTGGCGCCGGACGAGGTGCTGCGTGAAAGGATTCTGTCGCGCCAGGAGGAAGGTGTGGACCCTTCAGATGCGGATCTGAAGGTGCTGGAATTGCAGATGGAAAATCGTGAACCATTGAACGATCAGGAACTTGCCCAGAGAATTGAGGTGGATACCACGCAATTTCCGCCGCCAGGGTTGCTGCGGCAGGTGTCCGAACATCTATCTGGCAATCGGAGCTAAGGCGTGAAATTTCCACTGCTTCCTATCGATTAGCTCATGGCAATCAGGGCAACACCTCCGAGCATCACTAAGCCGGCGATCAGATGACTGCCCAGGCCTGGTTCCCTGAACAGGTAGGCGCCATACAGCATACCGAACAGCAGGCTGGTGCGTTTCACTGCGATCATATA
>JBDLIT010000002.1:0-80417 GCA_039714735.1 Pseudomonadota bacterium
ACTGCTAGCCAGTTGCGGCGACAGCAGTAACGACCAGGTCGCAGAGGGCGGCATTGGCGGAACCGGCGTCTCTCAAGGCAAAGTCAGCGGCTTTGGGTCTATCTTCGTCAATGGCGTTGAATTTGATACCGACACTGCTGATTTTGTCATCGAGGAGGATGAAGACTCGCCTTATACTCAGGATAACATCAAGCTTGGCATGGTGGTCCAGGTCACCGGTGAGCATGACGACGTTAGTGGCACGGCAACCAAAGTTGAGTACAGTGATCAGCTTGAAGGGATCATCAGCGCCCCACCCCTGCAGTTGGATGCAGATGGCGTTGGCACCCTCGAAGTCATGCAGCAAACCGTCCATGTTGATCAAACGACGGTCTTTGATGATGACACTAACCAGGGCCTTCTGATCACCGACCTTGCCGAAAATGATGTCGTGGAAGTCAGCGGATACAGCGATGGTGCGGGCACTATCTACGCCACACGCATCGAACTCATATCACAAGGATGGGAGGGGGATGCCTTGGAGATCAAGGGGGTGGTCAGCGATCTGGATTCGACCAACTCCACATTCATGATCGGCAGCCTGGAAATCGATTATTCCAACGCCACACCCCTGCCAGATAACCTGGCCGATGGCCTGTACGTGGAGGTCAAGGGTGACAGCTTCTCGGCCACTGGGCAGTTCGAGGCCGATGAAGTGGAACTGGAAGGCGACGGCGACCTTCAGGTTGCGGATGACGATGAGGAAGTTGAACTGGAAGGCGTGGTGACTTCCCCACTTTTAGATAATATTTTCAGTCTCAACGGCCAGCCGGTGAGCATCGCCGATATTACGGTGGACGAGACAGCGATCACCGAAGGCCGCGAACTTAAAGCCGAAGGGGTCATGGTTGACGGCATCATCGAAGCCACGGAGATTGAATTCGAAGCTGATGAGTCCGAGCTTCAGGAGATCGCCTCCATCATGGAAGCTGATGCAGATGTGGTGGACATCAACACCGGCACAATCATCTTATTGGGCCAAACCATATCCGTGACCAGTTCAACCATCATGGAGGATGATCTGGTGGATGACCAAACCTTCAACCTCGCTGAAATATTGACGGATCAGTATGTCAAGGTCGATATCTATGACGACGGCGACAAAGGTTTGATTGCTGTCAAGCTGGAACGCGAATCCGTACCCGACTCACTGGTGCATGAAATCGAAGGCCTGGTAGAAGAGATTAATGTTGATTCCATATCTACTCAGATCCTCGTTCTCGGTGTATTGATTGATATATCCGCACCCGGCATCGTCATCGATCCAATAGTCGGGGAGCGGGTGAAAATATCAGGTGAAGTCTACGATGGCACTATTCTGGTAGCCACATCAGCTGAAATCGAAAAACCGGATGATTAGTTCTCTGCGACCCTAAGATGTGCAATGAGGCTAAAGCAAAAGGCCGGACATCAGTCCGGCCTTATACTATTTTTTTCATTTCACGCTAAGATCAGGTTAATCGGTTGAGCTGTTTTGTTTATCCTTTGCCTGCTGTGCGTAGTATTCGGTTCCACAATAGTAAAGGATATAATCGTCCGCTTCGGAGACACCCAGTTCAGACTTGGGTATCTCCCGCATACAGATATCCTGATCCAGTTTCTCAACTTCATTCGGCTTCGGCATTGCCATAGTGACCTCCAGTAATTGTTTATGAGGTTAAAGAGACCTTTATCCCAGTAAATTACTAGGCCTTTATCCGAGTATAGACCGTTTTTTGCCAATGATAAGAGAATTCAATAAAAAAGTTTTGCGGGCTATTTTCTTGCCGAACTCCTGTACCATTGCTAGATTACGCTATTTTTGCGGTTTCTCCCTGACGTTTGGAACCTGAGACGGACATTGACCCCTCGCCATCCAACACCTGATAAACCATAACCCACTCAAATACGAACGAATATATCTATGCTGTTTCGACGCATCCGAGGCATGTTTTCTAACGATCTCTCGATCGACCTGGGTACCGCCAATACTCTGATCTACGCACGGGGCCAAGGCATCGTGCTAAATGAACCCTCCGTTGTCGCGATCCGCCAGGACCGCGGTCCTGGCGGGGCCAAATCGGTCGTCTCCGTGGGCGAGGACGCCAAAAAGATGCTGGGACGCACCCCGTCCAACATCACCGCTATCCGGCCAATGAAAGAGGGCGTGATTGCCGATTTCACCGTCACCGAAAAGATGTTGCAGTACTTCATCCACAAGGTACATGAGACCCGCATCATCCGGCCCAGCCCACGGGTGCTGGTCTGTGTCCCTTGCGGCTCCACCCAGGTGGAGCGCCGCGCGATCAAGGAATCCGCCGCCGGCGCAGGCGCCAGAGAGGTCTATTTGATCGAAGAACCCATGTCGGCAGCGATCGGCGCCGGCCTGCCGGTGGATGAGGCCCGCGGCTCCATGGTGCTGGATATCGGCGGCGGCACCTCGGAGGTGGCGATCATCTCTTTGAACGGTATCGTGTATGCCAATTCGGTGAGAGTCGGTGGCGATCGCTTTGACGAGGCCATCATCAACTACGTGCGCCGCAACTACGGCACCCTGATCGGCGAGGCAACCGCGGAACGTATCAAGGAATCGATCGGCTCCGCCTACCCTGGCAATGAAGTGAAAGAGATCGAGGTCAAGGGCCGCAACCTGGCGGAAGGCATCCCCCGCAGTTTTACCCTGAACAGCAATGAGATCCTCGAGGCGCTTCAGGAACCCCTGTCCGGCATTGTTGGCGCAGTCAAGGCAGCGCTTGAACAGACACCACCGGAACTGGGCGCAGATGTGGCGGAACGGGGTATCGTGCTCACCGGCGGCGGCGCCCTGTTGAAAGATATCGACCGCCTGTTACAGGAAGAGACCGGCCTGCCGGTGATTGTGGCTGAGGACCCGTTGACCTGTGTGGCGCGGGGAGGTGGCCGCGCTTTGGAGATGATCGATGAAAGAGGCGGAGATGTCTTCACCGTCGAGTAACGCCAACCATCCATCAGCCGGCTTCAGCCGGCTGTTTATCCAACCACCAGCCAGCAGCGGAGCCGACTCACCATTAAACTGATCTTTACACAGGGTCCGTCGATCACCTCCCGGCTGGTGGTTGCGGTGATACTCTCCATCCTGCTGATGGTTCTGGATCATCGGCAGAACCATCTGGAATCCCTGCGCTCCACCCTCTCCGTCGCTCTCTACCCGATTCAGTATCTGGCCAGCCTGCCGGTAATCCTGGGTGGCGAAGCCAGCGATGCACTCAGTTCCCGCACTGAGATTCAGTCCGAACGCCAAAGATTGCACGAGGAAAATATTCAACTGCGCGCCAGGTTGCAGAAGTTCAAGGCACTGGAAGCGGAGAATATGCGCTTGCGCGCACTGCTGGATTCTTCCTTCAAAGTAGGCGACCGGGTGTTGATTGGGGAGCTGATCGCCGTTGAACAGGACCCTTTCCGGCAACAGGTGTTGATCAATCAGGGCAGAAATTCGGGGGTTTTCAAGGGCCAACCCGTGCTGGACGCCAATGCAGTGGTGGGGCAGGTGACACATGTCAATCCACTGACCTCCAGCGTACTGCTGATTACGGATGCCAGCCATGCCCTGCCGGTCCAGGTCAACCGGAATGGTCTGCGCACCATCGCCCTGGGCACCGGCCTGATCAATCAGCTGGAGCTTCCTCATCTACCCAACAACGCGGACATCGAACCCGGGGATTTGCTCACCACGTCCGGATTGGGAGGCCTGTTCCCATCCGGTTATCCGGTAGCAGAGGTCACTGAGGTCAAGCGTGAGCAGGGACAACCATTTGCCTCGGTCACAGCCAGCACCACAGCTCACCTTGACCGGATTCGCGAAGTACTGCTGGTCTGGACCCTTAGCCCGGAATCGGCTTTGCAGGACTCTGCGGCGCCCGATCAACCAGTCGATGAGAAACTGGAGACGACAAAATGATCGCCGTAGCGACTCCCGGCCGAACCTACATCATCTATCTCACCCTGATTCTGGGCTTCATCCTGAGCATCATGCCACTACCGGACTGGGCCCTGGATTATCGGCCCCAGTGGGTAGTGCTGATCCTCATTTACTGGTGTATGGCGCTACCGGAACGGATCGGTGTCGGCGTTGGCTGGATATCCGGCCTGTTGCTCGACGTGCTCAGTGGAAGCCTATTGGGGCAGCATGCCCTGGGCCTGGCAGTGGTCGCATTCCTGACCCTGAAGCTCTACCGCCGTGTACGTGTGCAGCCGCTGCGTCAGCAGATGTTCACCATTCTGATTCTGTTGCTGGTGGAGCGGCTCTTGACCCTTTGGTCCACAGGCGCCGCAGGCTACCCCACGCCTAACCTCGTATACTGGACAACCCCACTTATCGGTATGCTGCTCTGGCCCTGGGTCTACATTACCCTGCGTGATATCCGTCGCCGTTTTCGCGTCAGCTAACAAGTAACAGGTAACAATTGGCGTGTACCACCAACTCTCGATTAAAAACTATCTGCATGAGAGCCAACTCTTTCTGAGCCGCGCCATTGTCGCATCGGCCATTGTCATCATTCTGCTGCTGGTTTTGGCGGGACGCCTGATCTATCTCCAGGTTGAGAGCCACCACCATTACAAGACCCTGTCCCAGGATAACCGGGTCAAGATCGAACCACTGCCTCCAACGCGTGGACTGATCTTCGACCGTACCGGCAAGATCCTGGCGCAGAACCTGCCTGCCTACAGTCTCGAAATCATCCCGGAGAAGGCGGGTGATCTCCCCGCCACCATTCAAGCGCTCAGTGAGATCATCGCCATCGAAGATGATGATGTGAAGCGTTTTCATAAACTGCGTAAGCAACGCCGCCGCTTCGACAGTATCCCTTTGCGTGTTCGCCTGAGCGCCGAAGAAGTCGCGCGCATCGCGGTCAATCGTCACCGCTTCCCGGGTGTAGATGTCAAAGCCAAGCTTTTGCGCGAGTATCCGTTCAAAGACAAAACAGCCCATCTTCTCGGCTATGTCGCACGCATCAGTGAAGAGGATCTGCAGAAGATCAATGCCTCCAACTACAGCGGCACCAGCCATATCGGAAAGAATGGGGTGGAAAAAACCCATGAACAGCTGTTGCACGGCAATGTTGGCCTGCAACAGGTTGAGGTCAACGCCAAAGGAAGAGTGCTGCGCGTACTTGAAAATCAGTCTCCGTCGCCGGGTCAAAACCTGCACCTGTTTCTCGACATCCAACTGCAGATAACCGCCCTTGAAGCATTGGGTGATTATAATGGCGCCATCGCCGCCATCGATGTGGAGACAGGCGGCGTACTAGCCCTGGTCAGCAAACCCGGCTTTGACCCCAATCTGTTTGTCGAGGGCATCAGCAGCACGGCCTATCAGGCCCTCAACGACTCGATCGACAAACCCCTCTTCAACCGTGCGATTCGCGGTCAATATCCGCCGGGCTCCACGGTCAAACCCTTCATCGGACTGGCCGGCCTGGAACAGGGTTTGGTGGAGTTCCACCAGGAGACCTACTGCCCAGGCTACTACCAACTGCCCGGCAAGGATCACAAATACCGGGACTGGAAGAAATGGGGCCACGGTAAAATGGATATGGAGAAGGCGATCATCCAATCCTGTGATGTCTACTACTACGAACTGGCCCGCACCCTGGGCATAGACCGGTTGCACGGCTTTCTTTCCGGATTCGGCTTTGGCGAGAGGAGCGGTATCGATTTGAATGGTGAAATGCAGGGACTATTACCCAGCCGGGATTGGAAACGCGCCAAAAAGCGTGAACCCTGGTACCCAGGCGAGACCCTCATCGTGGGCATAGGACAGGGCTACTTTCTCACCACCCCCCTGCAACTCGCAGTCGCCACCGCCACCCTGGCCAACCGGGGCAAACGGATTCGGCCAAGGGTTGTGGCCAAAATTGAAAACCCCGACGGCAGCCAAACCCCCACCAGCATCAAGATATCTGAGTTACACCAGCAGGATTCTCAACACTGGGAAGAGGTTATTTCCGCCATGACCGATGTGGTGGAAGGATTGCGTGGCACCGCCAGACGCATCCGCAGCGATGCCTACCGGATTGCGGGAAAAACCGGTACCGCCCAGGTCTTTACCGTGAAACAAGAGGAAGAGTATGACGAAGAGACGGTTGAAAAACACAAACGCGATCACGCCCTCTTCATCGCCTTTGCCCCGGTTGAAAAGCCGCGTATTGCGGTTGCGGTGATCGTCGAGAATGGTGGCCACGGTGGTTCGGTTGCGGCGCCTATCGCACGCAAGGTGATGGACCAGTATTTACTCCCGGAAACAGCTGTTGAGCGCGGTGAGCCCGGCTCAATTCAATGAAATCATGATAACTGCAGTTTCCAGGATATTGGGAGAGCGCTCTTGAACCAGATTCCCCGTGGAGGTCTTTCGTTTCACGAGTCCCAACCCGCGCGCGCGACCGGCCTGCTCTCTTCGATGCATCTCGATCTGCCGCTGCTCACCGGTCTGCTGCTGTTGGCAGGCATCGGCCTGGTGATCCTGTATAGCGCAGGAAACCAGAACATGGACCTGCTGCAGCGCCAGGCGGTGCGTCTTGGCATCGCCTTTGGGGCAATGGCGTTGCTCGCACAGATCCACCCGGACAATCTGCGACGCTGGTCGCCCTGGCTGTTTCTGATCGGTGTCGCCATGCTGATTGCCGTGATCCTGTTCGGAGAGTCCGGCAAAGGCGCCCAGCGCTGGCTGGATCTGGGCTTCTTTCAGTTTCAGCCCTCCGAGATGTTGAAGCTGGCGCTGCCGATGATGATCGCCTGGTATCTGGCGGAAAAGCGCCTCCCCCCCAAAAACAGCCGCCTGTTGGTGGCTGGGGCAATCACCCTGCTGCCGGTATTGCTGATTGCCAAGCAACCTGATCTGGGCACCGCGTTGCTGGTGGCCAGCGCTGGTGTATTCGCACTCTTTCTGGCGGGCACCAGTTGGCGGCTGATCGCCCTGCTGGGCGTGTTGATGGCGGCACTGGGTCCAGCGGTCTGGTTTCTAATGCGGGACTACCAGCGCCAACGGGTTCTCACCTTCCTCAATCCGGAAACCGATCCACTGGGCGCTGGATACCACATCATCCAGTCGAAGATAGCCATAGGTTCCGGGGGGATAAACGGTAAAGGTTGGTTGAATGGCACCCAGTCCCACCTGGAATTCCTGCCGGAACGCCATACTGACTTTATCTTTGCGGTTATCTCCGAGGAGTTCGGCCTGGTGGGTGTGCTGGCCCTGCTTGGGCTCTATCTTTTCATCATCCTGCGCGGCTTGTTTATCGCCAGTCAGGCCCAGGACACCTACTCCCGACTCCTGTCCGGCAGCCTGACCCTGGTGTTTTTCGTCTATCTGTTTGTAAACTCCGGCATGGTTACCGGACTGTTGCCGGTGGTTGGCGTACCGCTCCCTTTGATCAGTTATGGAGGTACATCACTAGTGACCATTCTCGCCGGGTTCGGTATCCTCATGTCCATCCACACCCACAGAAAACTGCTACCCACATAACATCATGAAGATTCTCATACGCGCACTGTTCACTACCCTGCTATTGCTTTCCGCTATGGCCTGCGCTCATACGGCCCAGACCCAATCAGCCATCCAGGCATTCGCAGCGGAGATGGAAACCAAGCACGGCTTCAACAAAGCCGAACTGGAGGCCCTGCTGACGGCCACCGAGTTTCGCGATGACATCATCAAGGCGATTTCCCGTCCCGCCGAATCGAAACCCTGGCGCGAATACCGCCCGATCTTCCTCAAGCAGGGCAGGATCGATGGTGGCGTCGAATTCTGGCAGGAGAATGAGGCGCTGCTGAAGCAGGCGGAGCAGGAGTATGGCGTGCCGGCCGAAATCATCGTGGCCATCATCGGCGTAGAGACACGCTATGGCAAACATACCGGACGCTACAGGGTGCTCGATTCACTCACTACCCTGGCCTTCGGCTACCCCAAGCGGGCGAAATTTTTCCGCAAGGAACTCGAGGAATTTCTCCTCCTGAGCCGGGAAGAGCAGGTGAATCCCGCCCAGGCCAAGGGATCGTATGCGGGGGCCATGGGCAAACCCCAGTTTATCTCCAGCAGTTACCGGGTCTATGCAGTGGACCATGATGGGGACGGGCGCCGCGACCTGTGGAACAGCAACGCAGATATCATCGGCAGCGTTGCCAACTATTTCAAACGTCATGGCTGGCGTCCTGGCGAGTTGATCACCCAACAGGTTACCGGTGGCAGCGGTCTGCAGCCGTATGTCGATGCCGGCATGAAACCGAGCATCAAGGTCTCGAAACTACTGGCAAGCGGTCTACAGCCTGTTTCGGGCAAGCCGCCTGAGCCAGAAGCGCTGAGCAGCCTGATCAAGCTCGCTGCCGATGAACGGGATGAATACTGGCTGGGGTTGCATAATTTTTATGTTATAACCCGTTACAATCACAGTAATCTCTATGCCATGGCGGCCTATCAGCTGAGTCAGGAGATCCTGGCAGCCAGGCAAAGACCGCAACTTTTGTCAGATTAACTGATAAGAAATGGTGATATCACTGGTTCCCACGGTCCTCCGTGGTAACCCATATCTCAGGTCTGCATTCCCACGGAGGACCGTGGGAACAAGAATGCTCAGTAGACAGCAATGCCAAATTCCTTCCACTTTGAGGGGGAAGGTTAGGATGGGGGTGAAAGAATAAACATGATGTTGCCACTAATACCACAGATCACTTTCAAGCCTGTCGTCACTCTGGCCCTCGCAGTTCTGCTTGTTGGGTGCGGCACACAGCCTTCTATCGTAGAACGGGATGGAATCGACCATACATTCCCACCCCCCACTGATATCGACAGCATTCCCGACGCCATCCCGAAAGTCGAACCGATAAGCCGCTATGGCAACCCGGAGAGCTACACCGTCTTCGGCCGGGAGTACCGGACACTGACTGACCGCAGGGATTACCGGGAGAGAGGCATCGCATCCTGGTACGGCAGTAAATTTCATGGCAAACGCACCAGCAGTGGCGAACCCTACGACATGTATGACATGACGGCCGCCCATAAGTCATTGCCCTTGCCCACCTATGCCCGGGTCACCAACCTGCAGAATGGTCAGAGTGTAGTGGTCAAGATCAATGATCGCGGACCCTTTCATGGCAATCGATTGATTGATCTATCCTATACGGCCGCCTGGAAACTCGACATCGCCCAGAATGGAACCGGCCTGGTGGAGGTCGAGGCGATTGATCTCAGCACACCCGAACCCGTCCCCATGCCCGTCCAGGTAGAAACGGGATTGCCTGAAATTTTCCTCCAGGTCGGGGCTTTCGGCAGCGCACATAACGCCAATCGCCTGAAAAACCGGCTGCAAACCGAATTGAATACCGATGTACTGATCCAGGAGGCCATCTCATCAGATCCACCCCTGTTTCGGGTACAGGTAGGCCCGATTGCCAGCATTGAACTTTGTGACCATCTGGCAGACAAATTGAGTGGCCTGGGCATTCCTGAAGCACGACTCGTGATTCGATAAATGTGGGCGACGTGGCTCCGCATCAGACATCGACCTGACGGATTCGATTGCCCCTCAGGCTGTTGCATCAGTTAGAATACCCGCCAATTAATGACTACTCCCGTGATCCCATGCCAGTGAACCCAAAATACTCATCTATCTTTATTCTGCTGATCGCAGCCCTGTTCTGCAGTCGATTGTGGGCGGAGGTTCCGATGCCCGCCCCTCCCACACTGCAGGCAACCGGTTATTTGTTGCTCGATTTTCACTCCAATCAAGTGCTCGCGAAGAAGAATGCCGAGCAACGCCTGGAACCCGCCAGTCTGACCAAGATCATGACCGCGTATGCAGTGTTCAGGGAACTGAAAGAAGGCAATATCAAACT
The DNA here is from genome assembly GCA_039714735.1 of Pseudomonadota bacterium. Lineage (GTDB taxonomy): Bacteria > Pseudomonadota > Gammaproteobacteria > Chromatiales > Chromatiaceae > JASJBU01. Next base: position 9,886 of record JBDLIT010000002.1, read on the forward strand.
CGATGAAGAGGTCCTGATCAGCGAAAAGGCCTGGCGCACTCCGGGTTCCCGCATGTTTATCGAGGTCGGCAAGAAGGTTTCCGTTGGGGATCTGATCAAAGGCATGGTCATTCAGTCCGGGAATGACGCCTGTGTGGCGCTGGCCGAACACATTGCCGGCAGTGAAGCAACGTTCGCCGAGGTCATGAACAATCATGCCCAACGGCTCGGCATGCAGAACACGAATTTTGTCAACAGTACCGGCCTGCCGAATGACGCGCACTACACCACCCCCCAGGATATCGCTAAAGTAGCAGCCGCGACGATCCGGGAATTCCCTGAATACTATGCCTGGTACAAAGAGAAGGACTTTTTCTTCAACAAGATCAAGCAACACAACCGGAATAAACTGTTATGGCGTGATGAGAGCGTCGACGGCATCAAGACCGGTCACACCGAGGCCGCCGGTTACTGCCTGGTGGCATCTGCTCAACGCAATGAGATGCGCCTCATTTCCGTGGTCATGGGCACCAAAAGCGAAGAGATCCGCGCCTCGGCAAGCCAATCGCTGCTCAACTACGGCTTCCGTTTCTACGAGACTCACCACCTGTATAGCGCAGGAGACGTACTCAACCGGGCGCGGATCTGGAAAGGCGAAAAAGAACAGCTTGCCCTCGGACTGTTGAGTGACATGAGTGTCACGATCCCCCGTCGCCAATATAAAAACCTGGATGCGCGGATGGAAGTGGACCCCAAAATCATGGCGCCGATCAAGCAGGGCGATGTTCTCGGCCAGGTTCGTATCAGCCTGCACGGAGAAGAAGTGACCCAGGCAGAACTGGTGGCGCTGGAATCGATCAACGACGGCAACATCTGGCAGCTGGTCAAGGATAGCGCCCTGCTGCTCCTGGAGTAGATGATCCTAAGAACCGCCGTTGACCGCTCCATTCTGAGATTAAAGTATCGAGAAAATGAAAGTTCGCTTCGATCTGTTTTTTGCTTAGTGGGTAAGTCATGCTACGGTTTTTAGGATAATGAACGAAGAAGAGACGCTGCTGGAGTTTCCCTGTGACTTTTCCATCAAGGCAATGGGCAAAGCAGAACCTGGTTTCGATCTCCTGGTGCTTGAGCTGATACACAGGCATGCACCGGACATCCATGAGGGCGCAGTGCGCAGCCGGCCCAGCAAGGGTGGTAAATGGGTCTCCGTCACTGTCACCCTGCGGGCCGAGAGCAAGGCGCAGCTGGATGCCATCTACATGGACCTGACCGCCCATGAAAAGATTGTGATGGCGCTTTGACTCAACAATCAGCCGCGTAGGTTCGTAGGATGATGAGGCACGAACCGCATCCTACCCAGTCTAAATTGAAGCATAGTGATCGGTAACAGAAATTTAGTCGTCAAACAGCTTGGACTGCAGCCCTATGAGGCCATCTGGAGGGCAATGCGCGACTATACCGACCAACGGGACAAGTCGAGCCCTGACCAGCTGTGGCTGTTGCAGCACCCGCCCGTCTTCACCCTGGGACAGGCTGGAAAACCGGAACATCTGATAAACCCCGGTGAAATACCGATCATCAAGACCGACCGCGGCGGACAGGTCACCTATCATGGCCCCGGCCAGCTGATTGCCTATCTGTTATTGGATCTGCGTCGAGCAAAACTCGGAATCAGGGCATTGGTCACCCAACTGGAACAGGCGGTAATCTCGCTCATGGCGGCATACGGCATCCAGGCGGTTTCAAGAGCTGATGCTCCAGGGGTTTACGTTGACGGGCGCAAGATCGCCGCCCTCGGCCTGCGGGTCAGAAAAGGTTGCAGCTTTCATGGCCTGAGCCTGAATGTGGATATGGACCTGGAGCCATTCAGCCGGATCAATCCCTGCGGTTACCCAGGCCTTGCAGTTACCCAGCTGGCCGATTTCATCGATCCCACGGATTTACCCACCATTGGGGAGGAATTATCCCGCCACCTGGCTTCGGGTTTGGGATACACTTGCGACCCTACATCATCTCTTTCAATCCCGTAGGGTGGGCACCGTCCGCCATTGGGCTTAATCGGGCGACAGTCGATGGGCGATGCCCACCTTCACACTACGGCCAATGCATGATTGATCAATGAGCGAACCTAAAAACTATCTCCCGCCTTCCCGCACCACGCCCGAAAGCCATCAACGGGGGGAAGCCAAGCTATCCCGCATCCCGGTCAAAGTGGAAACGGACAAGGAGCTGCTGCGCAAGCCCAAGTGGATCCGGGCGAAGGCCCCGATGGGTCGGGAAGTTACACGGATTCGCCGCATCCTGCGTGAGAAAGGCCTCAACTCGGTCTGTGAAGAGGCCGCCTGCCCCAACCTGGGGGAGTGTTTTCATCACGGCACTGCCACCTTCATGATCATGGGGGATATCTGCACCCGCCGCTGCCCCTTCTGCGACGTGGCCCACGGCAAGCCCCAGCCACTTGATCCTGCCGAACCGGAGCAGCTCGCCGACGCCATCACGGCGATGCAATTGAAATATGTGGTCATCACCTCGGTGGACCGGGACGACCTGCGCGACGGCGGCGCGGGACATTTTGCAGACTGCATCTCAGCGATACGCCAACGCATGCCGGAAACCCGGGTGGAGATTCTGGTGCCCGATTTTCGCGGGCGCGTCGAGACTGCGCTTGAGATACTCAGTGCAACACCGCCGGATGTTTTCAACCATAACCTGGAAACCGTACCCAGACTGTACCGGCAGGCCCGTCCAGGCGCCGATTACCAGGGCTCCCTGGATCTATTGCAGGCATTCAGACAGTATCAAGCAGACGCGCCTACCAAATCCGGCCTTATGTTGGGTCTTGGTGAGACAAGGGAAGAGGTGGAACAGGTGATGCGGGATCTGCGTGAGCATGGCTGTGAAATGCTGACCCTGGGCCAGTATCTACAACCCAGCCGGGATCATCTGCCGGTGGAACGTTACGTCTCACCCGAAGAATTCGATGAACTGCGTGTGCAGGGAGAGAGCATGGGCTTCACTAACGTGGCAAGTGGCCCGATGGTGCGCTCCTCCTACCACGCCGACCTGCAAGCCAATCCGCTACTCGATAATTGAATAACCACAGCCCCCCCGGGAGGAATCGCCATGGAAGTCTCCACCACCCAACTCATCGATTCCCTGCTGTTACCACCGGGCGGACCGATCCTGCTTGCTTTCATCGGCTTGGTTTTCTGGAGACTGGGACTCGGCCGACGGCTGTTCGTCTTCGCTCTTGTTCTGCTCTGGATCTCCAGCCTTCCAGCCACCGAAAAACTACTGTTTGCAGGTCTGGAGACCTATCCGGCACTCGATGAACAGACGCTCAACAACCTCGAGGCTGACGCCATCGTGCTGTTGGGGGCCAGGCGCTACCTGAATGCTCCTGAATATGCCGGAGATACCGCTGGTCCACCGATGCTGGTCCGCCTGCGCTACGCAGCAAGACTGGCCAGAAGACTGGATCTACCCGTCATACCCAGCGGAGGAATAACCGGCAATATCGGTCAGGCAGAGGCCCAGATCTACGCCAAGATCCTGCGTGATGAATATGGCGTCCGGGTGGAGCATATCGAACCCCGTAGCCACAACACTTGGGAAAATGCCCGCTATACCGCACAGCTGATGAAAAAATTGGGGCTAGAAAAGATCATCCTGGTGACCGACGCGGCCCATATGCCGAGGGCCATCTACTCCTTCGAGGTCAACGGCATTGATCCGATACCTGCTCCGACCTGGTTCCTCTCTCTGTCCGAACAGAAACTCGCCTTTTCACATTTCCTGCCAAATGGAGCTGCGATGGCGAATATCGCTTATGCCCTGCACGAGTACCTGGGAACGCTAAAGTATCGGCTGCAATAGCCATAAAAAAACCCGGCATCGGAGGCCGGGTTAATCTTTTAGAACGCTTTATATTTATTATGAATGCAGTTTCCTACGCTTGGAAAAACCAAACCCCAGCAGACCCAAACCCATCAAAGCAAGTACGGAGGGCTCAGGTACTGTGACACCACCGGTCGCGTAGATTGCAAAATGGGATAGCGCCGGAGAAATTCCATTAGCATTAACCCAAGCTACTAACCAATCTCCTGAGAATGATTCCGCATCGGCGCCACTAAAAAGCCATGCTGCAAATCCCGGTGAATTGGCCGCTTTTAGGACAATCAAAAACTCTGATGGGTCAAATTTTGTCGGATCAAATTCCCATGCACCTATCGCATCATCCGAAATATCTGGCGTTACAACCAGACCAATATCCGCCCCTTCTAAAATTCCGAGCTCTAAGTCTTGCTTTGCCACAAAATCAAAAATTGTACCGCCGTCATCGAAACCGTCGCCATCGGGACCAGGGTCATTGCCATCGTATGTCCCCCAGCAATCAGTGGCGCCACCATTGTTCCCATTTACATCAGTGACGTCTATTCCATTTATTGTGATTCCAGTACTACAACTTATCGCGCTATCTAACACGATTGGCACCGCCCCAGCTGTTGTCGTAAATAGGCCTATTACTCCTAGCAAGGCAAAAGCCATGCCTATTTTGTATTTCACGATTGTTTTCATTATAAACTTCCTTTCAAAATCTAATTTTTCTTTAGGCTATGCCACCATGTTTGCATAAACCTCTAACAAACAGACTGCAAAAGCAGTGCCAAAAAAAACGATTACTCGAAATAACAACTTATAACCTTTTGATAGTACTTATATTTCATCAAATAACATTTTCCCTATTTAGGCGCACGGATACTCCAAACATGGAAATTGTAAATAAATCCGACAATCAAACTCATCCCGGCAGGGTCGCACTGAAGTGGTTAAGACAGATGGGAATTCAGTTTTTATATTGGGATGTTTATTCTTTCTAGTTACCCAGACCAACCCTATCTTATTGTTTTATTGGCAATTAAAAATTTATAGTTATTGTAAATGATTCCGACAGAATCACCGCTTCACTCGATCTGCCGCTCTCTATCCCTGAACCTCCACCTGATGATTTCCAGTAAGCCCATAAGTAATAACCATTACTTGCCACGGCTGCCTATCTGGCATGCAATCAAAGCCTGGCAGGGTCATATTTAACAGCTCAATCCGCATCATGCAGGTGGCTGTCGTAACGCTCCATGAGGTAACAGAGGCAATCCTGTCGGATAACGTCTTCATCGATTGTCAGCATGGACGGCATGACGGGTCTTTGCAGACAAAGCTGGCCATCCTCGAGCATGAAATAGCGGTCTGTTACGTCGGCGCCAGCTTCATCTCTGGCATCCAGTCCAATCGATGCGCTTCCATTCACTGCACCAATCAACGTGCCACCAGGCAACTCTTGAAAATTCATATGGTCGAGATCCGGCGAGAAAACGATATCCGAATCTCCCGGCGAAAAACTGAAACTGGTGGTCTCCGGCACCTTGACCTGGGCGACGGTGTGAAAGAGATCGATATCCTGGTCAGATACCGGATGAACCGGATGTTCAGTCAGATGCAGGCAGGCACCCAGATACTCCAGCGCATGCTCAATACCATGGGCCTGCCCCACCTTGCCACACTCCAGGGTGACAGCCGGACAAAGTTCTGCCAGCGCCATCGACTGCACACCTTTGGGGCGCAGAAAATAGACCACCGTCCTGCCGAAGAGATTGGCGAGCTGAAGATACCGGGGATCGAGCCGATTGACGCAGGCATAGTGAGGATTGATGCCGGTGTTGTTGTGGATGTCCACACTGGCGAAGAGATGGCGCTGACGCAGCCTCTCAACCACCTGCCGCATCATCAACTCTTCCGTCGAGCCGGTAGGATCACACCCCGGCCAGACCCGATTATAGTCCGGCTGGCCCGCAAGGCGGCGCATTCCCTGAGCCGCTGCCGTTACATTTCCTATAAAAAGGCTCATGGCCCGGGGCAGATCCCCACCTCCGGCATAACGACCTAACAGCCGCCTTAGCGCTTCCCAACCCACCGTCTCGTTGCCATGCATCAGCACGGAGACAAACAGCGGGTTGGGTTGCCTGCCAGATAGGTGGATGAGCGTTGGTCCCCGCAGATGAGCTGCCAGTTGCTGGGCCTCTAGACCTAGCAAACCATCGGGAAGATAATCTAATTCCTGCCACATCCCGTCATTCTACCTCTGAATGAGATGTGATTCTCTGTTGCCTGGCCTGATAGTCCCCCACCCTAACCCTCCCCCACAGGGGGGAGGGGATTTTTTACCTCAATCATCTGATCCAGTGAATCCCTAACTCTCCCCCGCGAGGGGGAGGGGATTACTTTTTTTTGGACAGCCGCTAAACACTCCACTCATGCACCGGGTTGCCACTCTGCTGGTGTTGCAGATAGGCCTGGATCAGACCCTGGCTGTCATTTCCATAGCGACGCACCCAGGCGCGCTGCCAGTCAGCCCCCGTCCGTTTCGTATCCAAGCGGCCCTGGATGATATCCAACCACTGAGTGATCTCTGCCTGATCCACTCCCAGACGCTGCAGCCCCAGTCTCGCCTTTGGCATGAGGACTTCGTTGAACAGTTTCACTACATTGACCGGACGCTGGTTTATCCAGAGCAGTTCCGCATCAAGGCCAAACCGGGCGGCTGCGTAGAAATTGCCGCGCGCCTGCAAAAAGCCAATCCTACCTTCAAGTTCGTCATATTCGGGCTCCAGGCCCTTCACCAGCCCGAAATACAGCGCGGCATTCGCGATGCTGTCCGCCACACTGGGCCCGGCAGGCACAACCCGGTGCTCAATGCGCAGATGTGGCTTTCCCTGCTGATCAAAGCCAATCAGGGGCCGATTCCAGCGCCAGATGGTTCCATTATGCAGACGAAGATGCGCCAGGCTTTCAATGGGTTCATCCATGAGCCGCGGTAACAGGATCGGGTAGCGCTCAAGATTTGCCGTGAAATTCTCCAGCATCGATTCGCCCACATAGCGAACACCAAAGCTCACCCGTTTTGTCAGATCGGACGCTCCGACCGAGATCGCCTGCTCGAACAGCGGAATGCGGGTCTCTTCCCAGAGCTCATGGCCGAACAGGAAAGGTGAATTGGCGGAAATCGCCACCATGGGGCCGGAAACCATTTTCGACAGATTGTAGATACCGGCGGCCTGATCGGCATTGACCTGCAGATGAATCTGAAATGAGGTGGCGGCCGACTCCAGCATGACATCCTCATGTTGCAGATGTAGAGGCGCCTCGCCATCGATATCCAGCTCCACCGGTTTACCCTGACGCAGTTTGAAGACCTGCTCATTCAAGGCCCGGTAGCGATTCAATGGGGACATATTGGCCAGGGTCAGGTGCTCTGGGCCCAGGGTGGGTAGAATCCCAATCATACCCAGCTGGGCATCCAGACCGGCGGCTGTCTGATTGCATTGCGTCCATAACCGGTCGAGCTCATGCGCCATTCGACTGAAAACCTGCCCTTCCAGGGGACGGGCGGTGCTATTGATCTCTAGATTGAAGGTGGCCAGCTCGGGAACCACCAGCGGGTTATCGAATTTATCGAGAAATTGCTGGTTGATGGGCGCCGGACTTCCCTGCTTGTCGAGCAGGCAACACTCCAGCTCGAAGCCACCAACGCTATGACTATCTGCAAACAGACCATCCCTGAACCACTGGCCAAGTAAACGGGTCTCCGCCTCAAGACGGGCCTTGAATTCGGCGAAATCCTGTAAGCCGAAGCGGCTTGATGTGATCTCCTGGCCCATTTCAATTACCTTCCTGTCAAGCTTCTCTCCAGATCCACCAATCGCTGTGGGGTACCGACATCAACCCAGACCCCATGATGGACCTCGCCACTCACCCGTTGCTTTCGTATGGCGTCTCTCAGCAGCGGCGCGAGTCGAAAGGCACCTGCTCGACAGCCGTCAAAAAGCTCTGGATGATAGACACCGATACCACTGAAGGTCAGGCGATCGGCATCACCTTCCATCACCCGTCCGTTACTCAATACGAAATCACCTTGAGGATGATACACGGGATTGTTCACCATCACGAGATGCGCCAGGCAACCTTCGTCCAAACTCATGCCGGTAAAATTGAAATCGCTCCAAATATCCCCATTCACCACCAGAAAGGGCTGTTCTCCCAATAAGGGTAGTGCTTTAAGGATGCCTCCACCGGTCTCCAGGGCCTGTTTTTCCGGAGAATAGCGAATCGAGACCCCCCAGCGGCTACCATCTTGGAGATGGGCTTCAATCAGTGCGCCGAGATGAGCATGATTGATTACCAACTCCTCGATGCCTGCAGCTACAAGCCTTTCGATGTGATATTCAATCAGTGTTTTGCCCGCAACAGGAACCAGAGGTTTGGGCGTATGGTCGGTGAGGGGACGCATGCGTTCACCACGACCTGCAGCAAGGATCATGGCTTTCATCTTAGCTTAGCCATTGGCTGGACCAAATGACATGGTTGCTGTGGTAAGGCAGGGGCAGAATCAGGAACCGGACCAGTCGAGAAAAATGTGGTTCGTACCTTAGCGCATCCTGCTATCGCCTCATCGACTCGAAAAACTCCTCATTAGTCTTAGAGACCTTGAGTTTGTCGTAGAGAAACTCCATCGCGGCCAGCTCATCCATGGGGTGCAGAATCTTACGCAAAATCCACATCTTCTGCAGTTCATCCGGCTTCATGAGTAGCTCTTCACGACGGGTGCCGGAACGATTGATATTGATGGCGGGGAAGATGCGCTTTTCGGCAATCCGTCGATCCAGGTGCACCTCCATGTTGCCGGTGCCCTTGAACTCTTCATAGATCACATCATCCATGCGTGAACCTGTCTCCACCAGTGCGGTGGCGAGAATCGTCAGGGAGCCTCCCTCCTCCACGTTGCGCGCCGCGCCGAAGAAACGTTTCGGGCGATGCAGGGCATTGGCATCCACACCGCCGGTCAGCACCTTGCCGGAGGAGGGGATCACTGTATTATAGGCCCGCGCCAGACGGGTGATGGAATCAAGCAGTATGACCACGTCCTTTTTATGCTCGACCAGTCGCTTGGCCTTTTCGATGACCATCTCGGCCACCTGCACATGACGGGTGGCGGGCTCATCGAAGGTACTGGAGATCACCTCGCCACGCACCGAACGGTCCATCTCGGTCACCTCTTCCGGACGCTCATCGATCAGCAGCACCATCAGGTAACACTCGGGGTGGTTGTGGGCGATGGATTGGGCGATGTTCTGCAACATTATCGTCTTGCCCGCCTTGGGCGGTGAGACGATCAATCCGCGCTGCCCCTTACCGATGGGCGCACACAGCTCTATGGTTCGCGCCGTGATATCTTCCGTGCTGCCGTTCCCCATCTCCAGATGGAAACGCTTATTGGCGAAAAGGGGGGTGAAATTTTCGAAGAGGATCTTGCTCTTGGCATTTTCCGGCTTGTCATAGTTGATCTCGGCAACCTTCAGCAGCGCGAAATAACGCTCCCCATCCTTCGGCGGCCGGATCTTACCAGATATGGTATCGCCGGTTCGCAAACTGAAACGGCGAATCTGGCTGGGCGAGACATAGATGTCATCCGGTCCAGCCAGATAAGAGCTGTCTGCAGAACGCAAGAATCCGAATCCATCCTGTAGAATCTCAAGAACCCCGTCACCATAGATGCTCTCACCTTTTTTCGCATGCGCCTTGAGAATTGCGAAAATCAGATCCTGCTTCCGGGTACGCGACATACCCTCGATCTTCATTTCCTGTGCAAGCTCTACCAGGGCCGGTACCGGCATTTTCTTGAGTTCAGTGAGATTCATAATGGTTTGGAGTGTGTTTGAGAATAACTAAATTAGGAAGGAAAGGTGCGTTGTGCAAACGCACTGGAGTTGAAAATAAAATGGAGTCAGGTTCGAAAGGGTTGGTTGTTATTAACGCCTTTGAGGGAAGTGTAGCAGGCGTTATCCATTGGTCCAGCCATACTTCAGATCAGTTACATATTGCTATCGATAAAAGCAACCAGTTGTGATTTTGAAACTGCGCCTACCTTGGTCGCCTCCACTTCTCCATCTTTAAACAGCATTAAAGTGGGAATGCCACGAATGCCATAGCGAGGGGGTGTATTGGGATTATCGTCAATATTGAGTTTAGCGATCTTGAGTCTGCCGACATATTCGCCTGCAATCTCATCGAGCACCGGAGCAATCATTTTGCAGGGTCCACACCACTCCGCCCAATAGTCTATTAATACCGGCTGGTCTGAATTGAGGACATCAGACTCAAACGAGTCATCAGTAACATGGATAATCTGCTCACTCATTCTATTGAGTTTCTCCAACATAACTGTGGGATTTAATGCGGCAGATGCAGGCAGCATCTATGCTTTATTTTGTCATCAGGATACTAGGGCAGATCACGCAAGACCAGTCACCATTGAGGCGGCCCCAAAATACATCTGGCAATTGAATCGAAAAACGAACAGTTTTTCAAGCATTATCTTATAAAATCGATTTTATGGGCTGTTTTTTTGGCCAAGCCCCGGATAATCCCGGTATCGAATTCAATTTTTCGCAACCACTCCACCTTGAATCCAGATCTGAGATATTAATCGTCCCGAAAAAGGTCTAATTCAGAATATTATTCTTGGTTCTTATCAGAAACGGATTTGAGCGTTTCTTCCATCTGACATAACTTGGCAATGGCTAGCAGCGACTCAGGCATTCCTTCGATTGATATCTCTCCCCCCATCTGTTCTGCTTCAGCGATCCATTCGAGCACCAGCGCAAGACCAGCGCTGTCTGCATGATTCACATCCGCCAGATTCAGATTCAGATTTTTGTTTTTCTGAAAGAGGGCCCTTGAATCTGCCAACAGTTTGCGGGTCGTTGCAAAAGTCATGTCTCCGCTGACACGAAAGCGAGACTCTTCTTCTTTATCTATTTTTGCTTCAGTCAAAATTACACCCATCTATTCCGCTGCATTCTCTTCCGCCTTGCTGAAGAGGAACTGACCAATGATCTCTTCCAGCACCAGTGCCGGCTGTGTCATGCTGATCTGACTGCCTTCCTCCAGCACATCGTCACTACCGCCTGGATCGAAACCGATGTATTGCTCTCCGAGCAATCCCGAAGTATAGATTTTTGCAATCGTATCTTCAGGAATCTGGTTGTATTCGGGCTCGATACGCATGTCAACTACTGCTTCAAAATTGGTTTGATCATAGTGAATATCAATCACCCGTCCGATCCTAACCCCAGCCATAGACACGGCGGACCGGACCTTCAGGCCGCCGATATTGTCAAATTTTGCGGTTACCAGATACCCCTCATTTGAGGTCATGGCGCTGAGGTTGCTGACCTGCATAGCGAGGAAGAAAAGCGCCACCAATCCAATTGCCATAAAAGCGCCGACGGTGATCTCGAGTTGCCGTAATTTCATCTCTCAGTCTCCAAACATCAGGGCGGTCAAAACAAAGTCCAATACCAGAACTGCCAGCGCTGAATGCACAACCGTTCGGGTCGTGGCGCTGCTCACCCCCGCAGAGGTAGGCACTGCGTCATAACCCTGAAACAGGGCAATCCACGAACAGACAACGCCAAATACAATACTCTTTATCACACCATTGACCACATCTTCCGACCAGTCAATCTTTGCCTGCATTTGACTCCAAAAAGCGCCTTCATCCACACCCAACAGGCCGACACTGACAAAATATCCGCCAATAATGCCGATTGCACTGAACATGGCGGCCAGTAGCGGCATTGAAATAATTCCTGCATAAAAACGCGGGGTCAAGACACGCTTTACCGGATCAACCGCCATCATCTCAAGCCCGGACAGTTGTTCAGTGGCCTTCATCAGGCCGATCTCAGCAGTCAATGCGGAGCCGGCACGACCGGCGAACAGCAGTGCGGTGACCACCGGACCCAGTTCCCGAACCAGAGATGCGGCCACCATGACTCCCAAACTGTCTTCCGCGCCAAACTGAGACAAAACGTAGTAGCCCTGCAGACCCAGCACCATTCCGACAAACAGACCGGAAACCACAACAATAATAAAGGTTCGCGCACCCACAGCATGGGCCTGACCCAGCAACAATCCCAAGCGTGGAAGCAGACTGCTAATACCTGAAAGTATCTGTATGAAGAGCAGGTGAGCCCGCCCGAGTCTCTCCAGTGCATACAGTCCTTTACGACCGAATCTGGCGAGTGGATCCAGATTCATTTCCGCTCTCCCGAGTCCATCAGGTCATCCAAAAACGGCGGCGCATCATAGTGGAATGAGACTGGGCCATCAGGCAACCCCTGCATAAACTGCCTTACGGACGCCGAATCGGAGGCGACCAATGCCTCCGGGGTCCCGGACTCAAGCACCTTACCTTTGGAAATAACGTAGATGAGATCCGAGATGCCCGCCGTTTCATCCACATCATGGGAAACGAGAATACTTGTCAATTTGACCGCATCATTAAGACTTCGAACCAGCTTGGCCAATACTCCCATGGAGATCGGATCCTGCCCGGTAAACGGCTCGTCATACATGACCATCATTGGATCCAGGGCGATGGCCCTTGCCAATGCGACCCGCCTTGCCATACCACCGGATAGTTCTGCCGGCATCAACTCCCTTGCCCCCCGCAGGCCCACCGCCTCCAGCTTCATCAAGACCACACGATGAATCATCACGTCCGGGAGGCTGGTATGCTCGCGCAGGGGATAGGCCACATTGTCGAAGACTGTCAGATCGGTCAGCAGGGCCCCACTCTGAAACAACATCCCCATGCGCATGCGTAACTTAAACAGCTCCTTTCTGGAGAGTTTATGCACATCCAGACCATCCACTTCAATAGTCCCGGAATCAGGATGCAGTTGGCCGCCAATCAGTTTCAGCAGAGTTGTCTTGCCCGTACCACTCGGACCCATCACCGCGGTAACCTTACCTCGCGGGATATCAATATCCACACCATCGAAAATCACACGCTCTCCATGATAAAAATGGAGGTCCCGGATTTTCACGATGGGTTCGCCAGAATCGATTACAGTGCTGGGCATTAACCTAATAAGGGTGAGACGAGGAAAGAATGTGCCATTGTGTCGAGTGAGGGTATAGGCGTCAAGCAAGACCCATCAACCGAGCAAGCAGACGGAGTTTATTTATCGACTCGAGCGCAGGAGGCGCGCCGGCAAAACAAAGCAGCACCTGGGCGTCCGGCTGGACTTTTTCCTGCAACTGCTGAAAAAAACCACGCTGAGCCGCGAGATCTCCACAATCTTTACCGGTGAATGATAATGCCACCCCCATTCCCGCACTTTGCGGAAACGTTGGCATGGGTTTATAGAAACTGGCTTCCGTCATCAAAAAAACCTTTCCCCCATGCTGCTGATCCATAGCCACAAACTCCTTACACCAACCTTTCTCCGCAATGTTTTGAGCCAGAACTAACCCCCCAAGATTACTACCCAAAACTTCTGCTTGCTTGTCACAAATGGATAGTTCTACCGGATCCGAGATCTCCAGAAAAAAACGGAAATCCTCGCTGACATCATCAATCCAGGATTGCAGCTGATCCGTTCCGGCGTCGACCCAGGAAACCTGAGGGACCAATACCTCAGAGAACTCGTTTGCAAAATAACTCAGCCGCCAGTCCTCCGGCAGATCCTCAGGATAAAACTCCTCCACCCATGCAGGATAATCCCACCCAGCAGGCATGATATGAAAGGTTGGCAATGAATGAGGCATAATCAGGGCATCAGTAGCGGAGAAGACAGAAAATGGCGGAGATTCTACCTTTCAAGAAGAAAAAACTCAGCGCGTTACATAAGGGCAAGGGGCTTTGCCGGGAAGGTTTTCACAAGTGGGAGATCGTGAAAGAACGTGTTTTCGATGTGAAACAAGGCCGATTGCTATCTGAGTATTGCTGTAGCCGCTGCGGCAAGGTAAGAACGCGATATTTATGATGCAATAGAAAAAATTTTCTTAATTGCATTGAAGGGGGGAATACCACCCCCCCTTCAAAACGAAATATGTCAGTCCAGAATTGTAATCAAATCAGAGTATGTCTCAACGCCTTTAGGAGTTTTGACAGTTATTTGCAATTTTCCACTCTCATCACCAGGGTCTGTATTGTCGGTTGGCGCCACACTGATTGTTATAGCACCAGGTACAACATTGGTGTTTTGCACAGTGAATTCTATACGGGATTTTATATCGCCATTTGTTGAATCAAAATTGATGGTGGTACCTTCTGGCAACACCTGCCCGTTAACATCAGTTATCAAGACATCAACTGAACCCTCGCCCCCAGCCACATTCAATGTATTTAGTCCAAGATCCGTAGGATTATTTACGAAATTGGAGTAGGTGATCATTGCACCTGAACCAGACATAACTAGAACAATGTCGCCCCTTACATGAATGGTTTTCGCGTCACTGCAAGTAATGGAAGTTGGTGTGACGTTTAGGCACAGCCCTTCACCCGCAGCAACCGCATCGGCTACTGCAGCAGCATCACAACAAAGCACGCCATTAAATTGGGAGTCAGAACCATCGTAAGCAGCATTCACGTTGAAATCCAAAAACTCTTCACTACCATCGTCAAACACGTCATCCTCATCGTAGTCTGAAAAAGCCTCAGGCATATCCGTTAAGTGACTATCTGGCGCATCGAAGGCGCCATTACCATTGGCATCCAGAAAACTCTCCTCACCTATCATGCTGGCAAGGATAGTTACCCGTCCATCGATAGGCCGTGGATTACTGCTGGTCCATGTGACGCTGCATCCACCAGCCTGAATAAAACAGCCAGACCCGACCTGCCCGCCTTCAGTGGTGAATGAGACCGCAGTTCCGTCAGGTACCGGATTATTGAAATGGTCAGCAGCATAAACATTGATCCCTACTGTTACCCCATCAAAATTCCATGCCTCTGGGTTCAATGTGACGGCACTGACTGACATACTGTTCTGATCGGCGATTCCGGTAGAGATAATCAAGCTGTCGGATTGAGACTTGATCAAAGGATTTGACACCAGGGTCGCCGTGACACGGACCGTAGTAGCGATAGTTCCGGAAGTCACATCGACTTGAACCAATCCATTGATGTCACTTGTAGCGGAAGCATCTGAAAGGGTAATACCACCCACATCAGTATTGAGCTCGAAGGTAACCTCTTCATTCGCAACTGGATTCCCATTTGTATCAAGTATCATAAATGTGACTTTTGATACTTCAACAAGGCCAAGTCCATTGATTCCAATATCGCTGGGAATAGCTGAAACAAACTGCAACGAACCCAAGCTGGCAGGTTGAACCGTGATAGAACCCGTAGCCGTCAGTGTTGAATCATTGACCGTTGAGGTTGCTGTTATTGTGTCATCACCAGAGCATCCACTCGCAGTATAGGTAGTAGTGGCTATGCCCCCCGAGACCACAACAGGGGAATCGAGGCTTGCCAACCCCGCAGAAGAACAGGCGGAGGTAAATGTCACGGTTGCTGTTTCTTGGTAGAGGTTACCATCCGCATCAGCCAGTGACGCAGAAATCGCTGTAGAGCCACCCGCTGAAATAGTGGAGAGCGCTACATCCAGCACACCAACCGTAAAGCTTGTGCCTGAGCCACTGCCAAGAAAAATTGCGGCAGCTGCTTCTTCCTCAGTTATGGTTGTATCATCATCTGTCGTTCCTTCATCCCACGGCTTCTCCGCATCCCCGTCACCGCAGGCAGAAAGCAGCATGAAGAGACTAAGCACTATTCCAAATCGTGTCAAAACTGACATGGCAAACTCCAAAATCCTGTATTGATACTTACTTGAGCTAATAAAGTTATAACTATTTTTTAATAATAAACATTAAAAAATCTTTGGCTAGTGGCTATGCCCCACTATGTAATTTCCGCCGCATGGGTTTGGAGACGAGGATCACGCTTTTACCCATAACCCGGCAATACTTCAACCGGGTTAGCACTATGGCATAGTCTAGCGGCCAAAAGGTAGAAAACTAAAATGTTTATTTCAGTAACAACCTCTCCACAATCTCTCCATTGATCAGGTGTTTTTGCAGAATCTCTTCAACATCCTCACGATCCACAAAGGTGTACCAGACCGCGTCAGGATAGACCACAACCACAGGGCCTTTTTTACACCGGTCCAGACAACCCGCCGTATTGACCCTGACCCCACCAGCGCCAGCCAATTCCAGCTCTTTTATGCGCCCCTTCAGATAACTGCGCATTTCTACCGCACCATGCTGCGCACAACAGGAACTTCCATCATCCCGTTGATTGGTACAAAAGAAGAGGTGGTAACGATAATAAGACATGGGCAGCATCCACAGTGATCAAGTTTTGATTACCCGGTATTATAGGGCCTGCATGAAAATTTCCATCTACTCAGACAACCCGTGATCTCCGACCCTCTTCTCAGGGAAGCGGACCGTTGCGTGAAATGCGGTCTTTGCCTGCCTCACTGCCCGACTTACTTGAAATTATCCAATGAGGCAGACTCCCCCCGGGGGCGCATCTCCCTGATCCAGGCATTCATCACGGAAGACCTTAGCCTGACCTCCAGCTTGCAGCACCATCTTGACCGCTGTCTCGGTTGCCGGGCTTGTGAAAAGGCCTGCCCTTCCGGTGTCTCATTCGGCAAACTGATTGACGGAGCCCGCAGCAGGATTCGAAGAACAGATCAGCAATCCCCTGCACACCTCAAACCCTGGCTGTTGAAAGCTCTCAGCGATCGAAACCAACTGAAAAAATATACCCGCGCCCTACCACTTTTACGCCGCAGCCATCTGCTTGCAGTTGGAAAAAAATTGGCCCCTGCCAATCAGAAACAACCATTAAAAATAGCGGCAGTTCTCCCTGACCACTTTGTGGAACCCGGACTGTTCCCAGCCAACCGCCCAAGCGGCAAAAGCCTCCAACTCTTTCTCGGTTGTGTTTCAAGCATTGCGGACCAGCCCGCCATCAATGCTGCCATACAGTTGCTGACGAAACTCGGGTATGCCGTTGAAATACCCAGAAATCAGGCCTGCTGTGGCGCGCTGCACCGCCATAATGGTCTCCCCGCTGAAGCAGACCGGCTGTGTGAGATAAACAGCAAGCTGATCAAAACCAGCCGGGCTGAAGCACTCATCACCCTGGCCACTGCCTGTCACCTCGAACTGGTTGAACAGAAAGTCAGCAGTTTACCCATAGCCACGATTACGGAATTTCTGTTTAATCTTCTAATGGATGCATCTACCACTGCAGAATTTGAACCGCTTGCTGCCAAAGTGGCCGTGCACACCCCTTGCAGCACTACAGTGGAGCAGACACCTCGTCTGCTGAGCGTGATCCCCCAACTGGAGATCTCCGAACTGCCCGATAACAACCTTTGTTGCGGTGCTGCCGGCAGTTTTCTCTTGACCCAGCCAGATCTTGCGAATGAATTCGGGCAGGATAAGCTTACTCACCTGAGGTCGACCATGCCGGATATACTCGTCACTACAAATACCGGTTGCGCCATTCAGTTCCGGATGCAAATTCAGCAAGCAAAACTGGATATTGAAGTCCTCCACCCCGTTGAACTGATTAACAGGCAATTGATTCATTACGGCTTTCAGACTTGAACCCAAGGCATAACTAGCGTTATCTTTCCACCTATGCAAGATCGACACTACAGCGCTGCAGACCAAGTCATGATCGGGGTTGATCAGGCTCTGCGCACTCTATTCGGCCGCCCCCAGGTTACCGAGCGCCCAAATCCATCCCTAACTCTCGACGAACCGGAATTAACTGAGCAGGAACGGGATGAAACAGCACGCTTAATGCGTATCAATCATACCGGTGAGGTCTGTGCTCAGGCGCTCTATCAGGGACAGGCATTGACGGCAAAACTGCCGGAGGTAAGGTCCAACATGGAACGAGCAGCCCAGGAGGAGAATGATCACCTGGACTGGTGTGAAAAAAGGCTGCGTGAACTGGATAACCGAAAAAGCCTGCTCAATCCATTCTGGTACGCCGGATCATTCGCGATCGGGGCTGCCGCAGGTCTGGCAGGTGACCGATGGAGCCTCGGTTTCGTAGCGGAAACCGAGCACCAGGTGGAAGCTCATTTGAATAACCACCTCAAACGTTTACCGGAAAATGATGAGAAAAGCAGGGTCATCCTGGAACAGATGAAAGAAGACGAAATACACCATGCTACAGTTGCCCTTGAGGCTGGAGGCGCAGAACTGCCGGCGCCGGTCAAGCTGGTTATGAAGCTGAGCTCAAAAATCATGACAAAATCCGTTTACTATCTTTAACCTGAAACCTCTGTCTTCACTGACTGCCTATCCACCATATGATCCACATCGGATGAGACAATCTGAACCGTTATTGTCAGGCCAAAACCCAATATGACCAACAGCACCAGAACAGCAAAAAAATCCGGCTTATGATTTGAGTGCTGAGTATTCATTTCTTTATTAACCATATATCAGTTAGTTAACTTAAATTATTCACGTGGTTCCCGTCTTGAACTTTGAATAAGATCACGCTATAGCATAAAAATTGCTTTACCTAGCAAACCCTATTTAACATTCTCTATTTTTTCTCTTCCTCTCCCTCTTCTTGCTCAGCCTGCTCCACCGCCCCTGCCGCAGTTAAAGCTGCAGTTATTTTGTTATGCCCACCTTTACCGGCAAGGCTCAACGCAGTATTACCCGCCGCATCCTTCATATTCACATCAACCCCTGCCTGAACCAGCACTTCCACGACTTCGAGGTGCCCGAATGCGGATGCATCCATCAGGGGAGTGGCGCCCCGTCCATCAGCCATGTTGGCATCCGCACCGGCAGACAGAAGCGCATACACGGTCAACTGATTTCCGTTGAACGCCGCCAGATGCAGCGCACTGCGGCCCGCTCGATTCTTGCTGTTCGCGTCGACGCCCTGGGCCAATAAATCCCTTACTTTATCGATACGTCCCGACATTGCCGCCGCCACAAGCCCCTGCCCCTGCCCCTGCCCCTGTTCAGGCGAACCTGCACTCCATGCGGAAAATACCGTTAAAACCATGCAGAACAACAAGATAGTTCTTAACACTGAACCCTGCCTCAGCCAATCGTACTATCACTCTATTCGGCCGAAACGTTTAATTCTTGAATCCACTTTCCCATTGCGCTTCCCTCACTCGCTCAGTACCCTTGTAATTACATTTTCTCACTATGAAAAATCCTGAACAAGACGTAATATGATCCGAGAGACACCACATCAGATAGCTGTACAGGTTGAGACTGATTACATTGAGAAGCAATCAGTTCCAGAAAAACATCGCTATGTCTTCTCGTATACCATCACCATCCGAAACAACGGTTCAGAAACCGCAAAACTAATGAATCGGCACTGGATCATCACGAATGCAGATGGAAAAGCACAGGAGGTGCAGGGTGAGGGGGTAGTCGGCGAACAACCACATCTCAAACCAGGAGAATCATTCCGTTACACCAGCGGCACTATCCTGGATACGCCAGTAGGCAGCATGCAGGGCACGTACGACATGGTTGATAATCTGGGTAACCATTTCGACGCCCTGATACCGGCCTTCTCCCTGGCTATGCCGGGGAGTCTGCATTGAATCACAGCTTGAACACAGCACCCAGTTAAAGACAACTTCAATATGCAACAACCAATGGATGGGCTCAAGCAAGACGAGCCAGTGTGGCTTTGGAGTTTTATTCTGCTGATACTCTTCTTGAGTGGAATCCGCCCGGAGGCCGATCGATTAACCTGGCTGCTGGAAACCCTGCCAGTCATGATTGGTCTTACCCTCCTGGCAGTGTCCCGATTGACTTTTCCGCTTACCATCCTGTCCTACCGATTGCTTGCATTTCATGCACTGGTCCTGATCATTGGCGGCTACTATACCTACGCGGAAGTTCCTCTTTTCAATACCTTGAGGGACAGTTTCGATCTATCCCGCAACCATTACGACCGTGTCGGGCATTTTGTACAAGGTTTTGTCCCAGCCATTCTGGCCAGGGAGATATTGATCAGGCGTTCACCACTCACCGGCGGGCCCTGGTTGTTCTTTTTGACAATTTGTTTCTGCCTCGCATTCAGCGCCTTTTATGAACTCGTTGAATGGTGGGTCGCCCTGGTCAACGAGCAGGCGGCAGAGGCATTTCTCGGTACTCAGGGGGACCCATGGGACACCCAGTCAGACATGTTTCTGGCCCTGCTGGGCTCCATCCTCTCTCTCCTGTTGTTGAGTCGCATCCACGACCGGCTGTTATTAAGTTTCAGGCAAGGAAATTGAATGGCTATTTATGCAATTGGTGACATTCAAGGTTGCTATGATGAACTGCAAAAACTGCTTGATCTGATCAAATTCGATCAGGCTAACGACAGGCTTTGGCTTGCCGGTGACATTGTGAACCGCGGCCCGAAATCATTACAGGTGATCCGCTTCATTAAGTCCCTGGGAAATCGCGCCACCACCGTCCTGGGCAACCACGACCTGCATCTTCTCGCACTCTCCCAGGGAAACCGCAGTCACTACAAACACGGCACCCTCGATGAGATTCTCAGCGCGCCGGATCGCGATGAACTGATTCACTGGCTACGCCACCAACCAGTGATGTATCACCACAAAGAATCAGGTTTCAGTCTCCTCCATGCAGGCCTGCCGCCACAGTGGGACATACCTTCTGCTCTTCAATATGCCCGCGAACTTGAAACTACGCTGCAGGGGCCCGCATTCCATGAATTTTGCCAATCCATGTATGGAAACGAGCCCGATCGATGGTCTGATAACCTTAGGGGTATGGACCGTCTGCGCTTTATCACCAATTGCTTCACCCGCTTACGCTATTGCACTCCAAAAGGCAGCCTGGCAATGAGGGAGAAGAGCCCTCCCGGAAGCCTGAACTCTGGAGTCATTCCTTGGTTCGAGGTCCCTGGCCGAGCCAGCCAAAATGCCCGAATCATCTTCGGACATTGGTCTACCCTGGGATATCACCAAACTGACAATGTCTGGTCCATTGACACTGGCTGCCTGTGGGGTGGCCAGCTAACTGCTTTAAAAATAAGGAAAAAGAAGGATCCAAAACCTATCCATTTAGCCTGCCCCGGCAACCTGAAGCCAAGCAAGGCGGGCAAATACCGGTCTAACCGGGCTGTTTTCGATAGAGCGTGATAAACGAGTAAGGAAAAGTATTTTTTTCATCCGCAGGATAGTCCTCCCTCTCGACCTCCCGCCACTTCGAGAGTTCGAACTCAGGAAAACAGGCATCTCCCTCAACTTCGGCATGCACCAATGTCATATACAGCCGATGCGCATGCGGCAGCATCTGCGCATAGAAATGAGCCCCGCCCACAACCATCACCTCTCGGGCGTCCATTACCGCCACAAGCGCCTCTTCAATCGAGTGCACGACCGTGCAACCTGACGCCTGATAAGACATGTCTCGGGTCACCACGAAATGCGGCCTGTTGGGCAACAACCCAGGTAGTGACTCCCAGGTTTTCCGCCCCATAAGGATCGGCTTACCTTGAGTCAGCGCCTTGAAATGCTTGAGATCAGCGGACAGGCGCCAGGGAAGCTTGTTGTCCCGGCCAATCACCCGATTCTCCGCCATCGCCCAAATCAGCGAGATAATCGGCTCTACCTGACTCATACTGCGACTGGCGCTTTGATATGCGGGTGTGGATCGTAATCAATCAGTTCAAAATCCTCGAAACGAAAACTGAATATATCTTTTACGTCCGGATTGATACGCATCGTCGGTAGCGTCCTGGGCTGTCTGCTCAATTGGACCCCGGTCTGCTGCAGATGGTTGGTATAGAGATGCGCATCCCCAAATGTATGCACAAAATCACCCGGCTGTAAGCCCGTGACCTGCGCCAGCATCATCGTCAATAGAGAATACGAGGCGATATTAAACGGCACCCCCAGGAAGATATCCGCACTACGCTGGTAAAGCTGACAGGAAAGCCGTCCGTCAGCCACATAGAACTGGAAGAGGCAGTGGCAGGGGGGTAACGCCATGCTATCCACTTCAGCCGGATTCCAGGCGGATACAATCAACCGGCGTGAATCCGGATTCACACGGATCTGCTCCACAACCTGTCTGATCTGATCAATGCCTTTACCATCTGCAGCCGGCCAGGACCGCCACTGTTTGCCATAAACCGGCCCCAGGTCTCCATTCTCATCAGCCCAATCATCCCAGATACTGACCCCGTTTTCCTTCAAATAACGGACATTCGTTTCACCCATGAGAAACCAGAGCAGCTCATGAATGATTGAGCGAAGGTGCAGCTTTTTCGTGGTTAGCGCAGGAAAACCTGCTGCGAGATCGAAACGCATCTGATACCCGAATACGCTTCGGGTTCCAGTGCCGGTCCGGTCTTCTTTTTCGACGCCGTTCTCCTGAACATATCGCATCAGCTCAAGATACTGTTTCATACCGCCTCTTTCATCTTGTTACTATTTCGATAAGCAAGCACCAGTAACAGAGCGCCCAACAGGATCATCGGGAACGTCAACGCTTGGCCCATTGTGATCCACCCATAAGCCAGATAGCCGAGATGGGCATCCGGCATTCGCACGAATTCCACCCCAAAACGAAAAAGACCATAACAGAGCAGAAATAAGCCTGAAACCGCCATTCGGGGACGAGGCCGGGCTGAGAAGAACCAGAGGATGAGAAACAGCATCAGGCCTTCCAAGAATAACTCATACAGCTGATTGGGATGCACCGCCGGAGAGTATTCTGAACCTTGAGCCACTCCCAAACGCTGGCACAAAGCCGGCACATCGACACAGGGCACCCTCATCCCCCAAGGCAGGCTCGTAGGACCACCCCAGAGTTCACCGTTGATGAAATTGCCTAGACGACCAGCTCCCAACCCAATGGTCACCAAAGGCGCAACAAAGTCAGTGGCCTCAAAGAAGGTTCGTTTCTGCTTCCTCGCCAGAACCCACATGGCAACCAGCACCCCGATCAATCCGCCATGAAATGACATCCCCCCTTCCCAAACGCGCAGTATGGAAAGCGGATCATCGATAAAACCCGAAAAACCATAAAAAAGTGTATAACCCAGTCTGCCGCCTGCCACAACCCCAAGTACGCCATAGAAAACCATATCGTCCACTTGCTGCAGACTCCAGATACAGCCAGGCCTCGCTGCACGATAGCGTCCCAGCCACCATCCTCCCAGGAAACCAATCAGGTACATCACGCCATACCAGTGGACCTTAAGTGGGCCCAAAGAAATCAGCACTGGGTCAAATTCAGGATATGTAATCATAAGGGAAAATACTAACAGGAATTGGATTCTCCAATCTTGTCAATTTTTGTTATTCAGAGATTTCAGAACAGTCATAAATGATAGCATCTTAATGTGAAAATCACGCCTTCCAACTGAAACGGAATTTATTTCGCAGGCGAGCTGGCACATTTCTGCAAAGTGTCAAGTTTTTGATTCCCGTGCCGTTAAGCAGATACAACGATGCATACAACACCTCAGGCATCAACGGGAAGAACTATGACTTATGCACATGCACAGAAATTCGAAACCTACATACCTCGGGAAATGGATACGTTAGGCTCACGATTAAGAAGAAAGCGGCGTGAACGCGGCTGGACACAGGAAGAATTAGCCCTGCGGGCAGGCACGAACCAGGCTGTCATACAGAAAATCGAGAACGGCAAAAGTCTCAGACCGAGGAAGATTGACGAAATCGCCAATGTCCTCGATGTCAATCCTGCATGGCTGATGTTTGGCGAAAAGTCGGCCACGGTACTCGATGAAGAATCTATCGAAGTCGCCAAGGCCTGGAGTCAGTTGCCGGAACCCATCCGCACCAGGATTAAACGGAATATATTCGAGCAGGCGCTGATTAAATCGGCGAAATAGTCAAGGAACTGCCGGGAAGTCATTTCATCCCGGCAGACCACCTTCCGAATTTAACGAGTTGAATTCACCCGTATTTTGTTCGATAGAGCAACTCATCCCTGAGTGAACCACGCTACGAGGTGGATTCCAGGTTAAACTACCCGCAGTGCCAACCCAAGTCACGGGAGAAACCATCGATCATTTCCATTTTTGCTCGGCTTCCTGATCAGAGAAACGCGCTTCAACCCAATACCTACCTTCAGGTGCCTGCTCTTTTTTCCAGAAAGGGGCGCGGGTTTTCAGATAATCGATGATGAACTCGCAGGCCTGAAAAGCCTCGCCTCGATGGGCGCTTGCGACAGCAACCACTACGATGACATCTGTTGGCTTCATCTCACCAACACGATGAACAACCCGACTCCCGAGGATTTCCCAACGTTGATTAGCCTCGGCCACGATCCTCTCTAAAGCCTTTTCAGTCATACCCGGATAGTGCTCAAGACTCAGGGTAGTGATCCGCTTGTCATCATTGATATCTCGCATCAAACCGATGAAGCTGACGATTCCACCGATGGCTGGATTATCCGCGCGCAGCAGATCCAGCTCACGATTTGGATCTAATGGTTCAGCCTGAATACGGATTTCGTTCATAATTTAGGAGTTGGCAACCTTCTGCCTTTACGCAGCAAATCAGCTGCTCTTATCAGCCACCAGTGACCGGAGGGAAAAAGGCTATTTCATCACCATCTTTTATTGCGGCGCTCTCTTCAGTCATCTCTTGATTGACTGCCACCATCACAGTCTGCCCCTCAGCAAAGACCCGGCCCCACACATCACCGCGGCCTCTCAGCATGCTTATTACACTTCCAACGTCAGTCAGGCCTTGCATCTCCATCTGCTCTGATTCTGTATCCAACTGCTCACGGAAACTAGCAAAGAAGAGGATTGTGATCATGAAATCAGCTCGCTGTACGGGATGAATTGCACAGAATCCCCCCTGCTCAAAGTCTGTTGCTCCGGAATGACAGCCAAGCCGTTGGCCCATGCAACGGAGCTCAACACACCGGAGGACCGGCTTGGAAAAAGCGTCACAAAAGCCTCACCCTGGTCGTTGACCCTCATCCTTGCACGGGCATACTCACGACGCTTGTCGGGTCTGTTCCACTCAAAATCGGCCTTGACGTTTAGCGGAAGGGGAGTGAGATGCTTGCTGACGCCCTGTATTTTCAAGATGAAGGGTCTCGCAAAGACACAAAATGTAACGAACAGAGAGACTGGATTACCTGGGGTTCCAATGAAAGGGGTATTTCCGATATGGCCAAAGGCGAGGGGTTTACCCGGTCGAATGGCGATCTTCCATAGATCCAGGGAACCCAATTTCTCCACCGCCGGTTTGACATGGTCCTCTTCACCGACAGATACCCCTCCGGACGCCACCACCAAATCAGCCTGCTCGGCCCCTCGGGCCAGCACATCACAAGTCGCATCAAAGGTATCTTCCACGATCCCAAGCTGGATCACTTCACAACCCAGCGCCTCCAGCATGCCGCTCAAGGTATATTGATTGGAATTGTAAATCTGCCCCGGGCCCAAGGGATTCCCAGGCATTACCAATTCATCGCCGCTCGAGAAAACCGCCACTTTCAGGCGGCGAAATACGGGTAGCTCCGAGACACCCACTGACGCCGCCAATCCCAGGTGTTGAGGCATGAGCCGCAGACCCGGAGCAAGAATTTCATCACCCGCCTTGATATCTTCACCGGCCTCCCGGATATTGGCGCCCGCTGCCGGGATCTTCTCGATGATGACAAAATTATCCTCCTGCCGGCAGGCCTCCTGTATAACCACAGTATCGGCCCCGGGTGGAACAGGCGCCCCGGTGAATATCCTTGCAGCGGCGCACGATTCAAGCTGCGTGCCGACTGATCCGGCCGCTATCCGTTGTGAGATGGCCAAGCGGGGGGAGTCCTCTCGCAGGTCAGCACTATTGACCGCATAGCCATCCATCGCACTGTTGTTCCATGACGGCACATTGATCAGACTGTTAACAGGTTTTGCCAAAACACGGCCCAGTGCAGTCGCTATGGGCGCCTGCTCTATCTCCGCAACGGGCGCTGCCCGCTCCAGCAGAAAATCCAGCGCCTCCTCAATCGGCTTGAGGCTCGGACCCGCTTGACGTGAATCGCAACCACAATCACTCATCTAAATTTTTCTCCAGTAACCAGGATGGATCCATCGAGTCAGAATTCCAGCAGCCGGGGAAACATCTGAGCAAAATTACAGGGACGCGTACGGTGATCCAGCTGATCTTTGAGGATTTTATCCCAGCCGGTTCGACAGGCGCCTGTTGAACCGGGTAAGCAGAAGATCAGCGTCCCATTCGCAAGCCCGGCGACCGCTCTGGACTGTATGGATGAGGCGCCGATCTCTTGCAGTGAGATAGCACGAAAGAGCTCGCCAAAACCCTCGATAGACTTATCGAACAAGGGCATGACCGCTTCCGGAGTACTGTCGCGACCGGTGATCCCGGTACCCCCAGTACTTACGACCACATGGATATCCTCGTCAGCGATCCAGCGGGAGAAAACCGCCCTCATCGCATAGATATCATCTCGTACGATGGTTTTATCAATGACCTTGTGATCCGCTTCCAACACCCTTTCTTTGAGGGTATTACCGGATTTGTCATCCTCTTCCGTGCGGCTATCCGAGACAGTCAGGATGGCTACATTCAGCGGTACAAAGCCGCTATCCTCGAAGTGTCCAGTCATAAGTTTGTCTCTATTTCTCGAACCTCTGTGGATTTACCCATAAAACAGTCAGCGATATTTGCCGAGGCAGGGCCTGCCTGGCAAGGGTAGGCAGAATACTGCCATCAAACCCCGGCATACCTTGACCGGGATCAAAGATGATCAGAACGACTTACTGCAACACTCAAGCCTGTCTGAACCAGGCAGACTTCATCGCATGCATCACTTCACGCAAGTCAGGTCCAGCTCGCGCGCCGCACGCACGTCATCCAGGCGCTTGACCGGCAGGGAATGGGGCGCCTGTTTGACCTGTTCCGGCTCACTCTCCGCCTCCTTCTGAATGGTCTGCATAATCTCAATAAATCCATCCAGTTCCTCTTTCGCCTCTGTTTCAGTGGGCTCGATAAGCAGGCACTCGGGCACCAACAGCGGGAAATAGGTGGTGGGAGCATGCACCCCGAAATCAAGCAGACGCTTGGCGAAATCCATGGTATTCACGCCCAGCTCCTTAGCCTGACGCTTCAGGGTCAGGATAAATTCATGGCTGGCGCGGCGTTCAGGATATGCTGCGTCGAATCCCGCCTCCATCAGACGCTTCAGTAGATAGTTGGCGTTCAGGGTGGAAAACTCCGAGACCCGATGCATGCCATCCCGGCCCAGCATGCGCGCGTAGACATAGGCCCTCAGCAATACTCCGGCATTACCCGCAAAGGCGGAGAGTCGACCAATGCTGTGCGGCCGGTCCGCCTCAGTCAGCCAGCGATAATCGTGGCCATCGAAGTCCACCATCGGAATAGGCAGATAGGGTTCAAGCCTTTGGCTGACACCCACCGGCCCGGCGCCTGGCCCACCACCGCCGTGTGGCGTGGAAAAGGTCTTATGCAGATTCATATGGATGACATCGAATCCCATATCGCCCGGCCTGACCTTGCCCAGGATGGCATTCAGGTTGGCGCCGTCGTAATAGAGCAGCCCGCCCGCTTCATGCACCAGACGGGCAATCTCCTTGATGCGCCTTTCAAACACGCCTACCGTGGATGGATTGGTCAACATGATGCCCGCCGTCTGGGGGCCCAGAACCTTTTTCAGCGCCTCGACATCGATATCGCCATCACTGCCTGTGGGAATTTCACGTACGCTGTAGCCACACATCACTGCGGAGGCGGGATTCGTGCCGTGCGCCGCATCCGGCACCAGAATCTCAGTTCTCTGCTCATCTCCACGGGCATCGTGATAGGCGCGTATCATGGCCACCCCGGCAAATTCACCCTGGGCGCCGGCCGCGGGAGTCAGCGACACCGCATGCATGCCGGTCACCTCCTTGAGGATCTCCTGCAGATCGAACAGACAGGCCAGAAAGCCCTGGCTATGGGTCTCGGGAGCATGCGGATGACGCGCCAGAACACCAGGCAGCGAGGCCAGACTGTTGCCGGCCCTTGGGTTGTATTTCATGGTGCACGAACCCAAGGGATAGAAATGGGTATCGATTGAAAAGTTTTTCTGCGACAAGCGGGTGTAGTGGCGCACCGCCTGCATCTCGGACACCTCGGGCAGCTCAGCCGGGCGCAGGCGGCGCAAGGACTCGGGAATCGAGCTGAGCTCGGCTTTTTCCTGCGGCGCCTGGGCCGCTGCACGACGGCCTGTGTGTGATTGTTCGTAGATCAGCATTTTTTCTATTCCGCAATAACAGCTTGAGCCGTGCGATTCACCTGTCGACAGAAGAAATATGCACAGCGCTCTGAAACATCAGTCACCAGTCAGGTTTCAACTGACAGGGGGTCTGCACCTGGGCCTGGATGACTCTTTCCAGCTTACTGCGATAGCTTTCGATATCATCCTCATTCCGCAGTTCCGTGGCGCAGACCAGCACCGCATTGCCCAGCTCCGGATAGTCCTGACTCAGATCGTAACCGCCCAGCACATTGTGGGCAGCCAGCAGCTTGAGCGCATCTTTGGCATCGATCGGTAAGCGCAACACCTTTTCATGGAACACTGCTCCCGTGAAAACTGCCTCCACACCATGCAGTCCAGTCAGGGCTTGTGAAAGTTTTTGGGTATTTGCATGGCAGGCGGCGGCTATCCGTTCGAGACCCTCGGCGCCCAACAGCGCCATGTGGATGGTGGCGGCGGTGACAACCAGGCCCTGATTGGTGCAGATATTGGAAGTCGCCTTGGAACGACGGATGTGCTGCTCCCGCGCCTGCAGGGTCAGGGTATAACCGGTCTTGCCATCCAGATCCAGGGTACGGCCGATAATGCGCCCCGGCATCTGCCGAACCAGTTTCTGGGTTGAACAAAGAAAACCAAAATAAGGTCCGCCCGAAGCAAGTGGCGCACCCAATGGCTGGCCTTCACCGCAGCAGATATCCGCCCCACAGGGATGTGGAGGTGTCGCGGGAGACAGGGCATCGGGAGCGACCACCCCCTTACCTCCCCATTCGCCAGGCGGCTTTAAAACCGCCAATGCCACAGGATTGACCACCGCAATCGCCAGCATGCCATTCGCATGTGCCCAGTCGGTCATTTCATCGACCGGCTCCAGCACCCCGAAAAAGTTAGGCTGCGGGATGACCAAGGCGGCAAAATCCTCTCCGGCATGACCCTCCAAGGCAGACAGGTCTGTCTGACCGCTCACCGCGTCGAATGGAACCTCAACCAACTCTATTTTCTGGTTTCGCACGATGGCATCCACCACCTTGCGATAGGTGGGGTGCAGGCTGCGGGGCACCAGAATACGTTTCGATTTCGACTTACGGTTGGCGCGCGCGGCCATGAGAATCGCTTCCGCCAAGGCGGAGGCGCCGTCATACAGCGAGGTGTTGGATACATCCATGCCGGTGAGGGCCGTCATCATCGACTGGAACTCATACAACAATTGCAGGGTGCCCTGGCTGGCCTCTGCCTGATAAGGCGTGTAGGCGGTGTAAAACTCACCCCGGGAGGCCAGTTGCCAGACCGCCGCCGGTATATGGTGATCATAGGCGCCGGCACCGATAAAACAGAGGGGCTGGCCATCTTCCTTGGCCCGCGTCTGCATCAGCCGGTTGATCTCTATTTCAGAAAGACCTTCGGGTATCCCTTGCAGCTCGCCGCAACGTAACTCAGCGGGGATCTCATCGAACAGGTCCTCGATGCTGTCAACCCCGATGACTGCCAGCATCTCGCGGATGTCATCTTCTGTATGAGGAATAAATGGCATATCTGACTCGGAGGTTAGTCTTCTTCAGCAAGCATCGCGGCATAACCCGCGGCATCGAGCAGAGCATCCAGTTCTGCCGAATCGGACATCTTCACCTTGAAGATCCAGCCTTCACCAAAGGCATCTTCATTGATGGTTTCAGGCGCATCAGTCAGGGCTTCGTTAACCGCCAGCACCTCACCGGAGACCGGGCTATAGACATCGGATGCCGCCTTGACCGACTCAACCACCGCACAGTCACCTCCCGGCTCTACCGTATCGCCCACTCCAGGTGGATCAACAAACACCAGATCACCCAGTAACTCTTGAGCATGGTCAGAGATACCGATGGTAGCCGTTCCATCACCTTCATCCCTCACCCATTCATGGGATTTCGCAAACCGTAAATCGGTTGGTAAATTGCTCATTGTTATATTCCCCTTTCTTGATTGGTAACTGTCTGAATCCAGAAATTCTATAGCTCGATGCAGGCCTTGCCATTGCGCACAAAGGGTGGCTTGACCACTCGCGCCGCTAACCTTTTACCTCGCACCTCCACCTCACAGCTTTCACCGACACCCGAATTCACCCGGGCAAAGGCAATGGAACGCTCCAGGGTAGGAGAGAAGCCACCTGAAGTAATTTCACCTATCTCCTCGCCGTCCGAGAAGACCTTCAGGTGATTGCGCAGCACGCCACGACCGGTCAGCAGCAGGCCGACAAACCGTTGCTTTGCCGTATCATTTTTCTGCTTAACCAAGGCTTCACGGCCGATAAATTGTCGATCATCAGGCTCCCAGGCCACAGTCCAGGTCAAACCGGCCTCCAATGGCGAGGTCTCCTCATCCATATCGGACCCATATAGATTCATACCTGCCTCGAGGCGCAGTGTGTCTCGGGCCCCCAGACCACAGGGCGCGACACCTGCTTCAGCCAGTGACTGCCAAAACATTGCGGCCTCCGCGGCCGGCAACATGATCTCAAAACCGTCCTCTCCGGTATAGCCGGTACGGGCCAGGAACCAGTCGCCGTCAGCGACTGCATTAAAGGGCTTTAACTCTGCGCCCATCCGTTGCAGTTCGGAGGAGAGCTGGGGCAGAGCCTTACTTCGCGCATTCGGGCCCTGCACTGCAATCATAGCCAGATCCCGCCGGGTTTTGATCTCGAGATCAAAGCCAGCGCTTTGCTTCTCCAGCCAGGCAAGGTCCTTTTCCGTGGTCCCGGCATTCACCACCATGCGAAAAAAATCATCCCGTAGATAATAGACGATCAGATCATCCACCACCCCACCCTGCTCATTGAGCATGCAGCTGTAGAGGGCTTTGCCCGAAGCTTTGAGCCGCGCTACATCGTTTGCGAGTAGTTTCTGCAGAAAAGCACGGACTTCAGCTCCCTGCAGATCAACAACCGTCATATGGGAAACGTCGAACATCCCCGCATCGCGGCGTACTTGATGGTGCTCATCCAGCTGTGAACCGTAATGCAACGGCATATCCCAACCGCCAAAGGGGACGATACGTCCACCCATCGCCTGGTGGGACTCAAAAAGAACTGTCTGCTTACCCATAAAAACTCTCTCATTTAAAATGCAAAAAGGCGGCGCAAGGCACTTCAACCTTACGCCGCCCCTCTGTCCAAAACCTGAGAGTTTGCAACTGATCAATCACCAGTTCCTGCCCCGTCGGTGGGTCGAACGACCGCTCTCCAGAGTCAACCCTAGTCCCTGCGGTCCATTTACCTGAGCGATTCCGGACGGGATTGCGCCTTCGGCGTCGGATTTTCACCGATCTCTCCCACAGGAGTTGGTTGAGCAGGCGACTATACCCTCAGACGGGGGGTATTTTCAATCAGCGCGCCAGCGCAGGGCGCTCTCCGGTCAGTCCCATTGCCCGCTTGATTATCAAGTGTTTTACAGGTCCCGCATGATCGGCCAGCGACAAGCCCAGATTCCTGGCCACTTTCAATGGCGGCACATCGTTGCTGAAAAAGCGTTTGAAAAAATCCATGGCGCCCAACATGCCCAGATTGGCGCCTTTTCTTGCCCGTTCATAACGTCGCAGGGTCGGAATACCGCCGATGTTTCGTCCCGAATCACGCGCTGCAATCAACACCTCAATCAGGGTTGCCGCATCCAGAAAACCCAGATTGACACCTTGGCCTGCCAGTGGATGTATGGCATGCGCCGCATCCCCCACCAGGGCCAGGCCTTGCCGAATATAGGTCTCCGCATGTCCCAGACGCAACGGAAACACGCCTCTCGGCCCCGCATCCAAAATTTCACCCAGCACCCCGTCACTGGCGGCAGTCAGCGCCTGACAAAACGGTACATTTTGCATGGCCATCAACGCTTCCGCCAATGCGGGGGCGGTGGACCAGACAATGGAGCAGCGGCCATCGTCAAGCGGCAGAAACGCCAGGGGACCTGTCGGCATGAAGCGCTGCCAGGCTGTGTACTGATGATGTCTTTCAGGTTTGACTGTCGCCACGATCGCATGCTGATCGTAATCCCAGCCCTGGGTGCCAATGGATGCCAGTCTGCGCACCAGGGACTCACGTCCATCCGCACCCACGATCAATCGAGCCGGTAAACGGCTGCCATCCTTCAAGCTCAATGCCGGACTGTCGCCTATCTCAAGGTTATCGATCTCCGCCGGACACAGACGCGTGACATTGGAGAGCCGCCCCAACTGCTCCCAAAGGGCAAGTTGAGTGACCCTGTTCTCAACGATATGACCGAGGTTCGGTTCATCAATATCAGCCGCACTAAAGTGAATACTGCCGCCGAACAGGGACGTTCCAGTGTCGGGGGAGGCAGGCCGCCAAGAGCGACCGTCACCCCCGGCATCCCAGACACGCATGTCTGAATAGGGGCTGACGCGCAATTCAAGCATGCGTTCCCACACACCCAGGTTCTCCAGGATACGCTGGGACGCGCGACTCAGGGCAGAAACCCTCAGATCCACCTCCTCCGCCGGCCATTCTGATTGTGGCTCGCGGGCCTCTACCACACAGACCTCAAAACCGGCTTGCGCAGCAGCACAGCCCAAGGCGCTTCCCACCATGCCGCCACCGACGATGACCAGGTCGAAATTCTGTTTATTTGCAGATTCAGACAATTGGAACTCCTCTCGCCAGGCGCGGCAGCCGCCCATTCAAGCCCATGAACTGGTTAGCCGCCAAGTGTTTCAATCCAGGGGTCACATCCACCCCGAGCAACCCCAGGTTGCGCATCAATCGCAGGGGCGTCAGCGGGTTGGCAAACAGCCTGGCAAGCGTGTCGGTGATCATTACCACTCTATTCTGGTCCTGCTGTCGCCAATCAGCATAGCGCTGCAGGTTGGCTAGGTCGCCTGGATCGCCATTTGCGCCATTTGAACTCGCCACATCCGCCAGCACATCCGCCAGCACCGCAACATCCCTGATCCCCAGGTTTAAGCCTTGGCCGGTGACCGGATGTACGGTATGGGAGGCGTTGCCGATCAATGCCACATGCGGACGCACCTGCTCCATTGCCTGGCGCATGCGCAGTGGATAGGCGACCCGTTTACCAACCTTGAGCAGCCTGCCCATCCGATAGCCAAACCGGTCCTGCAGACGAGCGAGGAAATTTTCATCATCCAGCGCCATCAGCTCAGGCGCCTGCTCATCCTTTGCTGTCCACACCAGGGAACAGCGCTCCTGCGTCATCGGCAACAAGGCCAATGGACCGGAATCGGTAAAGCGCTCATAGGCCACACCACGATGCGCTTGCTCAGGCGTGACATTCGCGATGATGGCTGTCTGGCCGTAGGTCGTTTCCTTTACCGGCATCGACAAGAGCGTCCTGACCTGTGAATCACCACCATCGGCGGCCACCAGCAATTTAGTGGAGACGGTTCGCTGCTGACCCTCCGCAAGCAGATTTACCTCGACACCAGACTCGTTCATTTTGAGGCTTTGCAAAGCGGCGGGGCAGATCAGGTCAATATCGGGTGCATCACCCAACCCTTTGAGTAAGACTTCACCCAGGGCACGCGCCGTAATCACATAGCCCAGAGCGCCGACACCCTCTTCCTTGTGGTTGAGTCTGGTAAATCCAAAATGCCCGCGATCGGAGATATGCACATCGAGAATCGGCTCAGCTTCTGAATTCAAGCTGCTCCATAACCCCATGGTCTGCAGGATAAGATGACTCCCCCAGGACAGGGCCAGCACCCGGTCATCGTAGCTGGGCTGATCATCCGAATGATATTCAAAGGCTTCCAGCACACCAATATTCAGCCCCTGACCACTAATTGCCCTGGCGAGGCTTGCGCCCACCATGCCACCACCCACAATCAGAACGTCGTAATCCAATGTCATATCAACTTGCCATTATCGCTTCGATCTCACCGACCGATTTCGCAATGTTTTTGCTCAGGACCTCACAGCCGTCTTTGGTTACGAGAATATCGTCTTCGATGCGAATACCAATATTCCACCACTTCTTTGCCACACCCCTGGTGCCTGCCTGAATATACAGCCCCGGCTCCACGGTCAATGCCATACCCGGTTCCAGCAGACGCCAGGCGCCATCTACTTTGTAATCTCCCACGTCATGCACATCCATACCGATCCAATGCCCGGTACGGTGAGGAAAGAATTTTTTATACTTTTCATCACGCACCAGCTTTGGCGCTGAGCCCTTCAGAATGCCCAGCTTCACCAGACCACGGGTCATGGTTCTGACCGCAGCATCATGCGGGTCGTTCCAGTGATTGCCTGGCCTTACCTTACTGATCGCAGCCTCCTGCGCCGCCAGCACCAGTTCGTAGAGTTGCCTTTGCGGCTCGGTAAAAACACCATTGACCGGATAGGTGCGAGTGATGTCAGAAGCGTAACACTCCATTTCACACCCTGCATCGATCAACAGCATGTCTCCATCCTGCAATTTGTCCCGGTTATCGATGTAGTGCAGCACGCAGGCATTGCCGCCTCCACCGACAATCGGCGGATAGGCCTGATATCGGGCTCCCTGATGAGCGCAGCTATTGATGAACTCTCCTTCCAGTTGATACTCCCAGACATCAGCTGCGCAAGCCTGCATGACTCTCTTATGCGCCAGCGCTGAAATACGCGCTGCCTGGCGCATGACCTTCAATTCGGAACGGCTCTTGAAGAGACGCATCTCATGCACGTAATGGTCCAGGGCAATGATCTCAGCCGGCCCCTGTGCGCCTGAGCTCGACTCACAACGAATGTGATTGATCCACTCCGATAGCCGCTTGTCCAGATCAGGATTGCAGCCCATGGCATAGAAAACCCGCTCACACTGTTCGATCATGCGTGGCAGGATGTCATCCAAATCGCCGATGGGGAAGGCATCATCTGCATCGTAGTCTTCAACGGCGCCCTCCTGACCTGCACGAGCACCATCCCACTGTTCCATCTTGGGGTCCCGTTCACGGTTGAACAGGATGTATTCCGCCTGTTTTCGGCCTGGTATGAGAACAAGTATGGCCTCGGGTTCAGGATAACCCGTCAGATAAAAGAAATCGCTGTCCGGTCTGTAGGGGTAATGCACATCACGATTCCTGATCAGCAGTGGCGCGGTGGGCAGGATAGCAATACTCCCAGGCCCCATCATCCGCATCAGCTCACGTCGACGGCGCTTGAATTCACTTTTAATCATCAGCCGCACCCCGATACGAAGCCAACTCTTCCCAAACCAGTAAGGCAGCCACCCGGAGGAATTCCTCCAACTCTACAAATGCCGCCTCAGCCTCCTCCTCAGCCTCGATATGTTCATGATCCAATCTGCTGATCTCTGCAATGTCCCCTATCGCCTCTTTAGCATTACCCACAAACTGTTTCTCGGAGAGGCCTGCCAGCCCAAGGCCGTAGAGATACCCCTGGCACCACTCAGTCAGGCGGCTTGCTCTTTCAGTCAGCGGAGACTTATCGTTCGGAAGATAGGGAGTAAATCCATGGTCATCGCCATTCATCTGACTCTGAGTCACCTGATAGAGTTGCCCGAGTGATTGACGTACCTCACGCACCAGCAGATCATCTGATGAGCGGTTTGCAAACAACTCTTCAAACCATGCCACATGGGCATCTGAATGGCCGGCGCAGAGCAGGCCACACAACACACCGTGCACCTCACTCGCCCCGACATCCAGTTCAACGGATTCAATTAACTGACTAAAGCGCTCGTAAGGCGGCGTTTTGGGAGTTAGAGTCATCAGCTTTTTAATATCGCCCCAAGGGTTGGGACTAAATCATATCATGCAGTGATAAGGATTGACCCATAGAAGCGTGCCCTCTATATTGATTGCCATGAGCAAGACAGAGTCATCAAACAATGCTGATCTCGACCTGCGTAAACTCGAAGTACGGGTTGAGGAACTGATAAGCGCCTGTTCTTATCTTAAGGAAGAGAACAAATCACTGCGGTTGCGACAGGACAACCTGGTAGCGGAGCGTGCAGCCCTTATAGAAAAGACAGAACTCGCGCGAACCCGTGTCGAAGCAATGATATCGCGATTAAAGGGCATGGAATCCATCCAGTGAACGACACACAACTACCCATCACAGTCACGATTCTCGACAAGGAGTACCGGATCGCCTGCGGCCCGGACGAACGTGAATCTTTACTTGACTCCGCACACTTTGTTGATGAAAAAATGCGTGAGGTACGTAACGCAGGGCGCGTAATAGGTACAGAGCGCATTGCGGTCATGGTGGCGCTGAACATCGCGCATGAAATGCTGGACCTGACACAGAACAAGAGTCACGATGCGCAGGCTATCACCCGCCGCATCCAGAGTCTCCAGGAAAAAATTGAATTGGCGCTGAACACAAGTAATCAACTGGAACTTTAAGCCATTTAGGTTTAGCCTTATACATAGACATCTCCTGCAGTGTTCGTGAGTGGCCCGGGTATTTTCTTGAGCCTAATTACTGCCCTGGGAACATAATGTCGATGCCGGTGTGCATGTCCGCATTCAAGCGGGAAGCCTGAAGCATCCCTGTTGTTCCCACTTGAACCTTCTGGTTCAGGAACAACGGCTTACAACGGCACAGGCGGGGGATGTCTTTTTCACCCGGCATACCTACCATGAATACTCAACAGCTGAGAAAAACGATCCGCAATCGCCGTCGTCAACTCAGCCGCCAGACACTCAAAATCCACAGTAACCTCATGGTGAGACAGGCAAACGCCTGCTACCCATTACAAAATAGCCGGCGAATCGCCTTTTACTTTGCCAATGACGGCGAGATGGACCCTGCTCCATTGGTCGAACGCGCATTGCTCGCTGGGAAACGTTGCTATTTCCCTGTATTGCGCTGTCGGCCAGCAAAGTCTCTCTGGTTTGCAGCACACAAAAAGCACCAACAACTAATACCCAACCGGTTTGGTATTCCCGAACCTGCAACATCTCACAGACAAATCACTACGCCATGGGGGCTCGACCTGATTATCCTGCCGCTGGTTGCGTTTGATCTATCCGGCAACCGGTTGGGGATGGGGGGAGGCTATTATGACCGCACGCTGTCCTTTAAAAATAAACGTAGTCACTGGAAGGGTCCGAAGCTGATCGGCATTGCACATGACATACAGTGTGTTGATTCGCTTCCGGTGAATGACTGGGATATCCCTCTCGACGCAGTCATCACAGAAAAGAAACTCTATCAATTCTCCAATACACAATAGTCAGGTCGTTCAGGGTGAGCAGCTAAACCTTGTAACGCATCACATGACTTGATTACTCTCGATACCCAACGCTTGTTTAAGATAACAAAGTACACTGCAACAGATTTAAAAACACAGCGCACACGGATAGAACAGAATAGCCTTCGAACTGCCACTTCATAACTTCTTAACATCGTTTTGTCTATGTACTCTGCGGAACTTCTTTCGAAAGTATTATTTAAGAATAGAGTTCGTTAATTAAAACAACTTGCATATCCATATCTCGAACTATCGAACAAAATAAGTAACGGCATGTGTTAATGAATCATTCTACGAGTTTTAAAATTATTCAGCGCCAGCTTATCTAAAAATTGACCAACAAATTGAATTAAATAAGAAAAAATCAATTATATCTCTGGATTTTTATAAAAGCTGAATTATACTCTTGACATCTATTGAACAGATCTGCTGGGAGGATCAACAAAATGGTGAAGAAGAAAGCCACAAAAAAGAAGGCTGCAGTTAAGCGTAAAGCATCCATAACAAAAAAAGTTACTAGCAAGAAAAAGGTTGCAGCGAAGAAAAAAGTGGCAAAGAAAAAAGCAGCAACTAAAAAGAAAGTAGCCGTAAAGAAAAAAGTAGCAAAAAAGAAAACCGCCACTAAGAGAAAAGTCGCAAAGAAAAAGATAGCCAGTAAAAAGAAGGCGGCTACAAAGAAAAAGGTCGCTAGCAAAAAGAAGGCAGTTGCCAAGAAGAAGGCTACCACCAAGAAGAGAGTAGCCACAAAGAAAAAGGCCACTGCAAAGAAGAAAGTGGCCACAAAGAAAAAGGCCGCCGTTAAA
This sequence comes from Pseudomonadota bacterium, assembly GCA_039714735.1. GTDB lineage: Bacteria > Pseudomonadota > Gammaproteobacteria > Chromatiales > Chromatiaceae > JASJBU01. The sequence goes on from JBDLIT010000002.1 coordinate 48,083, forward strand.
AAGAAAGCTACCACGAAGAAAAAGGCAGTTACAAAAAAACGGCCACTCAGACCCAGAAAGGTTACCCCACGCAAAAAGCCAGTAGCCAGGTAACAACCACCTTCAACAACGAAACAACCCCGCATTGCGGGGTTGTTTCGTTATCATACATTAATTCAAATTTTCTCCACTCCAGCAAAGAGTTGGTATGCCGGGTTGTCACTCTCATCCCAGAATGGATAATCCAGCCCCTTCAAGAGCTTAACAAAGTTGCTCTTCTCATTGGCAGGCACCTGTATCCCCATCAATACACGCCCATAGGCAGCCCCATGATTCCGATAATGGAAGAGACTGATATTCCATCGGTTACCCAGACTGCTTAAAAAAAACATCAATGCCCCTGGTCTCTCAGGAAACTCAAAACGAACCAGGCGTTCATTCCCTAGCCCCTTGGCGTGACCTCCTACCATATAACGGATGTGTAGCTTGGCTGTTTCATTATCGGTCATATCGACAATGGAATAATCCTGCTCTTTAAAACGATCCAGTAACTCCTCACGCTCCTTGTCACCCTGACGCAATTCAACACCCACGAAAATCTGTGCGGTACTGGCATCGGAATATCTATAGTTAAATTCAGTGATACTGCGTTTGCCGATCAATTTACAAAACTGCAAAAAACTACCCGGCCGCTCTGGTATCTGTACAGCAAAAAGCGCCTCTCGCCTCTCACCAAATTCGGCGCGTTCAGCGACATGACGCAGTCTGTCGAAATTGATATTCGCACCACTCTCAATGGCTATCAGCTCCGCTCCCTTTACACCCTCTCTTGCGACATACTTTTTCAAGCCGGCAACAGACAATGCGCCGGCCGGTTCAGCTATGGTTCGTGTATCATCGAAGATATCCTTGATGGCCGCACATATCTCATCCGCACTCACCAGCACAACTTCATCCACAACCTTTTTGGCCACCCTGAAGGTCTCCTTGCCTATCTGTCTGACGGCCACCCCGTCAGCAAAGATACCAACCTGCTTAAGCTTAACGCGGCGATTGGCTTCCAAGGCACGGTAAAGAGTCGGCGCATCATCCGGTTCAACGCCAATGACCTTCACTTGCGGATAGACATACTTGATATAGGCTCCAATACCCGCAATCAAACCACCACCACCGACAGGAACGAAAACAGCATCTGGCGGTTCAGGATGCTGGCGGATTATCTCCATCCCGATGGTGCCCTGGCCCGCGATGACATCAGGATCATCAAACGGATGGATATAACTCATTCCATTCTCTTCCGCCAATTTCTGGGAGTGCGCATAGGCATCATCATAGGAATCCCCACTCAAAACTATCCTGGCCCCAAGATCTTTTACCGCCTGTACTTTGATCGGAGGCGTGGTTTGCGGCATCACAATCAATGCCTGAATCTTCAACTCACGCGCAGCCAACGCTACACCCTGGGCGTGATTTCCGGCAGATGCGGCAATAACGCCTTTCTCCCTTATTGAAGGGGGCAGGTTGATAATCTTGTTATAGGCGCCTCTCAACTTGAACGAAAAAACCGGTTGCAGGTCTTCGCGTTTCAGAAAGACATTATTCCCCAAACGCGCGGAAAGTATTCCCGCAGGGTCCAGTGGTGTTTCCCGGGCCACATCATAGACACGAGCACGAAGGATTCTTTCTATATAAGTCTGTGGCATTGTTCGGCTCCGGAAAGCATATTAAACCTGACATCAACCAGGGGCATGGGTATCATTACGCCCAATCTAAGCAATTCAACCAGAAAAATCACTTGTGGCATATCTTTCAGGGTGATTTGTTTGAAGCATCAACAAACTCAACACCTTAAATTGCCGCAATCTCAACAGGAGCATGCGAATGAATGCAGACGAAATGAAAAAAATGGCCGCAAAGGCTGCTCTCGAATATGTCGATGGTGGGATCGTAGGTGTCGGCACCGGCTCAACCGTCAATCACTTCATCGATTACCTGGCAACCATCAAAAATAAAATCGAAGGCGCCGTATCGAGTTCTGAAGTCTCATCCGAACGCATGAAAAGCCATGGGATAACCGTGATGGATCTCAATGCCGCCGGCGAACTCGACATCTATATCGATGGAGCGGACGAGTCAGATCACAACCTCTCTCTGATCAAGGGCGGTGGCGGCGCCCTGACCCGGGAAAAGATCGTGGCCGGCGCCAGCAGAAAGTTTGTCTGCATCGCAGATGGCAGCAAACTGGTGGATGTGCTCGGCAAGTTTCCCCTGCCGGTGGAGGTCGTCCCCATGGCCCGCAGCCATGTGGCGCGTCAGCTTGTAAAATTGGGGGGCACCCCGGTGTGGCGGGAAAACTTCATCACCGACAACGGCAACGTAATCCTCGATGTACACAATCTGGAGATCATGAAGCCCATGGAGATGGAGCAGCAGATCAACAACATCGCCGGCGTGGTGACTACCGGGATATTTGCTTTGAGGGGAGCGGATGTATTGATCCTGGGTACAGAAGACGGCGCTAAAACAGTATTGCCAAAGTAGGTCATCATCCTGCATTCTCGTTCCCACGATCCCCCGTGGGAGAAGTGCTACAGGAATGTAGCGGTAACGGACCTAAGGATGGAGGTATGGGTTACCACGGAGGACCGTGGGAACCAGTAACGCATAAAAAACGGGGCCCGAAGGCCCCGTTCTTAGCTTCTCAACTGTCTAACTAAAAACGATTAGAAGTTGTGGTTCATCTGGAAGCTGAGGATGTTGGTCTCAGCACCGTCAGAATCGCGCTCACTGGTCAGGAGGTTCGCAGATACCTGGGTACGCTTGCTGAGATTGTGGTCGTAACCAACAACGAAACCATTGTGAGTGTAACCACCGAACAGGTTGCCAGTACCATCCTGCTCAACGTCGAAGTACTTGGCCTTGATCATACCAGAACCAACCTTGAAACCAGCATTGATGTTATAGCTGGTAGCATCATCAACGGCGTTTTCAACGGTAGCGTAAACACCACCGATCTTCCAAGCGCCACCATCATAGCCAAGACCAAGACGTACCTGCTCGTGATCGTCAGCGCCAGAAGAAGCCAGCGGAGGATTAACAGAAGTACCAACGTCTGCAGCTTCAAAAGCGATAGAAGCGTAGATACCGCCATTGGAGTACATGGCAGCCAGGGAGTAGGCATCAGCCAGACTGGAGGCATCATCCTCACCAACAACACCATCAGTATCCTCACCAGGAACCAGAGCTACTGCGAGGGTCAGTCCTGCCATGCTCGGGGAAACATAAGCAACGGTGCCATCAGCACGCAGATCAAGCAGATCCTCAGTCAGTGAGGAGTTGTTGTCACCTACGGTATCAGCGAAGTAATCCAGGCTACCGGTAGACATCTTCAGCGGAGTGTCATGACGACCAACCAGGAAGGTACCGAAACCACCGGCCAATCCGACGAAGGCATTACGAGCACCCAGGGTTCCGTCTCCAGAGAATTCATTGCTTGCGCCGGTAGAGGTGGAGATTTTCACGCCATATTCCAGTTTGTAAACAGCTTTCAGGCCGTTACCCAGATCTTCAGAACCCTTGAAACCGATACGTGAAGTGCGGTCATTGATCTGCCACTCGTCATCACCCGTTCTTTCGTCATCAACCAGGTCGACAGACTGACGGATTTTACCGTAAACAGTGGCATCAGCCATGGCAGCGACAGGGGCGACCAGAGCAGCGGCGATTGCGAGTGAAATAATTTTTTTCATTGCATTGACTCCAAAAATAAAAGAAATATTGTTTAAAATTTGTCTACGGAGGAAATATTAGTCAATCAATCTCATGATTGCAAGTATTTTTGTAAAAATAATACAGATATAAGTCTTGTAACTTTTTTACAACAATCTATTTGTAAGAATAATTTATTAACCTTTAATACAATGAGTTATGTAGCATAGCTATAAGCAGTCTAGTTATTTATCGCCCTATAATTTTTACTTTAGACAATATTGTCTCGAATAGATCAGGCATATAATGGATGCAACAAGCAACACAACATTCCATATAATATGTTATTAATCAATTCGTTAGGTAATTTATGGAGAATAATATAGAAATAACCATCCCAACAAGCTGGAATAGGTGCATAAATAATAACAATGGAAGTGCGGGGGGTTAATCCAGCGCGGACAAGATCTCTTTTTGTATCATTTCTCCCAACGCGGTCAGTTCGGGATAAGAATCCATAATATCCACGATGTAGCGGAGGGTGCGGGGGATGTCCCACAGATAACCGGGTTTACCGTCCCGCTGATTGAGACGGGCGAAGATGCCGCTGGCCTTGAGGTGGCGCTGCACCCCCATGAGGTCGAACCAGCGCAGGAACTGATCCTCGTGTTCCTTTTGCAGCACGCCAGACTGTACAGCCAGTTCGAAATAGCCCATGGCCCACGCCTCGACCTGCGCTCTCGGCCAGCTGATATAGCAGTCGCGTAGCAGGGATACCAGATCATAGGTGACCGGACCCAGCACCGCATCCTGAAAATCAATAATGCCGGGATTGTGGCTTTCAGTGAACATCAGGTTACGGGAGTGGTAGTCGCGATGCACACAGACCCGCGGCTGCTGTAAAGCACTATCCGCCAGAAAGCTGAAGGTCTGGTCCAGCATGGCGTGCTCAGATGTAGACAGATCCAGGCCCAACAGCCGGCCCAGCAGCCATTCACGAAACAGCTCCATCTCCTGCATCAACAGCGCCCGATCGTAGTTCGGCAGACCAGCCCGGGGGCCACAGGCCTGTATGGTGACCAAAGCGCCCAGGGCATCGCCGTAGAGTCTTTCTACATTCGACGCATCCAGCCGATCAAGATATAAAGTAGAACCGAGATCACCCAGCAGCAAATAGCCCTGGTCCGGATTCCCGGCATGGATGTGCGGTACATTGAGCCCAATCGATTCGAAGGCTTGAGCCATTCTGATAAATGGAGCCGTGTCCTCCTTCTCCGGCGGCGCGTCCATCGCGATATAGCTCTTACCATGCGTGCCCACGCGAAAATAGCGCCGAAAACTGGCATCCCCCGATGCCGGTTCGAAGGATATCTCATCCATGTCGGGTAAGGACGCGAGCCAGGCTTTCAGCTGTTTGATACGATGGGGCATGAGGAACTTGTGGAGTGATCAGGCAGGAAAACAGGCGCGCAGTATATTAGAGAATGCCGATAAATGACAGACTCTCAACCGTTTCAGCACTCAGGGCATGAGCGTCCCGGATGAGATGATTGATTGAAGATCGGCTGATTCTATGAGATTTTTTTCATACTCCCTATATAATGGAGCATCCCACAGGTACAGGGGGAAGCAAAAATTCAGATAAATCGCTGAGCCTCTGTCGACTCAGCGGTTCCCGAATCAGCCAACCAATTAATAATGACCACTCAGTCGAGTTAAAGAAACATTGTCACCAACATGTCACGACTGAGCCTCACCCAGCTAACTATCCTGTATCTCTGCTGCGCATCCCCGTCTTTGATTGCCGAGAATCTTACCGAACAGAATCAACGTCTTGATCTGGGTATCGACTGGGGCTACGGCTGTACCAGCGCAGAACCAGTCGACTCAGGAACCCGGAAAATCCTCGCGCCGATCATTCCTCAAGGCCGACCCGGTTTTATCTATCTTGAGGCTGATAACGCGGAACTCGATCAACAGCAGGACGAACTGCGGCTGAATGGCGATAGCGCACTGCGAAAAAGCGATACCTATCTGGAGGCCGACCAGATCATCTATCATCGGCAACCAGGCAACGCTGTCCTGCATGATGACATCTACCTGGAACAACCCGGCATTCGACTGACAGCCGACCAAGGACAGTTTGAACTGGCGAGCGACCATGGCTGGCTGTCAAACGTGGAATTCCGTCTTCCGGAACACAAGGCGCGGGGCAATGCCCAGCGGGCCGAGATGCTATCCAAATCCAAATCCCGCTATACAGACGCGAGCTTCACGACCTGCCCCCCCGGGTATAGCGACTGGTCCATCGGCGCCAGCGAACTGGAGATCGACCAGGAAACCGGCTGGGGAGATGCCTATCATGCGGTCTTGAGGCTCGGTAGTCTGCCGGTTTTGTACAGCCCCTATTTCACCTTCCCGGTGGACGACCGGCGCAAGAGCGGCCTGCTGCTCCCTTCCTGGGGCTCCTCAAGGGACCTGGGGACTGAATTTTCCATCCCCTACTATTTGAACCTCGCCCCGGACTACGATGCCACCATCACCCCGCGCTGGATGAGCCGGCGCGGCCTGATGCTGGGCGGGGAGGTCCGCTTCCTGACTGAACACCAGCGCGGCGCCCTGAGCGGCGAGCTACTGAACGACAAGGTCGAAAGCGATGAGCACGACAGCCGGCGCAGCGCCTTCAAACTGCACCATACCAGCCAACCCTTCAAAGGGCTGAATACACGCATCGACTACACGGAAGTCAGCGACAAGGAGTACCTGGATGATTTCAGCACCGGACTGGAGACCAGCAGCACCCGGCATCTGGAAAGAATTGCTGAGGTGAACTACCTCACCGGCGACTGGCGGCTGAACGGCCGGCTGCAGGATTTTCAGACCGTGGACAAGAGCCTCGCCACCATCAGCTATCCATACAGCCTGCTGCCCAGGCTGTCCCTCGGTTACAACAAGCTGTTTGAGCGTTTTAACTCTGACGTAAAGATAGACAGCGAATACACCTATTTTGAGCACGACACCAAACCCACCGGTCAGCGGCTGCGCCTGATGCCGTCAGCCGGACTGAAATTGAGCCGGCCCTGGGGTTATCTGGCGCCCCGTTTGACCCTGAACCACGTAGCATACCAGCTGGACGAAACAGACACCGAGCAGTCCCCCTCCTTCACGGCGCCCACCCTCAGCCTGGACAGCGGCCTGGTGTTCGAGCGGGACAGCAGCTGGTTCGGCAATGCCGCGACTCAGACCCTGGAGCCGCGCCTCTACTATCTCTACGCACCCTTCGAGGACCAAATCGACGCCCCTGATTTCGATACCGCCGACCTGGAACTCAGCTTTGCCAACCTGTTCAAGGACAACCGCTTCAGCGGTGGCGACCGGGTGGGCGACGCCAACCAGCTTGCCCTGGGCATCACCAGCCGCTGGCTCGAGAATGACACCGGTCTGGAACGCCTGCGCGCCAGTATCGGCCAGATCTTCTACTACTGGGATCGCGAGGTACAGCTCACCGGCGATACGCAAGAGCAGTCCAGCTCCGCGATCGTTGCCGAGTTGAGCTCCAGGCTGAGTACAAACTGGCGCAGCTCACTGAACCTGCGCTGGGACCCCCAGCAGGATGAGAAACAGATCGACAAAGGCCGCATCGGCATACACTACCGCAGCCCTGAGCAACAGCTATTCAATGTCAGTTACAATTACAGCGATCAGGGCAATGACAAGACAAAAATCGAGGACATCGACCTCTCCTTCTACTGGCAGTTCGGCCATAGCTATACCCTGCTGGGGGACTGGAAACACTCGCTGTTTCACAAGCGCGATCTCAATCGCGTAGTGGGGCTCGGCTATAGCGGTCGATGTTGCTGGTCTCTGACGGCTGTCTACCAGCAATATATCAATGAAACAGACCTCGATGAAAATATCGACCAGGAAGCGGACACCCGTTTCATGTTACAACTAGAACTCCGGGGCCTCGGCTTCCTGGGCAGGGATATCCGACAAACCCTGAAAGACTCCATCTACGGTTATCGACCAGAGCAATAATCCATGCGTATTACCCCCAACCTCGTAAAGCTAACATTCAGCCTGCTGATATTGGCTTTCAGCCTGACGGCTGAAGCCGCAGTCACCGACCTGGACCGCATCGTCGCAGTGGTCAATGAAGACATCATTGCCGCCAGTGAGCTCAACAGCAAGGCCCGGGAGCTGGCCATCCAGCTCAGGGAAAAGGGTAATACTCTACCACCGGTCGAGATTCTGCAGGCCCAGGTATTGGAACGCATGATCTCCAAACGCCTGCAGCTGCAAACCGCAAAGCGCCTGGGGCTGACCGTGGACGACTCCACCCTCACCAAGGCGATTGCGAATATCGCCCGGCGTAACGAAATCAACCTGCTGCAGCTCAAAGAGGCTCTGGAGGAGGATGGCATCAACTTCAATCTGTTTCGTGAACAATTGCGGGAGGATATCCTGATCAATCGTCTGAAGCAGAAAGAGGTCGTCAACCGTATCTCGATCACCGAACAGGATGTGCAGCACTACCTGGCCCGTGAAACAGGCAGTAGCCGGCAACGCGCTGCGGTACATCTGTTACACATCCTCATCGCCACCCCGGAAGGGGCCGCACCGGAGGACGTACAGGCTGCCAAGCAGAAGGCGGAACGACTGGTCGGGGAGATCCGGGAGGGCGCCGACTTCAGTGATATCGCAATTCGCGAATCAGATGGCCGGCAGGCCCTGGAAGGCGGCGAGTTGGGCTGGATCGAGACCTCCCGTATTCCCAGCCTGTTCACCCAGCTGGTCGACGAGATGGAAGACGGCACGATCAGCGATCCGATCCGCAACGCCTCAGGCTTCCACATCATCAAGCTGTTGGAGACCAAGGGCGCCCGGCGCATGATGATCTCCCAGACCCATGCCCGGCATATCCTGATCAACACCAACGAAATCGTTTCGGATTCGGAAGCCCAACACCACTTGGAGACCCTGCGTGAACGCATCGAGGGAGGTGAATCCTTTGAAAGCCTGGCGCGCTCCCACTCTGACGACAAGGCATCGGCGATCAAAGGAGGCGATCTGGGTTGGACCAGCCCCGGTGACATGGTCCCGTTGTTTGAGAAACGGATGAACAACCTCGCCGCCCAGCAGATCAGTCAACCCTTCCAGACCCAGTTCGGCTGGCATATTGTGCAGATCCTGGAGCGTCGTGAACATGACAACACCGCAGAAGCGATGAAGAACACGGCGCGTAAGGCGATTCGCAAACAGAAATCGGAAGAGGCCATCGAATTGTGGCTGCGCCGCATGCGGGACGAGGCCTATGTGGAGGTGCGCCTGGGTCAGGATGAGTTATGATCCTCGCCTTCACCCCTGGTGAACCGGCCGGGATTGGCCCCGACCTCTGTGTGATGTTGGCACAGCAGCCAATGGCTGTGCAGCTGGTGGCGATCGCAGACCCGGAAATGCTCCAGCGACGCGCTGATCTGCTGGGGCTGCCCCTTAACCTGAACCCCTTCCAGGCAGCAACAAAAGAACCGGCCCAGGCAAAACCCTACCTTAATGTCCTGCCGATCAAACTTCGAGAGCAAGAGAGCTGCGGGCAACTCAATCCGGCAAACGCCGACTATGTACTTGAATGTCTCCGGGTCGCAACAGAAGGCTGCCTGAAGCATCGCTTCGATGCCCTGGTGACCGGACCGATTCACAAGGGCATCATCAACCAGAGCGGTATACCCTTCACCGGGCATACCGAGTTTCTGGCTGAGCTCACTCAGGCAGATCCGGTGATGATGCTCGCCACTGAGGGCCTGCGGGTCGCCCTGGTCACCACCCATCTGCCGCTTTCTGAGGTCAGCCGCCAGATCACCGCCGAACGGGTGGAGCGGATCACCCGCATACTCTACCGCGACTTACAGAGACACTTCGACATTGAATACCCGCGCATTCTGGTCAGCGGTCTGAATCCCCATGCCGGGGAGGATGGACACCTGGGCAGAGAGGAGATCGAGATCATCAATCCGGTGCTGGAGCGGCTGCGCCGGGAGGGCATGGATCTGATTGGACCGTTACCGGCGGACACGCTGTTTACTCCAAACTATTTGCAGCAGGCCGATGCGGTCCTCGCCATGTACCATGATCAGGGGCTACCCGTATTGAAACACCTGGGTTTCGGCCGCGCCGTCAATATCACACTGGGTCTGCCGATCATCCGCACCTCGGTGGATCACGGCACCGCCCTCGATCTGGCCGGCACCGGCAAGGCCCAGGCCGGCAGTCTGGAGATCGCGGTCAAAACCGCGTTTCAAATGGTGGTTGCACACAAAAGATCAGGCAGGACCTAGGATGCCGGCACGACCGGGATCATCCTCGACCTGAAACTGGATACCAGAGCGTAATCAATTACCTGCAATCATCATCCGGTCGATCAACCAGGAGCCGGTCTGCACGCTGGTGCGGGTCTCGATATCGGCGCCCACCTCCAGCAGCCCCATGAACATATCCTTGAGGTTGCCGGCGATAGTGACTTCCTCCACCGGGTATTGAATCTCACCGTTTTCAACCCAGAAACCGACAGCGCCCTGGGAGTAATCGCCGGTCACATTGTTGACCCCCTGCCCCATCAATTCCGTGACCAGCAGACCGGCGCCCATTTTCTGCAACAGCCCTTCAGCATCCAGAGCACCTGAATTGATGCGCAGATTGCGCACACCACCACCGTTATGCGTAGTCTGCATACCGAGCTTGCGTGCGGAGTAACTGTCCAGTACATAACTGCACAGCACACCGTCGCGGATAAAATCCTGTGCCCGGGTAGCTACCCCTTCACTATCGAACGCCGCACTTCCCAGTCCCCTGGAGAGTAGGGGTTCCTCGTGAATATGCACAAAATCGGGAAATACCGGCTTATCCAGTGAATCCAGCAGGAAGCTGGACTTACGGTACAGCGCAGAACCGCGGATGGCGCCGATGAAACTGCGTAACAATCCCACTGCTACATCTGCCTGAAACAGTACCGGCGCCTGCCGGGTGGAAAGCTTGCGGGCACCCAGGCGCGCCAGGGTGCGATCGGCAGCCATTCTGCCTACCCGCTCCGGAGGCTCGAGCATCCCGCCGATACGCGAGAGGGTGTACCAGTAGTCCCGCTGCATGCTTTCGCCTTCTTTGCCCACCACCGCACAGCTCAGGCTGTGGCGGGACGAGGGATAACCACCGATAAAGCCGTGGCTGTTGCCATACACATGCAGACCGCTATGCGTATTGAGACTGGCGCCTTCCGAATTGATGATGCGCGGATCCCGCTCACGGGCGGCCGCCTCACACTCGGTTGCCTGTTCGATCCCTTCGCTGACCTCCAGATCCCAGGGGTGATAGAGATCCAGGTCGGGCACTTCACGGGCCATCAGATCGGCATCCGCCAGGCCTGAATATTCATCCGCGGAGGTATAGCGAGCGAAGTTACAGGCCGCGCGCACTGTCTCCTTCACCGCCTCGGGGCTTAGATCCGAGGTGCTGGCGGAGCCTTTTTGCTGACCGAAATAGACCGTCACGCCCAAGCCGTTGTCTCGGGTGTATTCAATGGTCTCGGGTTCCCCCATGCGCACACTGAGAGACAGTCCGGCATCACTGCTCACCCCGGCCTCAGCTGCAGTGGCGCCTTGTTTCCTGGCCTCGTCCAACAGTTCGCCGACCAGCTGTTCGAGATGCTCCATACGTTGCTCGATATTCTCCATCAGGATCCGGTACCCCCGACTGTCAGTTCATCCAGTTTCAAGGTTGGCTGTCCCACCCCGACCGGCACGCTCTGTCCCTCCTTGCCGCAGACTCCAACGCCCGAATCGAGCTTCAGATCATTGCCCACCATGCTGATTCTGGTCATCGCTTCCGGACCGTTTCCGATCAGGGTGGCACCCTTTACCGGCGCGGTGACCTTGCCGTTTTCGATCAGGTAGGCCTCGCTGGCGGAAAACACGAAACGCCCTGAGGTGATATCCACTTGTCCGCCGCCGAAATTGACCGCGTAGAGCCCTTTCTCAACCGATGAGAGTATCTCCTCCGGGGCATGATTGCCGGGCAGCATGTAGGTATTGGTCATGCGCGGCATGGGCAGATGCGCATAGGATTCACGGCGGCCGTTACCGGTTGAGTCGACCTTCATCAAGCGGGCATTGTGCTTGTCCTGCATATACCCCTTGAGGATGCCGTTCTCGATCAACACGGTATTCTGACTCGGTGTCCCCTCGTCATCCACGTTCAGCGAACCACGGCGTCCCGGCAGAGTGCCATCGTCGACCACGGTGCAGAGGCTGGAGGCCACCCGCTCACCCATCCGGCCACTAAAGGCCGAGGTGCCCTTACGGTTGAAATCCCCTTCCAGGCCATGCCCCACTGCCTCATGCAGCAGCACCCCGGGCCAGCCCGGTCCCAACACCACCGGCATGCTGCCGGCCGGGGCCTCAACCGCCTCCAGATTGACCAGCGCCTGGCGCACCGCTTCCCGCGCATAGCCCAGGGCGCGCTCCTCATCCAGCAGGTACCGAAAACTATCCCGTGCGCCACCACCGCTACTACCCTGCTCACGGCGCTCACCTTGCTCGACGATGACGTGTACATTCAAGCGGATCAGCGGCCTTACATCCGCACTCAGAGTGCCATCGGTGGCCGCCACCAGCATCACATCCTGGGCGCCCACCAGGCTTACGATCACCTGCTGAACCCGTGGGTCCTGCCGCCGGGCTTCTGCATCCACCAAGCGGAGTAGTTCAACCTTTTCGACCTCACTCAGACTCGGCAATGGGTTGATCGGCGCATAGAGTCGATTCTCCAGCGGCAGGCCTCTGACCTGGACTGAACCCTGGTTGCCACTGCGACTGATCGAGCGAGCCGCGCGGGCCGCCGCAATCAAGGCAGGAAACTGCAGCTCATCGGAGTAGGCAAAGCCGGTCTTCTCGCCGCTGATGGCCCGAATACCGGCCCCCTGTTCGATGTTGTGGGAACCCTCTTTGATGATGCCATCCTCCAGCACCCAGGATTCCAGGCGGCTGGACTGGAAATAGATATCGGCGGCATCGATGCCGCCACCCACCAACTCACCCAGCATCTGGTCGAGATCATGCTCTCCCAGCCCGGCCGGCGTCAGTATGGTCTCATGTGCGATTTGAATCAGATCAGACATAGTTGTCCTGAAGATCCCTGAACGGGACCGGTCAATGAGAATTGAGAAAACCGAAATTTGGAATCAGCCAACCTGAACCCGTCGATGTTCGATTGTAGGAAAGGTGCGGCGGATGGTCTGCTGGTACTCACGGTCCAGCTCAACACTCACAAAACCCGTACCCCGGGGGACCTGAGCCAATACGGCGCCCCAAGGGTCGATGATCATACTATGCCCATGGGTTTCCCGGCCGTTGATATGGTATCCACCCTGGGCAGCCGCCACCACGAAAGCGAGATTTTCAATCGCCCTGGCGCGCACCAGGGTCTCCCAATGCGCCTTACCGGTAATCGCGGTAAAGGCTGAGGGTACCACGAATATCTCTGCGCCCATCTGTTGCAACTTACGGAAGAGTTCAGGAAAACGCAGGTCATAACAGACGGCAAGGCCGATTCGCCCAAAAGGTGTCTCGACCACAACCGCATCATCACCTGGCTCGATGGTGTTGGACTCCTCGTAACACTCGTCATTCTCAACCAATTGCACATCGAACAGATGCATTTTGTCATAGCGGGAAATCTGTTCCCCCTGGTCGTTGAAGACCAGCGAGGCGGCGCGCATCTTGGCCCCATCCGATGCCTCCATCGGTATCGTGCCGCCAATCAACCAGACCCCAAAGCGACTTGCCATCTGACTCAAAAACCCCTGCAGGGGCCCATCACCGTCACGTTCCCTCAGGGTACACATCTCGCGATCATATTCTCCCATGAAAGCGAAATTTTCCGGCAACACAACCAATCCTGCACCGCTCTCCGCAGCCTCGCCGATAAGACGCTCCGCTTCCAGAAGATTGGCGCTGACATTCGGGCTGGTTGCCATCTGAATGGCTGCCACCTTGGTCTTAGGATCGCTCATTTCAACTGTTTACCTGCATGGGGAATTATCCACAACCCTCGAAAAAATCGAGCATAGCATTATTGTTATCAGCTGGGCCAGCCAGGAGCCACCAGCATAGTATAGACAGTACTCCATCAAGGTTGTATTGATGGAGTACTAATCAAGATCCAGCAGATCATTGGACAGGTCGGTCTCCGGTGACTCGCTGACCAGCTCCTTGATTTCAGGCTGCTCCCAGGTGCCGGTCAATTGATATTCTGTTTGGGTAATCCGATCCATCTGCTTGCCCAGCAGCTGTTGCGCCACTGCCAACACCACGCCTACAGTAGGGTTGATCGCCAGTGCCCCCACAATCGGCAGTGTCGAACTGACCCTGGGAGTCACGGTCACCAACTGATCATAATCCTGGGAAGCCAAGCCTGTTCTACCCATAACATCAACCTTCACTGCCGGACCAACCATTTCAAGATTGGATGTGTGGGCGTCTCCGCCTCTCAGTTCGAAACTGCCTTCGATATGATCGAATTTGAGTCCTTTAGCGAACAGATCTGAAAAGTCCAGCAATAATCTTTTACCCAGCGCATGCAAGCTGAAGAGCCCCACCAGGCGTCCCATCCCGGGGTCCACTTCCGTGATTTCGCCCGCCTCTACCTTGACCTCCAGCGCACCCTCAAGCTCATTCAGATTCAATGCATAGGGGGGCAGGGGCCATTCAAGCCTGGCATCAAAATTCATTGGCGCTTCATCGATGCCCAGCTGCAAATCGAACTCTTCCTGCAGTTGCCCAAGACTTTCAACTCGTCCCTGCAGATCGAGGTGGGTCAGATGCCGACCGTTCACAAGATGCCAGAAACCCTGCCCCTGCAGATCTATCGGTCCTCCCCCAATCGTCAGTTGGGTCAGATGAATCCCCAAGGGCGCTCTGCGCCACTTGAGAATGGCCTGGCCGAGAGGCTTGTCGTCAACCAACAGGGCGTCAACCTTCAAATTGAGCGCCGGCATGGTCGACGGATCTTTATCCCGGATCTCCCGTGACTCCTTATTCTGATCTGACGCAGGAGCAAAATCGGCCGTTTTTAACTTGAGCTGTTTGAGGTGGATATCAACTGGAAACCTGTCCAAGTTACCGGGAAGCGTCAGGCTGCCACTGATATCATCTGAATCGAACTTGACCTGCCATCCCCCGGTTTTGGACCCTACCTCGACTTTCACGCTGGCGCAGGTAATTCCAGCCAACATCAGATCCGCCACCAGCAGATCGATTTCAAACGGAACCTGTGCAGAGGAGTCCAGCATCTTGTTGCGCTGATCCAGCCAGACCACCCAATGATCCAGATCGAGATTCTGAGTCTCGCCATGCAGACGAATTCCGGGTTTATCGGCAAGCTCCACCGGCCCCGCACCAAAACGCAGATCGCCCCGATTGTATCCATCACCCAGATCGCTCAACAGCGCCTGCAATAGACCTGCATACTCGATTCGGAGTTCACTCTTGCGGTCAGACTGAAAGTCGATCACCACTTTAGTTTCCCGCACCTCTTCCGGCCTTTTCCCCAAAGGAGCCGGCAGATTCACTGCGGTGCCTTTTAGATCGGAGTGAATCGAGAGGCGCACCGGGGTCTCCACCTCGGTATGTGCGATGTCCAGATCCACCCGAGCCGGCACATCCCCCTCGAGAATCTCCAGAATTGGCGCCCGTTTCTGCAGCCATTCCAATGGGGTCTTCAAGCGGGTGCTGACACGGGTCTGTTTGTTGCCGTTCTGGATTTGTGGAGAAATCTGAAAATCCACCTGCTGCCCCAACAGCCGGCCATGGATCTTTTCCCCCCAGACCTTTTGGTCATCGAATTCAAGACGACCAATCAAGTTCTCTATCTTCAGATCGTGTTCCTTGATCATCAATGCCGCCGTTTGAAAGTCCACCTTACCGTTGATTTTCCAGGAGTCCCGGCTCCTTAGGGGAATTCTGAGATCGAGCGAGGTACGAGCCCGCCCAGCTCCCGCCACTTCCCGGGTAAACTTCTCAAACTGGCCCTTCAATGGCGTCTCACTAAGCACTCGGAACAGGTCGCTAACCGGCCCACGCAAGGCCCCCTTGATCTCAACAGGTGAGGCATCACTCAGGCGACGAATATCGGCTTGGGCATTTAGCAGCTCAGTACCCAACATCATCCCCTCGGACAGCTTGATCCTGAGACTGTTATTCAGAAAATGGGCTTCAGCAACCACCTCTTCCAGGCGCGGCCACTCCTGCATATAGTCCAACACCATTTTCTCGATGCCGAACAATACCTCGAATCGCCCTTCATGATTGTTGTAAGGAAATGCCTCCAGGGGTCCATGCAGGAGCATTGAGCCAGACTTGATATGCCCGCCGACAATTGACCGGTCCAGCCAGTCAACCAGTGCGCCTGGCATGATACCCACCGGCAGGTAACGACTCTTCTGCGCCCCGTCACCATCCCAGAAATTTGTCTGCATATCGATAACGGGTGTCTCATCCGTCAGGGGAATCTGCAAACCAAGTCGTGACAATGTCTGTATATGCTCAGTGACAACATGCAGATCTGAAGTACTAAGGCTCAGGCCCTGTTCGGCTGAATAGCGCCACTTGAAGGAACCGTCAAGTTTGTTTGCGCTGAGTTTGCCCCTGAATAGCCCGGGCATCTCTATGATGAATCCTTCGGAACCCAACAGCAGAGTCCCACCCTGCTGATCGCCTTCGAATTTCAACCTCAGTCCGGACAACCCGGGAACCGATTTCCACGCCTGGTTTTTAAATTGGGTGACACTTCCGCTCACCTGCCATTGGTCCTCTGCGGCCATTTTCTGATCGAAGGCCAGCCGGAAGCTTGTCAGATGGCCCGCGGGCGATAACCCCGCCAGGACTTCACGCATCTTGCTTTCCTGAGGGAGCAACAGCACCACGATCTGGGACAGCTCTTGCAAACCAACGTAGTCAGCACCCAGCTGTAGACTGGCGCTGCCGTCATCATCGGTCTGCCTGGCAATATACAAACGGCCTGGTGGCCAGAGCTGACGCTTGCGCACTAAAATCAATTGATCCAGGTCGAGCCGCCAGCCCCGCTCTTCAGCCTTCCAGGTCAACAGCGTGGACAATCGATCGAGTTCCATGAGCTGTTGCCGAGCAGCGCTCAGTTTGATGTCCGTCAGTTTCGCTTTACCCACCATCCGGCTCAGCCGGCCCTGACTGATCTCTCCCCAGAGTTCCAGGTCCACCTGCCCTCTTGAAACGTCCAGACCTTGCGTGACCTTCTGCCCCAGACGCCCAGCCAATTCAACGGAACTCGTCTTGAGATAGGCTTGGCCGTTCAGACCCATGGGATCATCAATCCCCTCCTGCAGATCTGCAATTAACTGCACTGACTCGTCCTCATCCTCTCCCAGACGCATTGACGCAACCAACTGGTGCCTGTGGTCCTGATTGAGCAGATCGACGTTGACCTTGGTAAAGCGCAGGGCGGGCATCCGGCTCTTTTCATCCAGCCAATAGACCACACTGTCGTGGACTCTCAGACGAGTGCCACGCAGAAAGAATCCGGCAACCGAACCCGGCTCGCCAGCGGAAGATTCCTGAAAACCATTCACCATGAAACTTCCATCCCAGCGACGAATCACGCGCAAATTGGCGCCCGAGACCATCGCCCCACCAAAAGTCAACCGGCGGTTGATGAGACTGGCAAGCAGTCGGATATCGGCGTGAGCTTCACGAAAATGGAGTCGGGCCAGGCCTGTTTCCGTATCGAGCAACGAGATATCGCTGAACCTCAACGCCAGATGGGCCCGGTGCAGTTCGATGTGCATGGAACCGATATGTAACGGCATCCCGGCCGCCTCTTCAGCGATACGCGCGATTTCATCTTTGTAGGGAGTAAGATCGATGAGGGGTAGAAACAGTCTGAACAGGGTCAGGATGATCGCCGTACAGATGACCAGCCAGGACACCAGCAACCAGAACTTTCCGTGTAAATATTTCGCGATGTTCAGCATGAGAGTGACGCAGACGTATGGGCTAGATCAGCACCACGTCATAGTGCTCCTGGCTGTAGAGCGTCTCTGCCTGCAGCCTGATAGGGCGCCCGATGAACTGTTCAAGCTCGGCAAGATTGGTGGACTCCTCATCCAGCAGACGATCTATGACCTCCTGAGAGGCCAATACCAACAGTGACTCCACATCAAACTGGCGCGCCTCCCGAAGAATCTCACGAAAAATCTCAAAGCAGGTAGTCTCCGCGGTCTTCATCGAGCCCCGTCCGCTGCAGCAGGAACAGGTCTCGCACAGCACATGCTCCAACGACTCCCGGATGCGTTTACGCGTCATCTCCACCAGACCCAGGCTGGAGACCTCGGTGATATGCGTGCGGGCATGATCCTGCGTGAGGCACTTTTCCAGAGCCCGCAACACCTGGCGACGATGTTCCGGATCAGCCATATCGATGAAATCGATAATGATGATGCCTCCCAGATTGCGCAGCCTCAAATGCCGGCAGATGGCCTGGGCCGCCTCCAGGTTGGTCTTGAAGATGGTCTCTTCCAGATTACGGTGGCCGACAAAAGCGCCGGTATTCACATCAATAGTGGTCATCGCCTCGGTCTGATCGATCACCAGATGACCACCCGATTTGAGCTGCACCTTGCGCTCCAGCGCTTTCTGGATCTCCTCCTCGACGCCATACAGATCGAACAGCGGGCGTTCACCCGGGTAGTATTCGATATGCCGCTTGATCTCAGGAATGAACTTCTGGGCGAACTCAATCGCTCTTTGATGGGTCTTGGAAGAATCGATCCGCACCCGCTCCATCTCTGGCCCGACCAGGTCTCTCAGCGCACGCAGAGCGAGTGACATATCCTCATGCACCAGCTCTATGCTCACCGCCTCCCGGCTGCGTTGCTGAATGGATTCCCAGAGTTTGGTGAGGAAAGTCATATCCACCTCGAGAGCCGATTCATCAGCCCCCTCCGCAGCGGTACGGGCGATAAATCCACCATTCACCTCGATCGACTCAGCTGTGTTGTTGAGCAGAATCCGCAGTCGCTGGCGCTCTTCTTCAGACTCGATCTTCTGTGAGATACCCATGTTGCCCAGTTCTGGCATGAACACCAGATAGCGGGACGGGATGGAGATATTGGTGGTGAGACGCGCACCCTTGGTCCCCAGCGGGTCCTTCAATACCTGCACGATGATGTACTCGCCTTCCCTCACCAGTTCATCGATACTCTCTTTGCGCCCCTCCCCGTTGCCGCCGGGATTCACGTTGCCAATATCGGAAGCATGCAGAAAGGCCGCCCGCTCGAGTCCCATATCCACAAATGCCGCCTGCATACCCGGCAGAACCCGGCAGATCTTACCTTTGTAAATATTCCCCACCAGTCCCCTTTTACTGGTGCGTTCGATGATAATCTCCTGCAGCACACCATTTTCAATGACCGCTACTCGGGTCTCGGGGGGTGTTACATTGATTAATATCTCTTCACTCATATAATTATTTTCAACTTCGGATATCCCTTTCGTCCCCGTTTTTCGGGAAGCATCGAGTCATCATTCATTTCCTGGGTTGAACTATACCTAGATTGCCCAATAATTCAGCGGTTTCATACAACGGCAGACCCATAACACCGGAATAACTGCCACGCAGTTCACTGATAAAAACCGCTCCCTGACCCTGGATGGCATAACCACCCGCCTTGTCTTGCGGCTCACCGGTTGCCCAGTATGCCTCAGCCTCCTCCAATTGAAGCTGGCGAAATGTCACTTCACTCACACTCAGTCGTGTTTCCAGATGATTGCCGATCACGGCGACGCCGGAATAAACCCGGTGGGTTTTCCCCGCGAGAACCGCCAACATCCGCAGTGCATCCGCACGATTCTGTGGCTTGCCGAGAATTTCATCGCCAATCACCACTGCGGTATCCGCACCCAATACAGGCGAGGCTGGATGACCTGATACGACTGCATGACCGGCCTGCGCCTTCTCCCGGGCCAGCCGCACCACGTAGGCATCAGGGCGCTCTCCGGCTTTTGGTGATTCATCCACCTCTACATCAAGAAGCGTGTGTGGCACACCTATCTGGCTCAACAGTTCACTCCTGCGTGGAGATTGTGATGCGAGATAGAGTTTCACCCAATCAGCCTGCCCGGTGATAGGGGTGGTTGCGCAGCAGACTCCAGGCCCGGTAGAGCTGTTCCGCCACCACCACCCTGACCAGGGGATGCGGCATGGTGAGTGAAGACAGAGACCAACGCCCTGCAGCCCGGTCCAGACAACTACTGGCCAGACCCTCAGGTCCGCCCACCAGTAGCGCCAGATCACGGCCATCCGCCATCCAGTCACCCAATTTTCCCGACAACTGTTCGGTACTCCAGGAACTCCCCCTGACATCCAAAGCCATGACAAGGCAGTTTTTAGGAATCGCCTTCAGCATTCGCTCACCTTCATCCCGCAGGGTGCGCTGGATATCCGCGCCCTTGCCACGATGGCCAGGCGGGATCTCCAGCAGCTGCAGCCGGCACTCGCCCGGCATGCGGCGGGCATACTCATCATAACCTTCGACCACCCAGCGTGGCATTCGGTTTCCTATCGAAATCAGATAGATTTTCATAGTCACCTATTCTATGGGAAAGCAGCGCCTGGTGCTTTCTTATTCACCACAACGGACGCGAAGTTTGTCTATCAAGCCATTCTCCTTGATTTGCTTAACGGGTCGATAAGATCGTAGATCACAGTAGAGGTTTATAGCGATTGTCAGTTTCTTCATGTCCTTCATGTGCTCTGCGTTGAATATCCTGTATCCTAGCGCGCCATGAGCGATAAACACTTGACGAAGACACGGTTTGACCAGTTCAATCTGGCGCCGGAAATCCTGCAGGGCATCCAGGATGCCGGATTCACCTACTGCACCCCCATCCAGGCCGAGACCCTGCCGATCCTCCTCGAAGGAAAAGATCTGGCCGGACAGGCACAGACCGGCACGGGCAAGACCGCAGCCTTTCTGGTCGCCACCCTGCAGCATTTGCTCAATCATCCCGCAGACGAGCAGCGCCGGGCCAACCAGCCACGCGCCCTGATGGTCGCCCCCACCCGGGAACTGGCGGTACAGATCTACAATGATACGCAAACCCTGACCAAACACACCGGCTTCAGCTCCATGGTGGTCTTCGGCGGCACCGGTTACGACCAGCAGCGCAGACAGCTGGGGGAAGGGGTCGACATCCTCATCGGCACCCCAGGCAGACTCATCGACTATCTGAAGCAGCGTGTCTACGACCTATCTGCTATCCAGGTCATCGTGCTCGACGAGGCGGACCGCATGTTCGACCTCGGCTTCATCAAGGACATCCGCTTTATGCTGCGGCGCTGCCCGAAACCCGAACACCGGCTGGGCATGCTGTTCTCCGCCACCCTCTCCTACCGGGTCAAAGAGTTGGCCTATGAGCATATGAACAACCCGCAGAATGTGGAGGTGGAGCCGGAGCAGGTCACCGCCGAAAATGTGCGGGAAGTCTGCTATATGACCGCCAACGATGAAAAGATCCCGCTGCTGTTGGGCTTGATCCGCAGTCTGCAGGATGCCCGTGCTATTGTCTTCATCAACACCAAGCGCACCGCGGATAAGGTCTGGGGTTTCCTGCAGGGCAATGGCATCGAGACGGCCGTGTTGTCCGGGGACGTGCCGCAGAAGAAACGTCTCAGCCTGCTGCGCAAATTCCAGGAGAGTGATATCTCGGTGCTGGTGGCGACCGACGTGGCTGCCCGGGGTCTGCACATCTCCGACGTCAGCCATGTGATCAATTTCGACCTGCCGGAGGATGCGGAAGACTATGTCCATCGCATCGGCCGCACCGCCCGCGCCGGAGCCAGTGGCGACGCGATCAGTTTTGCCTGCGAGACCCACGCCTTTTCGCTGCCGGACATCGAAACCTATGTGGGTCACAGAATTCCCATGGAATCCGTCGATCCGTCCCTGCTGGCTGAGGTAGATCCGAAGAGCCGCATCTATCCGGAAAAAGGCAGCCGCCAGGAGCGCCGCCCGAAGGACGGACGCAAGAGCCACGGCAAGGGCCATCACCACAAGGAACACAGGAAACCGGAAGGCTCGGACAAACCCAGACGCCGGCGCCGCAGGCCAAGTGGCCCCAAACCTCCCCAGAGCGGCGGCGAGAATTCATAATAGCGGCAAAAATTTCCAATATGGAAGATAAATGTGGCCGCTGCACCAACTCCAAGTGCTGCACCTACACCACCGAGGCGTTGGGGGTCGCGCCCCGCTCAAAAGCCGATTTCGACCAACTGCTGTGGCAGATCTCCCATCAAGGCGTGGAGATCTACAAGGATTCGGACGGCTGGTTTCTGCTCTTTCACGGCAGCTGCGAACATCTACAGCCCGGCGGCGCCTGCGGCATCTATGCGGAGCGGCCGCAGATCTGCCGTGACTACGATAACGGCTGGTGCGAGTTCGACACCCCGGCCGAGGATGGCTTCGAATACTACTTCCGCAACTACCCTGAGCTACTGACCTACTGTAAAAAACGCTTCAAGACCTGGGGTCGATAATCCGGTTTTTTGGGTATATCGTCTTGGCAGGAATCGTAGCCCGGGTGCAACCCGGGGTATTGACCACCTACCCCCGGGTTACGCAAAGCTCCACCCAGGCTACATCACTGATCAAGGCTTGTCAGGAAAGGCGTAACAGAATGCGTTCAGACCCGGCATGATCTCGGAAAAGTCATGGATAGCCGGATAGTCGCCTGATGACTTGGGGGGAGCTTGAGAGTCAGGACGCAGCACAGCCAGCAACCAGCGGATTCCATAGCCTCTGGCGGAATCCAACACCGAAAGGCTGTCGTCTACGAACAGGGTGCGCTGTTTATCGAACGGCTCCACCGCCTGTAACTTCTCCCAGAAGGCGGGGTCCTCCTTCGGCAGACCGATATCGTGGGAGCTGATTACCCGATCGAAAAAGCCCGCCAGACGGGTGCGCTCCATCTTGAAGGCCAGAGTCTTCTGGTGGGCATTGGTCACCAGCACCCGCCGTTTGCCGGCGCACACCAGCTGATCGAGAAAATCGATCACATGGGGGTGCACTCCGATCAGGTGGTCCACCTCCTCCTTGAGTAACAAAATATCGAGTTCCAGCTCCTGGCTCCAGTGGTCCACGCAGTACCACTCCAGAGTCCCCTCCCGGCTCTTGTAGCGCTCCAGCAGTTCTGTCTTCGCACTCTCGAAATCCATGCCGCGCTTTTCGGCATAACGTTGCGGCACGTACTCCAGCCAGAAATGGTTGTCGAAACGCAGGTCCAGCAGAGTGCCGTCCATGTCGAGCAAAACGGTATCGATTTGGTTCCAGTCTATCATCGGGTAAAGTGGTGCTATGAAACAGCTCTTCATGATACTCGGGTTACTGCTTCCAGTCTCGATTGCGACCGTGCAAGCCGCAGGGGAGTGGAGCTTTCCGGATGATGATCTGAAAGCCAGAGTCGCAGCAGTCAGTGATGGTGAGCTGACCCTGCTCGATACAGCACCGGAGCGGCCGGAGCATCATCACCGGAACCAGCCTGCAAGATGGTTGGGGCAGCTTGGAGATCAACCACCCTCCCGCACTCATCAAGTTACAGACCATCAGGCCGCTACCGGGAAAAGCCGGATCATTGCAGCAAACGTCCGGCCGGATTGTCTGGGACAGTTGGTTCAAGGGCCGCCTCTTTACAGAATTCGATTTTCAACGGGTAGGTTCCTGAAATGCCGCAAAAACCTAAGATATTAAGCCAGAAACTACTTGCCCAGACCCGCATTTTCCGGATTGAAGAGATGGATCTGGAGTTCGCCAATGGCGAAAAGCGCACCTATGAAAGACTACTCGGCGGCAGCCGGGGCTCGGTGCTGGTGGTGCCGATGCTGGACGACGATACGGTGCTGTTGATCCGCGAATACTCCACCGGCAGTGGCGACTATCAGCTGGGTCTGCCGAAAGGCCGCATCGAACGGGATGAAGACCCGTTGCAGGCCGCCGACCGGGAGATCCGTGAGGAGATCGGCTATGGCTCCAACAATCTGCAACTGTTGCGCACCGTCAGCGTCGTGCCTTCCTACATCCAACACCAGACCCATGTTATTCTCGCCCGCGATCTGTTTCCCGACCGCCAGGAAGGGGACGAACCCGAACCCATCGAGGTGGTCCCCTGGAAACTTTCCAACTGGCAGGAACTGCTGGCTCAACCCGACCTGACCGAGGCGCGCTCCATCGCCGCCCTATATATGACAAGAGACTTTTATCATGACCCTACCCGCACCTAAAGAAGCGCTCATCGACCTCGCCCGGGAAGCCGGAGCCGCGATCCTGGAGATCTACAACACCGACTTCAGCGTCACCGACAAGGCCGACAACTCACCGCTCACAGAAGCCGACCTGGCCTCCCACAATATTATCGTCTCCACCCTGAATAAGCTGACCCCGGATATCCCGGTATTATCGGAGGAGTCGTGTGAAATTCCCTTTGAGACCCGCCAAACCTGGCAGCGCTACTGGCTCATCGATCCTCTCGACGGCACCAAGGAGTTCGTCAAGCGCAACGGCGAATTCACCGTAAATATCGCCCTGATCGAAGATCAGCGGGCAACCCTGGGGGTCATCTATGCGCCGGTGATCGACAAACTCTACTACGGTGTGGTGGGAGAAGGCGCCTGGATGAGTGAGGACGGTGCGAAGCTGACACCGATCTCGGTGGCGAAAAAACGCCGCAACCCCACGCTGGTGGCCGGCAGCCGCTCCCATGCGGGGGAATCACTGCTTAAATTTCTGGCGAATCTCGGTGAGCACGAACTGCTCTCCATGGGCAGCTCCCTCAAATCCTGTCTGGTGGCGGAAGGCAAAGCGGATCTCTATCCCCGGATCGGCCTGACATCGGAGTGGGATACCGGCGCTGCTCAGGCGATCGTCGAGGCGGCCGGAGGACAGATCACCATGCTCGACATGCAGCCATTGAGATACAACACAAAAGAGTCCCTGCTGAATCCCTACTTCTTCGTGTTTGGCGACAGCAGCGAGGACTGGTCCAGGTTTCTTGCTGACGACTGACCTGCTAACAGGATTCACCCTATCGTTGTAAAAAGTCCTTCAATGTCAGTTCTGCCTTTGCCAGCATTGGCGAGCATTTACGCTACACTATGTGGGCACAAATATATAGAATCCACCTATGGAACAACTCGATGTTTTCACCGCTAGAGATCTTCGTAATCGATCGGGCGAACTCCTGAAGGACGCCGAGGCCGGACAGGTTTCATTAATAACGAAACATGGGAAGCCTGCCATTCTGGCCGTTCCTTTCGACAGTTGGTTGGTGGCGCATGGCGTTCACAGGGCAATGGCACTGCATCTTTTTGAAGCACATCAACTAACGCTGGCTCAATCTGCAAAAGTGGCGGATTTATCTCTCGAGGAATTCATGGAACTACTTGGAGAGGCGGGAATCGCCGCAGTTGACTATCCACCCGAAGAACTTAATGGTGAGATGGCTGTTGCATTGTGACAGGGATCGTCGTTGCTGATACCGGGCCGCTGATCGCGCTGGCCAGGGGAGAGTGCCTTCAACTCCTTCAAGCATTGTACCAAGAGATTTATATCCCTCCCGCTGTTCACACTGAGTTGCGCCTGAGATCGGGGCGACCGGGTTCGAACCACCTTGCCGAAGCCATGGACAAAGGCTGGCTGCAAATCAAAAAACCATCAGACAGTACGGCTTCATCCATATCCGAGCTTGCGCTCATACTTGACCCTGGTGAAGCGGAGGCGATTGTGTTGGCTGAGGAGGTGGACTGCAGATTTCTTTTGATCGATGAGCGGAAAGGACGAGCGGTTGCCAAACGTAGAGCTGTGCCTATTGCCGGTATAGCAGGTGTTCTGCTGGCAGCGAAGAAGCATGGATTTATTGATGAGGTGCTTCCCATCATAAAACAACTGGCCGCGGTCGGCTATCGAATGTCTCCAGACCTGATGAAGGAAATAGCCAGACCTGCCGGTGAGAGCAGGTAGCGAAAGATGCAAACCGATTTTTCCAGCGCAGCCAGAAACAATCTGCTGCGGTGAATCACGCTACGGGGTAGATTGCACGTTCAGTCCAATCCCAAAACAATACGCCAATACATTTCAACCTCGTTGACTTCCTTTTCAGTGAGTACGGCCAGCATATCACTGGTCATGCGTCGATTATCGATAGTTCTTGTTTGATCCAGCATGATGTCGGAATCGGATTCCAGTCCATCGCGAGACTTGAGCCGATAACGCAGTGGCGCGGCATCTTCGATCAATTGTGTCGTCAGCGGAAGGACGGTCGTGCTTGGATGCCCGGCTTCGTTCAACAGGTTGCTCTGCATAATGACACAGGGCCGGATATTTCCCGGCTCGGTACCTTTTGAAGGATTGAAATTGGCCAGATAGATACCGCCTCGTTTACAGGCCATCGGCATTTGCCGCTTCGAAGTCGGCCGATGCATCGAGTGCCTGCTTTCTTGTCTTTAACGAGGCGGATTGCATTCGCTGCCGCAGCACCTCACGGTCCAACTGTTGCTGATAGTTTCGAACCGCGTCTCTGATGATGCGGCTCTTGGTGGTACTCAAACGCCTGGCCAGACCGTTGAGAAGCGCATCAAATTCCGCATCGGCTTTAATGGTGACTGTCTTCATTTTTCGATGGTACTTGAATATGTAATACCGATTCAAGCATAGCCAGCTGATTCATGACAGGCAAGGGGCATAGAAAAATTTTCGAAGTCATCTCTTTCGCCCTGGAGGAGAACCGCCCCGCTCAGGTGATGAACTATCGTAGAAAAAACCTTCAACGTAGAAGGGTGGGCACCGCCCACCTGACTAATGTTATGAAACCCGACTGTGCTCAGTGGACCTTCCTATATGCTCATGCTGCGATGATGCGGAACTCAGTTGCCTTGGCGATCGGACGCACAAAATTCTTCTCTCGCTTCATCTCCACGATGCCATATCGCGACATGGTTTTGAGAGTTCTGGATAGATTTCCCGCCTTCCGGCCACTGGCTCTCGCTAACGCCGAAATCGACTCTGGATGTATCTCAGCCATTACTTTGAGAAGCGCACGATTTTCATCGCTTAGAACCTCCGCCAGCGACTTCATTGAGGTGAACCAGATCTTGGGCTCACCCCGCTTTGGTTTGTATTTCCCACTGGCAATGGACAATATCCTATTGCGGATCTTTTCCTGTGGCATGATACCAATCGTGATGGTCTTCATCGTTTTCTTACCTCTTGCAGCACGCGATCTACTTCCTCGAAGAAGTCCGAAAGGAGTTGATAGGCATCCTTAAACTCGTAAGGTACGCCCTTGTCCGATGCATGGCGGTGCCGGTGGTCATAAGGCAGTATTCGCCCTACAAACTTGAACTTCTTCGGCAGCTTCGCTGAATGTGCATTGTCATAACCTAAGATTCGCCTACCGTATGGTTCGTGCAGCGTTAGCGAATAGCGGATACCATGTGGAATCACCTGGGTGGCATCAACCCGCCATGCCTCGATTTTGATCCAGTATCCATCGTCTTGGTCGATAATCTGATCGTGTAGGTCTAATAAGGTTTCTATCCCTGGATCTTCATTCATATTGAATTGTATCATCTGATGATAAAGCCAGATAGGAACAATTCTGTCTGTCCCTGGCGAATAACTACTTTGACTGCCATCTGCGGTGGGAAGGCCCTGTGATACGTGATGGGGATAAAGGTTATTCATTCATGAAGGATAGGACTACCAACGATATGGAAGCTTACGGGATGCATGGAACACCCGCAGGATCTCAATCCGTTGTAAACGAGGGCGGACCCGATAAGGTACGAAATAGCGAATGTTTGGAACGACGAGTTCGTGTGTTCCCGGTAAACGTCCCGGGTGGCCAAGCGCGGGATTATCCGCCAGTAAAGAGACAGCATGGTGGATGCGCATAACCACAAGCCGGGCAGCCTGGGGATCATCCTTAGTAATGTATTCCGCTTCCTGATCCAGGTTCAATAAGGCTATCCTTAGCCACCTAATCTCCATTTACACCCCACTTATCAAATACTGCCTGGACCTCCTGAGCACTGGAGAAGTCCTCGGCATCAGCCTCCTCGATAGCTTTTTTTATCTCATCGACTTGCCACTCATTTGTTTCGATGAACTCACGAACTGCCTCCGCGGCAAGAAACGATCTGCTACGGTGAGTTGCCACAGAGAGTTTGTCCAGGCGGGATTTCAGCTCAGTATCTAGACGAATCGTCATAGTGGTTGAAGGAGGCATATTTTGCACCTGTGTTTAAATGTACACAGTGTAGCACAATGCCCTTAATGCATGGCTCAATCAGGAGTAAAGAAGTCCTTGCCGAACCTCCACTTCTTCGTGTTCGGCGACAGCAGCGAAGATTGACGAATTGAATCCCTACTCCCCGTCCAGATCATCAAAATCCACCACAAATGAATCCTTGCCCATCCTTGAGCGCGCCAACAGGAAATCGGTACGATCCATTCCCGCTATTCTGGCTGCCCACTCCTGAGAGATACGCCCTTGCTGATACCAATGGGCTGATGCAGCCAAGCGTAACTCTTTGTCAAGTTCACTGGGGCCGCAATGGAGTACGGAATACACTGTATCTGGCAGCTCTACACTGATTTTGGTCATCATCTTTTCTTCCTGATGGAGGGCGGTGTCCACCCTACCTGGCTGTAATTGCCATCTCACCAATTGACATCATATATATAGTAGCATTCAATTTACGCGATTACGGCAGTGCACCGAGAGCCTTCAATATTGAGGTAATTACACCATCAACTGCGATTAGGAGAGTGAGAAATGAGTAAAACATCAACTTATCCATTGCGGCTACCAAAGTCGCTGAAAGATAAGGTAGCGAAGATTGCTAAACGCGATCACACAAGTATTAATCAGTTTATTGCCATTGCTGTAGCAGAGAAAATATCTGCACTGGAATCTGCTCAATTATTTACAGAGAGGGCAAACCAAGCAGACCTGGATGCTTTCCGAAGTCTTCTCTTTCGCCCTGGAGGAGAATCGCCACGCTCAGGTGATGAACTATCGTAAACAAAAACTTCTCCTATGAATGAGAAGTTCCTATCCCCGCGGCAGCGCTACCAACCAGTGACTTTGCCGCGGAACTTCTCAGACGAGGAAATGGTGAGGGACTGCACATAGAGCGACGCATCTGCTAAGCTGTTTTTAGAAAAACAATACTATTTTCCTAAAATACATGCCGCACAATAATGACACAAAGTGTTGAAAATAAGATTATTTCAAGGATATATGGGCGTGGTAGGGGCTGGGCATTCACCAAGACGGATTTTGTGGCCGAGTTCGGCGAAGCCAATATCCATCAGGCACTCTCCAGCCTGACTAAGGCCGACAAGATCCGACGTGTCTGTCGAGGCGTTTATGACTATCCCCGCTATAGTGAGCTACTGGGCCGCAAACTGAGCCCCTATCTCGATCAGGTTGCCCATGCATTGGCTCGTAAGTTCAATTGGCGTATTCAGCCCTCTGGTGATACGGCCCTGAATCTGCTGGGACTCTCTACTCAGGTGCCGGGGCGCTGGGTTTACCTCTCCGACGGTCCAGGCCGGGAGTACAAAGTTGGGGAACATTCCCTGGTATTCAAGAAATCCGCCTTGAAGGATGTGGGATTCAAATATAGGGAGAGTGGTTTGGTGGTGCAGGCGCTGAAGGCGCTGGGGCGGGAACATGTGGATGGGAAAGTGATTGAGGGTATCCGCCGGCAGATGGAGTCGAAGAGTTGTGAGCGTATCCTCAGGGATACCCGTTCGGTTACCGGCTGGATCTATGAAACCATCAAACGGATATGCAAGGGAGGTGACTGATGGAAAGAGTTGCCAGGCTTCCTGCGCGGGAACGTAGCGAGCTGTTTTCGGAGAGTGCGACGCAGAAAGGCACAACCCCAGCCGTTGTGGAAAAGGACTTTTGGGTAACCTGGGTGCTTAACCGTCTTTTCCGGGAACCGGATCTTGCGCGGGTGCTGATGTTCAAGGGAGGCACCAGCCTCTCCAAGGTATATCGTCTGATTGAGCGCTTCTCAGAGGATATCGACCTGGTCTTGGACTGGCGTATTTTGAACGATGAAAACCCATTGGCTAAACGTTCCAGAACGAAGCAGGCACAGTTAAACGCAGCACTTGATGCGCAGGCCCAACAGTACATTGGTGGGAAACTGTTGAGGCTGGTCGAGGTGATGCTCGATAGGGTATGTGATTGTAACGTAGACGGTAATGATCCTCATGTGATCAATGTCAACTATCCTGCTGCCTTCCCCGATGATGGTTACCTTCGTCCCGAAGTGCGCCTGGAGATTGGTCCGCTGGCTTCATGGCTGCCTTATGAAGAACGCAGGATTAGCTGTTATGCGGCCGAGGCGTTTCCTGATGTGTTCAAACAACGTGAATCTGTGGTGCGGGTGATCAAGGCAAAGCGCACTTTTTGGGAGAAGGCGACTATTCTGCACCATGAGGCTCATCGTCCCGAGGGAAATCTACAGCCGTCCCGCTATTCACGTCACTATTATGATTTGGCGAAGATGGCCCAGTCAGCGGTCAAAGAGAATGCCTTGGCGGATACAGGGCTGCTGGCCAGCGTAGTGGAGTTCAAGCAACGTTTTTATCCACGGGGCTGGGCTAGGTATGATTTGGCAAAGCCAGGCACCTTGTTTCTGGTGCCAGAAGGGCGCGTACTGGCCTCGGTCAGATCAGATTATCGAGCGATGGAAAATATGATCTTTGGAGAGGTACCGGATTTTGATGAGATTCTGGCAGTTCTACAGAGACTCCAGGAAGAAATAAATGCGTGAAGAAGGTTTGAACCAGCTAGCAGATACTTCTTCGTGTTCGGAGACAGCAGCGAAGATTGATCGCGGTTTTTCTTGCCGACAGCTGACCCGCCAACAGAATTCACCCTACCATTAAAAAAGTCTTTCAATGTAGGCACACAAAAAAGACCACCGGCATAGCCGGTGGTCTACTTTCAGGTTTTGAGCTTTAATCAGATAAACTGAATTTAGTTCTGAATAACCGTCGTATGTTGCAGGTTAATGGTGTCTTCCATACCTGTAGCCGTCACACGGATCGGCACACTAATCAAATTACCACTATCGAGCCCTGCCGCGACAGTCGCATCTATGGTAATAATTTGGCTCGCACCGGCAGCCAGTGTCCCCAGGCTCCAGGTTGCTTCATGCCCCGAAGTACAAGACGTTGAACAACCTGAAGGATCCGGCTCTACGTCCAAAGTACTATGGAAGCTCAATTCGGAAGGCACTCGGAACATAACGCCCACAGCTTCCACCGGTAGCGCAAAATCATTGGTCACGGTGATGGTATATGTCAGAACTCCACCGGATACCACAGGATCAGGTGTAGCAGTGATATCTACAGATAACAGCGAAGCTATCCCTCCACTTTCTGCAACAGAAACTGCAAATTCACTCCGGTTATCAATTTCAAGTCCGCCATCGTGGGTCAATTCAGTACGCATTTTAAGAATATCACCGGCGGCTACACCATCGGCTGTCACCATAACTTCACGATGCACCGAGGCGCCCACGCCCAGGCTGCCCAGATCCCAGACAACCTCGCCCGGACTCACTTCGGCGCCGCCATCACTAATGGTAACTACGCTCACACCCGCCGGCAGGCTGGTGCTCAGCTGCGCCGGCAGTGTCACGGAACTGATGTTGCCCACGTCCACATTGAAGGTGAAGGTCTCGTTCGCAACAACCGGATCCGTCGAAGCACTCAGGGCCAGATCTGCCGAAGGTGCGTTATACACCGCAACTGTGTTTTGCAGATCAATGATATCGCCCAGACCTGTCGCGGTAACCCGTACAGGAGTGGTGATCAGATTACCACTCAGCACACTCGCCACCAGGGCATTCACCGTAATGGTACGACTCTCACCGGCAGCCAGAGTGCCCAGGCTCCAGCTTGCTTCATTCCCCGGAGAACAAGTCGTTCCACAACCTGCGGTGACATTCGGTTCTGCATCCTGAACAAAGAGGAAACTCAATTCAGCCGGGACACGCAATATGACACTCACATCGTCTACTGGCACCAGAGAAGTATTGCTCACCGTCAGGGTATACAGTACATGCTCATCCGCAACCACTGGATTGGCCGAAGTACTGATATCCACTTTCAGCGGTAACTCTGATGACACCACGGTCACCACGTGTTCCGCGGTATTGTCCACTGCCAGACCACCATCATGCGTCAACTGGGCTACCACCTGCAGAATCTGCCCCGGTGTCACATCCGCATCTGCCGTCACCGTGATCTCACGGTGCACCGAGGTACTCACACCCAGGCCTCCCAGATCCCACACGATCTCTCCCGGTGTCACTTCGGTGCCACCGTCACTGATGACGTTCACCGTTACACCCGCCGGCAGGCTGGTGCTCAGCTGCGCCGGCAGTGTCCCGGAACTGATGTTGCCCACGTCCACATTGAAGGTGAAGGTCTCGTTCGCAACAACCGGATCCGTCGAAGCACTCAGGGCCAGATCTGCCGAAGGTGCGT
>JBDLIT010000003.1:0-73953 GCA_039714735.1 Pseudomonadota bacterium
AATGATTAGCCTTTTTGAAGTGCCTGCTGGCTTTCGAGAGCGCATTGGCTTAGTGACCGCACGCGTATCAATAATATTCTCAAGACGTCCATTTAAATTTGTAATCTGTTGTTTCAAAACAGCTATTTTCTGTTCTCGATCAGCAGGTACTTTTTGTGTCTGTGCTTCAATTTTCAGAATATCTGTCTTCTGTTTTTCAACATTTAGTTTATTTTCCACAAGGAATTTTTTTAAGTTCTTTTCTTTTTCGTCGATAAGGCCAATTTGCTGAATTTGCTCGCGTTTGTTGTCACTTATCTCTTTTTGTAAATCAGCATGCTGGTTTTCCAATTCAATATATAATCGCTCTTCAAGTGTCGATAGTCGTGTTCTGTTTTGTTGTAATTCGTTATCTATCATTAGCATGGTCATACCCTGCTCACTGCTTTTAGCATCAGAAACACTGTCTTGCTGAATCTTCAATGCTCTTTTGATTTGTTCTTTGAGTTCCGCAATCTGATAGATCAGTAAATCACTCAACTGATTTAAACGTTCCTTTTTGGAATTCAGTATAGTTTCTCCCTGTTTGAGCGATTCTAATTGGCTTTTTTCGTTCTCTATTTGGATTTCCAACGCTTTGATTCTGTATTCCTGAATTGTCGGGTCTTCCAATCTAGCCAAGCTAACTTCAGCGCCCTTCAATTTTGATTCCATGTCTTTAATGACAGGCTCATATACACGCTGATCATTCTCCCGCTTCAATTCTAATTCTGTTTGCGAAATGGTCTCTTTGATGCTTGCTTTAATTGGTTTCAATATTCGCTCATGATCTTTTTCAATCGCATCGGATATTTGAGTGACTATTTTTACAAACTGACTAACTTCATCCTCCTTTACCTTAGTTTTAATCAAAACAAGATCACTATTCTTTGGAATCGATATTTCAAATTCAGTTAATCTGGTATCTTCATCCTCATATTGATTGAGTATTTCAGGTACTAATGCATTTTGCAGTTTTGCTTTAACAGTTTCGGGAGACTCGAGAAGAATCACTTTATCATCCTGTATTGTTTGACCAATCTCGATAGTAGAAGTGATCGAATATTTTTTGGGTATCAAAAAAGCAGCAATCAAACCCAATACCATAATAATACTGAAGACATACCAGAATACTTTTTTATGCTTAACGATAGTCAACCATAGATCGATCAAACTGATTTCATCTTCAGGGTAGATATATTGAGGGATGTTTACTGGAACCTGTGGTACGTCTTTTTGCATATCAGGGTAAGTCTTTTCCGTAATAATATTATGTAACTTTACTGTAACTATACAGCCTACGCAGGAGCTAGCGCCAAAAGTTGGTAGGCCTTTTCAGCATCGTCATATATAGCGACTATCGTCGCTAATCGCAGCCATGGGCAGCTCCTACAGCGGCATATTCAGCCTTCACCCTTCAAGAGGGTGTTACAAAAGTAAATGTAGGTTGAGTTAGCGATAGCTTAACCCAACAAATATAATGGCTTGTCGGATTACGCTGCGCTTATCCGACCTACATTTCTGTGCATTGCACCTAATTGCCCTAATCTATGGCTAGCGCTCATCCAAACACTAAAGCTTTAGGCAATTTTCCCATATCAATCTTCATCCGCCGTGCCGCATATTCCAGTAAATGATTAAAGCAGTCTAGTAAGAGGAGAGAATAATCTTTCGCCAGATTTAAATCATTGGCAAATTGCTCTGCACTCTCCATGTATTCATGGACTAAACAGTTGCGTAGTTTACGCGCTTTCAACCAACGTTCCACATCTTCCACTACGCCCAATCTTTCAGCCCGGTTGAGTGTTTCTATCTGACTACCCGGTGTTTCAGCCAATGCTGCCAACCAGCGGGGCAAAAGTTTATCCGCAATGGTGTCCTGCATGCGACCAAAACGGGACGCAAAAGCTTCCAGGCGCTCAGCCAATTCCGGATTATGCTCCAACTGGCGAACCCAATAGGCATCAATCTTGTGTGAATAGAGCTTTTCCCAACTGTATGCCAAATGGGTAGCCTCCCGGGAGACAATCTCCAGGGTCTGTAAAAAGCGCTCTGTCGGTAAGATTTCGTTCACAATTCCACTCCAGTGCGTAGGGCTTCTGTATGCACCGGCTGCTTTATCGTTCCCGGATCAATCACCAGGACATCAATTGGTTGGTCGCCCAGGCGTAACTGTTGACGCGCTACAACTCCTGCCCACTTGAGGGAGAAGGCTGTTCTCTCCCGGCTTCCTGCATTCCGAGGCATTTGTCCTTCCCTGGACGGCAGGATGGGGGTGGAAACATGAAACTCCACTGCACCTGTAGCTTATCTACCCCCTCCTAACCTCCCCCTGGAATGGGGAGGAATCTTTTAACTGAACTTTGTACCTTCCAAGTAACAAAATTATAACTTATTGATTTTGTTACTTTCAGATGTGGGCGTGCGGAGCAAGCTGGGGCGCTAATCACCTAGTTTTTTGAGTTTGCTTGCTCAGGCGCATAACTTATTTTTCATACTTCACGGTAAGCCTTGAATCAATATCCTGGCGATCACTTAAAAGCAGGAATCGCATCTTTTGATATCTATCAACGCACCAGCCCGGCTTCCACCTGATCACGTTTAGCCTGGCCTTCCAGTTTCTCGATCAATTCCAGGGCAAAGTCCATAGCGGTGCCGGGTCCCCGTGAGGTCATGACTTTGTCATCTACGACCACTCTCTCCAATTGCACATCCACCTTGGCAAGGTTCATTTTATCCAGCACTCCGGGATAACCGGTTGCCATGCGTCCATCGAGCAGACCTGCATTGGCCAAGACCTTCGGCGCGGCACAGATCGCGGCTGTGTATTTCCCCTCTCCCGCTAACCGTTTGAGAAGCGTATGGATGCGGAGATCATTATTAAGATGATCTGCTCCAGGCAGACCTCCGGGGAGAACGATCATATCGAAGGCATCTTCCATGACTTCATCGAGGGTCGTATCTGGAACTAGGGTGATCCCCCTAGAAGCCTTGACCGGCCTATCATCGAGCCCGGCAGTGATAACTTCAATACCCGCCCGGGTCAGAAGATCGGTGACTGTAACGGCTTCAAGTTCTTCACATCCTTGGGCGAGGGGGACGAGTACGCGTGCCATGTTAGATTACCTTCATTGGTCAGCTCTGAAGCAGGTACTAATTCTACCCCGAGTGACTCCAATTTAGGTAGTTCTTCAGCTAGTACGGCAATGGTTTCCGGGTATGGGTGACCTATCCCTATCGCTTGGCCGGTGACCTTGGCAACTTCGATCAACTTGTAGAGTTGCTTTCTTATTTTCTTTTCGTCTTCTTCATTATCAAGAAATATGTCCCTGCTGGCCGAATGAATCAGATTTTTACGCGCCACTTTTTCCGCAACAGTTTTTTCAGTGGTGCGGCTGTCGACAAAAAAAAGCTGGTCATCGCGGATGGAACTCATCAGCCAGCGCATTGCAGTCGGGTCCCTGGTCAGCAGACTTCCCATATGGTTATTGATCCCCGCAGCATAGGGAACAGAGGCTAAAGCTTCTTCTAAGCTATCGATAAACTGGCCCTTCGGCATCCCCAGGGTCAACCCCCCTGCTCCCAAAGGGTTACCATTATGTGACTCCATGGGTAGATGCAGCATGACCTCTTTGTCGTTTTCATGCGCCCAAGTCGCCTGCTCCCAGGCATAGGGGGTATGGGGAAGGAAGGCATAGGTAACCTGCCCCGGAAGCCTGAGAGCTGCCTCGCCAGCTGACTGATGATTACCCAGATCGTCGATAATCAGGGCAATTTTTACCCGCGGCAGGGCAGCCGGTTCAGAATCAGCCAATGCAAAAAAACCGAGCAATCCCACCAGCCAGCCGGACAACCATCTACTGAACATAGAGCAAGATTCCCAATTATTATCCTTCTTGACGACGATGCAATATTACAAGCCCTTTCAGTAGGTTAAGTGCCTCGCCCAATTGATAATCCTTAGCGGCAAGTGGCGCCTCATCTTTATCTTTCGCCTTATTTCCAGGCTCTTCATCTGCTTTATCCTTTTCACTGCCATTTTGTAAATGCCGTGATAAATTTGCCTCTTTTAACGGTTTCACATGTTTCGCTTCAGCCTGAGAAACCTTGACATCCTCGAGTTCTATATCCGGCTTGATACCTTCCGCCTGAATCGATCGGCCTGAAGGGGTGAAGTAGCGTGCCGTGGTTAACTTCACCGCGGATTTCTTATTCACCGGGATGATGGTTTGCACAGAACCTTTACCGAAGGTCTGTTTCCCCATAATCACCGCCCGATTGTGATCCTGAAGCGCCCCTGCCACGATCTCTGAGGCCGATGCAGACCCTTCGTTCACCAACACCACAATCGGCGCACCCGCCATCACGTCATCGGGCGCCGCTTCGAAGCGCAATTCTGAATCCTCTTCACGCCCTTCGGTATACACGATCAATCCGGAGGTCAGAAAGGCATCACTGACAGAAACCGCCGCATTCAAGACGCCGCCCGGATTGTTGCGCAGATCCAGGACAAGACCTTTGAGTTCAGTATCCGCCTTCTCATTCAGCTTTTGGATGGTCTTCAGCATGTCTTCATTGGTATGCGATTGAAATTGGGATATGCGGATATAGGCGAAGTGCTCTTCCAACAATCGACCTTTGACACTGGTTACCTTGATGACATCCCTGACCACATCAATTTTGATGGGTTTCTCTTCCCCCTCACGAACTATGGTGAGGCTGATACTGGTGCCCGGCTTGCCCCGCATCAGTTTGACGGCATCATTGAGCGTCAGGCCCTTGACCGGCGTGTCATCCAGACGCACGATCAGGTCTCCACTCTTAACCCCAGCCCGTTGCGCAGGAGTGTCATCGATGGGGGCAATGACCTTGACGAAACCATCCTCCATACCAACTTCGATCCCGAGCCCGCCAAACTCACCTTTCGTACCGACTTGCAGATCCTTGAATTCATCCCTATTGAGGTAACTGGAGTGTGGGTCCAGTCCAGACACCATCCCGCGAATGGCATTTTCCAATAAAACCTTGTCTTCCACCGGTTCGACATAATTGGACTTGATGCGGCCAAAGATTTCAGCAAAAACCCTTAGCTGTTCTAAAGGCAGATCGTTACTACCCGCATCACTATCTATAGCCGGCGTTTCCGCCAAGGCCAGACCCGAGATAAAAACCAGGCATAATCCTGCCACTGTGAACTTGTGTAAAAGGTGGTTCATCTAATTATTCCTTCCATCAATCCGCTCAGTGGCGGTTCAAATATTGTGTTGTTAACTGAGACAGTACCTGATCCAGAAAGCTTCATCACCCCTTTCAAGATCACCAGACAATAACCTTGGCCAGAGTGGAATTTCACGCAAACCAGGCTCAACTGAATCAATCATTTCACTCCCATGCACCAGTAAATCCTGCCGTATCCTCAACACTTCGTCCGGCGCAGAGAGGCCAATGACACCTTTGCCTTTTATCCGCTTACACCACTTTTTCGGGTCTTTTGCCTTCCCATTATGCCTGATGCCAAAGTAAACACCGGGGCTACTGCGCCCTCCACTGCTTCCCACCTGTGCGACCACCTCACCCGGCTCGACCCATTCACCTGTCTCCTTGAACAGACTCTGGTTATGGCCATACAAACTCATGAATCCCTCTCCATGGTCGATGATCAGCAATAGACCAAAACCACGCAACCAGTCCGCGAATGCGACCCGGCCATGATGAACGGCCCTTACCTCCCGGCCTTCAGGCGCTGCTATCAACACCCCATCCCAGCGTAATTTACCCACCTCCCTGGACGCCCCGAAACTGGCGGCCAAACGGCCCTTTGTAGGCCATGGGAGCTTGCCTTTGCGGGTTTTGAATGGCTTAAATGTGGTTGGATCCAAAGGTATGTCCGCCAACGCCTCCTGCAGACGTACCAGCAGTGATTCCAACTCCTTCTCGTCGGCTTTCAAGCCATCGAGTTCATGCCCTTTACTCTTCAGTTTGCTGCTCAGTCCGGCAATGATCTGTTTTCTATCGCCCTGAGCTGTCTCCATCTCCTGCTTTTCCTGTTGCTCTCTGGCAAAGAGTTGCTGCAGGCGCTGCTCCTCTTCGGTTATCTCCTGCTCAATGCGGACCAGTTTTCTTAGATTTTGCCGGATCAGCTCCATCTGCTCCAGACGGGCTGTATTGAGATAATCGTAATATACCATCAGGCGACTGACTATGGCCGGATCTTGCTGATTTAAAAGTATTTTAACCTTTTCCTGGCGGCCCATGGCATAGGCGGCCCGAACCTGGCGCTCCAGCACCTGGCGATGCCTGTCCAGTTGCAGGCGGGAATCTGCACGCTCCTGCTCAAGAGATGCCAGACGCCGCTGCTGTCTCTTCAGTCGCTGACCAACGACCCGGATACGGCGAGCTATCGCACCGATCTTTCTCTCTGTCTGACTCAATGCACTGTTCTGTTCACTGCGCTCGCCTTCGACGGCTTTTAGTTGTTTGCGAAGGTGTTGGATACGGGTCTTGATCTGCTCCAGTTCACGCGCCTTTTCACTCACCTCGTTCTGCTCAGCGGCCGCAGTCAACAATGGCAGGGTTACCCAGACGAGGATCAAGAACAGGCCAGACAACCCTCTGAGGAAGCGCATTAGGTTATGTCCAGAAACCTTACCAGCGGATGCCCTTTCATCTCGGACGGCTGTTTCAGGTGCATCATTTTCAGCAGTGTCGGGGCAATATCACACAGCGCGCCATTTTCTTCCAATTCCACGCGCCGACCCACATAGATCAGTGGCACAGGATTGGAGGTGTGGGCAGTATGCGCCTGATTAAATTCATGATCGACCATCTGTTCCGCATTTCCGTGGTCGGCGGTGATCAGCATCTCTCCTCCAGCCTTGAGGAGCGCCTGCTTGACTCTACCGAGACAGGCATCGATCTTTTCGATTGCCCGTATCGCCGCCTCCAGTTTTCCGGTATGGCCTACCATATCCGAGTTGGCATAGTTGCAGATGATTGCATCGTACTTACCGCACTCGATGGCCTCAACCAGGTGATCCGTAACCTCTTCCGCGCTCATCTCCGGTTTCAGGTCATAGGTAGCCACCCTAGGCGATGGAACCAAGACACGGTCCTCACCCTCAAAAGGTTCTTCTCTGCCTCCATTGAAAAAGAATGTGACATGCGCGTACTTTTCCGTCTCAGCAAGCCGCAATTGCCGCATGCCTTGCTTGGAAACGTATTCACCAAAACAATTGCCTATCTTTTCGGCGGGGAAGGCCACCGGAATCTCGAATTTGCTATTGTATTGAGTCAGACTGACAAAGCGTTTCAGCTTCGGAATCCGCTTTCTGACAAAACCATCAAAATCTTTTTCGATAAAGGCGCGGGTCAGCTGTCTGGCGCGGTCTGAACGGTAATTGAGGAACAACATGACATCTCCCTCCTCCATGCTGACCGGACCAGCACCGTCAGGCACGATGGCGGTCGCCCTGACGAACTCATCGGACTCCCCCCGCGCATAGGCCTCTGACAAGGCATCACAGGCGCTGGCTGCTTGAAAGTCACCCATTCCATCTACCAACAGCTCATAGGCCTTCTCGATTCGCTCCCAGCGATGGTCCCGATCCATAGCATAATAACGGCCAATGACACTGGCAATCATCCCCCGGCCCAGCTCTTTGAACACCTGATTCATGGCCCGAATTGACTTGTCAGAACTCTTTGGAGGGGTATCGCGGCCATCCAGAAAGGCATGTACATAAACCCGGCTTGCCCCTCTCTCAACGGCCAGCCTCGCCATGGCGTGAATATGCTCTTCATGACTGTGCACCCCACCGCTTGAGAGCAACCCCATGATATGCACGGCCTTATGCCACTTCACCGCCTCATCCACAGCTCGGGTCAGTGTCTGGTTTGTGAAAAAGGAGCCAGTACGGATCGAACGACCGACCCGGGTAAATTCCTGATAGATCACACGACCCGCGCCAAGATTGAGATGCCCCACCTCCGAGTTGCCCATCTGCCCACCCGGCAGGCCGACCGAGGCGCCCGATGTACGAATCAAGGTATGAGGATATTCATGCCACATGCCGTCCCACACAGGGGTGCTTGCCGTAGCGATCGCATTGGCTTCATGGTCTTCGCTGTAGCCCCAGCCGTCCAGAATGATCAGAACGGCAGGCTTCGGAGTCTCCTTCATGCTAGGCCTCGACACTTCAACTAACTTGATGAATGGGATTGGATTTTCAGTCAATCCACGATTAAAGCAGCTATTATATGCAGAGACTAGGATATCGACGAACCCGGGTCTTCACAAAGCAGAAAAACCCAGGAAAGTTCAAAGGCTTCTCAAAACCCACTAAAACAGCGTATTATTGTATTAGGTATTAGTGTAAGGCTTAGCCCCATGGAACATAAATTCAGTAGAACCAATAAACCCGTTCTGAGCGCAGACACCAGCGAGATGGATGCTCTGTTCGCGAATGACGATGACATCGACCGCGCCTCCCGGTCGCTGAAGGCCATGTCCCACCCGTTGAGGTTGAAAATCCTCTGTACCCTGGGAGATGGAGAAGTCAGCGTACAGGATATCGTCGAGCAGGTTGGGACCTCTCAGAGTAATATCTCTCAACATCTGGCCATTCTGCGTGACAAGGGCATTCTAGCCTCACGCAAGGACGCCAACAGAGTCTACTATCGGGTCAGTGATTTCAGGACGCTGAAGCTGATTGGGATGATGCGTGAGGTCTTCTGCACCCACACATAGCTCGCGGCCCTTATATTAGGGTATCTCTCAGGCTATCGATTGAACGTCTTGAAAACCGTTTGGT
This sequence comes from Pseudomonadota bacterium, assembly GCA_039714735.1. Classification (GTDB taxonomy): domain Bacteria; phylum Pseudomonadota; class Gammaproteobacteria; order Chromatiales; family Chromatiaceae; genus JASJBU01. The sequence goes on from JBDLIT010000003.1 coordinate 8,829, forward strand.
TGCGTTGACTCTAAAAAACTGCCTTGCGTTAGCGACCAGGCCTTAACCATGGCACGCGACTGTTATACACTCTCACCCCTTTATCCCATCTAATCACTTGCAACGAGGCTTTTCATGCAACAACTCATCGAATTTACGATGAATCACTGGATCCTGGTGCTCTCTTTCCTGATTATCGGCGGGTTGCTGATTTTTAATCTGTTACAGGGGACCAAAGGCAGTCTGGACCCGCATGGCGCCACTGAATTGATCAATCACCAGGATGCTGTAGTGGTAGATGTACGCCCGGCCGCCGATTTTCACAAGGGACATATTATCAGCGCCATCAATATCCCGATAAACGGCTTTAAAAACCAGATTAACAGCCTCCACAAACATAAAGAGCAACCGATCATCATCAGTTGCCGCTCCGGTTCACAATCCCAGGCTGCCTGTCAGCAACTGAAAAAAGGGGGCTTTGAGCAGGTATTCAACCTCCGCGGTGGGATTCTGGCCTGGCAAAGCGCAAACCTTCCCGTTACCAGAAAGAAATAACCAAAGGAATCCAATAACATGACTGAAGAAGCCAAGCAGGAAGAACACAAACGCGAATTCGCACTCCAACGCATCTACACCAAGGACATCTCCTTCGAAACACCCAACTCCCCCGCGATTTTTCAAAAGGAGTGGAAACCGGAATCCAGCGTCAACCTGAATACAGAAGTCAAAAAACTGGCTGACGCCGTATATGAGGTTATGCTGACTGTCACCATCACGACCAAGACAGCAGAACAGACCGCATATCTCGCAGAGGTCAAACAGGGTGGGATATTCGCCATCAACGGCTTTCCCGATCAGGAGATGGGACCAATGCTCGGCTCATACTGCCCGAATCTGCTGTTCCCCTATGTTCGTGAGGTGGTCTCAGACCTTGTTACCAAGGGCAGCTTTCCGCAGCTGGTGCTGCAACCGGTCAATTTTGATGCGCTCTATGCTCAGCATCAGCAGGAACTATCCAACAAAATGGCTGAAGAGCAAGCCAGCGCAAAGCACTAGTGAGCAGTCAGGCCTCCATTGCTGTACTGGGTGCGGGCTCCTGGGGCACCGCACTGGCTATCCTGCTCAGTCGAAATGGACTGGATGTACGGCTTTGGGGCATGCCGGATGAGATTGCACGACTCATCCAGGACAGACAGAACAAGCAGTATCTGCCTGACATCGACTTTCCGGAGACCTTGACGCCAGTAGCTGATCTGGCAACAGTACTGCATGGCGTGGATGAAGTGCTCATTGTGGTGCCCAGTCATGCATTCCGCTCCGTCACTCAGGCCATCGCTCCTCTGCTGACCACAGACGCAGGCATCTCATGGGCAACCAAAGGTTTTGAACCCGGCGCCCAACGATTGCTCTCCGATGTGGCTGCGGAAATCCTGCCGGCACGCAATCTAGCGGTAATATCCGGACCCACCTTTGCCGGTGAGGTAGCCAGGGGCCTTCCGACCGCAGTTACGGTTGCCTCTGATTCCCTCCAGCACGCTGAAAAACTCGCCGATTATCTTCATGCGCCTTGGTTTCGAGCCTATACCAGCAACGATATGATTGGCGTTCAGGTAGGCGGGGCAAGTAAAAATGTCCTGGCCATTGCCGCCGGTATCGCCGATGGCCTTGGCTTCGGCGCCAACACCCGGGCAGCGCTTATCACCCGCGGTCTCACGGAGATCATGCGTCTGGGCACCAGATTGGGTGGCCACACAGAGACATTCATGGGCCTGGCCGGCCTGGGTGATCTGGTGCTCACCTGTACCGACAATCAATCTCGCAACCGCCGCATGGGACTCGCCCTCGCGAAAGGGCTGACCATCGAAGAAGCCCGCCAGGAGATCGGCCAGGAGGTGGAAGGAATACATACCGCACAGGAGGTCTATAAACTTTCACGGAAATATGCGGTGGAAATGCCTATCTCAGAGCAGGTCTACCATGTTCTGTTTGAAGGCCTGAGTCCGAAACAGGCGGTGCATAATCTGCTGGACAGGCGGCAAAAGGCGGAGAACGGTTAAACCTAGATTTCTCAGTTGACCGCTCCATTCTAGTGTTAACGAGTTGAAATTGTGTTTGTTTTGTTCACTAGACACCTTCACCCACTGGGTGAATTACGCTACGGGGTAGATTGCACGTTTGTGGCGGCGCATGTCTGCGTTACAACTCCTTGGAATAGAATAACTATTCCGCGTCATTGTGCCTTAACCTGCACCACCCCAAACGCACACTCTACCCCATCCAACTGAGGATTCTAGGTTAACCCAGGGCATTTTTTCGCCATCACGCCACTTTATCTGGCGCCGGCATATCCGGTCTGCCGCCAGGCTTCGTAAAGAATCACGGACACTGCATTTGAAAGGTTCAGACTCCTGCTTTCCGGCAGCATCGGTATTCGCAGTAGAGAATCAGGCTCAAGCCGGGCTAACAATGACTCAGGCAGGCCCCTGCTTTCCGGCCCGAAGAGTAAGGCATCACCAGATTCAAAGTTGGCGTCTGCATAAAAGCGCTTACCTTTCGTGCTACAGGCATAGAGGTGTTTCGGCGCGTGCTGTTGCAGAAAATCGTCGAGTGAATCATGCTCCCGCAGATCAGCCCATTCGTGGTAGTCAAGACCTGCCCGTCTCAAACGCTTATTATCCAGTTCGAATCCAAGTGGGCGGATCAGGTGTAAACTACTGCCAGTATTTGCACATAAGCGTATGATATTCCCTGTATTCGGTGGTATTTCCGGTTCGAAAAGCACGATATTGAACATCCAGTTACCTTTTATTAACGTTTTAAACGACAGCCCTGAAGTCTATTGCATCCTGATATGGAATCATTCCTTTTCTCGATCCCTCAATAATCAGTCACTCGCGGCCGCTAACACGCTTAGCCCATTGATGAACTGAACCTTGTGGGGCCGCTGCTGTAGACATCTTTGGCGAATATGGAACAACAATATGCCTGACACCAATCAATCTCCCCTGAACATCGAGTTCTGCGGTATGCCGTTCAACACGCCCATCGTGTTGCTCTCAGGTTGCGTGGGATTTGGTGAAGAGTACACACGGGTAAAGGGTTTCAGCAACCGGCAGACGGGCGCAGTCTGTCTGAAGGGAACCACGCAGGAACCCCGGCTTGGGAATCAACCCCACCGAATCTATGAAACACCCTCCGGCATGCTGAATGCCATCGGCCTGCAGAATCCGGGAGTCGATAAGGTGGTTGATGAAATACTTCCCACTCTGGATTTCAGTGAAACGCATTTTATTGCAAACGTCTCCGGCTCCACAGTGGATGAGTACTACGAAGTCACTCGCCGTTTTGATGATTCCCCAATCGATGCCATCGAGATCAACATCTCCTGTCCCAATGTCAAAGAGGGTGGGGTCGCCTTCGGCAATGATCCCGCGATGTCCGCCAAGGTCGTCGAGGCTTGCCGCAAGGCGACCCGTAAACCTCTGATCACCAAACTCTCGCCCAACCAAACCGATATAGCCACCAATGCAAAGGGTTGTATCGAGGCCGGCAGTGATGCCTTTTCCGTGATCAATACCCTGATGGGAATGGCCATCGATATCGAGAGCCGCGTCCCGATCCTCGGGAATAACCAGGGAGGCCTCTCCGGACCGGCTATCAAACCGGTTGCCCTGCTCAAGGTCCATCAGGTCCATCAGGTCTGCAGGGATCACAACATACCCATCATTGGTCAAGGCGGCATCACTACCGCGGAGGATGCCCTGGAATTTATTATTGCCGGGGCGCATGCCATCGGTGTGGGCACCGCGCTGTTCTATGATCCCCTGATCTGTCAGAAGATCAATGCGGGAATCCTCGACTATCTGTCCCGGCATGACCTGCCATCCGTTGATCATCTGGTCGGCACTCTTCAACTCCACCAACCAAAACTTCCAAAATGTGGTTGTTAAGCTATCAGGACGTATAACACTATGGAGAGTTCATCTCTGCAACCAAGCCCCGAAATCCTGGCCAAGCTGAATCCAATGAATGGGCTCAGCGGAGTTCAGCTACAATTGCTCGCCCAAACACTGCAAATACATTCGGCGCCCAAGGGCGGGGTACTCATGCAACTGGGTGATACCGCAGATTTCAGTCTCTATCTGCTGAAAGGCCGGATACAGTTACGCTCATCGGATGAGCGCCACTTGGAAATTGCTGAACATTCGCCCCAGGCAATGGGTCCGATAGCCAACCTCATACCACGCCGCTATGAAGTTTCAGCACTGACACCCGTCGATTATCTGCTGGTGGATAATCAACTTCTGAAAGGTTTATTTGCGTCTCAGACCGCCGGGATCACCGCAACAGAAATCTATACTCAAGAGAACCCTCAAACTCGGGATGAAACCGAAAGTCTACTCTCACAGGCGCTGTCAGAAGATTTGGGAAATGACTGCCTGAGCCTGCCCAGTCTGCCTGATGTCGCCATTCGGGTCGGCCAGGCCATGAGAGATGAAACAACCAACGCACAAAAGCTGGCGCATATCATCCAAACAGATCCCGCCATCACTACTAAACTGATTCGCGCCGCGAACAGCCCGCTGTACGCAGGCGTCTCGAAAGTCGACTCGTGCAAGGAGGCCGTGGTCAGGCTCGGCTCCGACACAACCCACAAACTGGTGCTCACATTCGCTCTGCGGGAACTCTTTAATGCACATTCAAGCGTATTGAAAAGCCGAATGCAGCAGTTGTGGGAGCATAGCATCAAGGTCAGCGCCATCTGTTATGTGCTGGCAAAACTGTCAAAGCAATTCAATGCGGAACATGCCCTGCTAGCCGGACTACTGCATGATATCGGTGTTGTAGCCATCCTCAGTTATGCGGATCGCTTTCCTGATGTGGCCAATAACGAGCAAGAGCTAAACTCTGTGATTCAAGACATGCGTGGACCCATCGGTGTACAGATTCTGCAGGCTTGGGATTTCATGGAAGATCTGGTGACCGTTGCCAAAGAGGCGGAAAACTGGCAGCGAGACAACGATGGACCCGCCGATTACGCAGACTTGGTGATCATCGCCCAACTGCACTGCTTCATCGGTTCTACGATGACGCAGGATCTGCCCGGCCTGGATCAGGTGCCCGCGTTCAAAAAGCTGGGGATCGGTGAACTCTCTCCAAGAATGAGCATAAAAATCCTCGACCTGGCGGAAGAGAAGATTGCTCGCGCCGAATCGCTACTCAGGTCCTAACCCACTAGGCAGAGTAACTTATCACTCTCGGCAATTTTCATTCTGGCCCAGCATCAAAGAGATAGCCCGTGTCTCATCATTGCTGTCGAGAATAATCTTCATTGTCATGGTCAGGGGCACCGAGAGAAACATGCCGACAGGCCCAAGCACCCAGCCCCAAAAAACCAGTGAGACGAATACGATCAATGGCGAAAGGCCAAGTCCCCGGCCCATAAAACGGGGCTCTATCAGGTTGCCCACCAGGCCGTTGATAACCAGATAAAGCACCCCAGCCCAAAGAGCCGTCCATGGTCCTAACTGGATCCAGGCAAGCAGCACTGCCGGCACCGCTGCGATAATCGAGCCGATATTCGGCACATAATTAAACAGAAAGGCTAACAAGCCCCAGAGCACCGGGTAGTCCACATCGAGCATCCACAGCCCGATGGAAACCAACATACCGGTCAATAAGCTGGTGCTGGTCTTGATCATCATGTACTGCTTGATGCTTGAGGTGATCGCCTCAATGCGTGCAACCGAGCTTGCCGGGTCTGATGAAATGGCCAGAAGCTTGGCCTGAAACCCTGCGGCTTCGACCAGAATGAAGATTACCGTAATCAGGATAAACAGCGCCTGAGTCAACACATTACCCAGACCACTGAGTAAATTACCCGCCAGGGCCATGGCCTTACCCGGGTTCAGATAGGCCAGCAAAGTCGCTTCATCGAAGATGACCCCATAGCCTTGCAAGAGGACCAACAAACCGTGACTTTGGGTGGTAAGACGTTCCTGATACTTGGGCAGATTATCCGTAAAGTCGTGCAGCGAACCGCCTATCATCCAGCCTAGCACCAAGCCAACCAGCACAATACCAAGCACAACAATGAGCATCGACAGCCATTCCGGCAGGCCCCTGGATTGCAGAAAGAACAAGGGTGGAGCGGCTATCACTGCGATAAACAGCGACAATAAAAAAGGCACCAGGAGTGGCTTGGCCGCCTGCATCCCGGCCACCAGAATCACAAAAGCGGCCAGCACCAACAGGAAACGGGTTGCTGATGAGAGGTTATTGACCGGCTGATTCAAATTAACCGGACTGCATCACTTGAAGACTGGGAGCGGGCTTTGCAGTGTCCATTGCTCAGTCTCTTCATCATATTCCCAGATCTGTTGATCCAACAACTCCCTGACACTTTGACTGGACTCGTGGACATACTGAATCAATACAGCCTGCAACGCCTTTATCTCACTCACCTGCGTAGGACCCTGTATGACTTCATAGTGGATGATGCGTAGATCTTTGCTCCTGGTAGGGCTGAATTTCGAAACATCATCTGAAGCAAAACTCTGAGCCTGTTGCATGGAGCCCCAGCGCAGAGTTGCTTCATATTTTCTCAGGGTTTCCACCAGAAAAGCAGCCTGCCTCTTTTCACCCAATGTCTGGCAGCCGGTTAAAGACCAGAGAAGTAAGGAAAGGAGGACAAATCTCATGAAAGTCATTCGAGCATTCCTCCTTCTCCCTCACTCATGATCGGTAACCTTTAGACAACCCGAGTGGGGATAATCCCGCGTTCCTCGAGAGCCTGAATCATTTGTGCAACTGACTCTTCCAGGGTGTCCTGTTCCGTATCGACCACTATTTCAGCCTTTAACGGTGGTTCGTACGGTGAGGATATGCCGGTGAATTCCGGAATTTCGCCTGCTCTGGCCCGTTTATATAAGCCCTTCACATCCCGCTCTTCGCATTTGTCCAGCGAACATTTGACATAAACCTCAATAAAGTCCCCGTGTGGAAACAATCCCCTGGCGCGGTCACGGTCTTCGCGGATAGGTGAGATAAAAGCCGTGAGCGAAATGACCCCGGCATCCACAAAGAGTTTACCCATCTCACCGATACGGCGGATGTTCTCGGTACGATCCTCGACACTGAAACCGAGGTCACCGCAAAGTCCATGGCGCACATTGTCCCCATCGAAAACATAGGTCCGACAACCTCGCTGGTGCAGCTCCTCTTCAAGCGCATGGGCAATCGTGGATTTACCAGACCCGGAGAGACCGGTAAACCACAGCAGTTTCGATCTGTGCGTATTGAGTTTTTCTCTGCGATCACGGGTGACTGTTGCGTGATGCCAAACGATATTGCTATCCATCTATTAATCCTTCTGAATAAAGGCCACAAAAAAGAACTTCCATTCGGTTAAGTGTGAAATCCTATCAACTGTGTTGCGGCTAAAGTTAGAGATTCTGAATATTTCCACAGGATACGGCAAACGGGCCAACTCTTTTGTCATTTCAATTGACGAGCCATATCGATACCTTCCGTATCAAAAAACCAATGACGCTTATCCCACCTTAGAACCCGGCTTGTCTGGTGATTCATTATCAATCCAGGAAAGCCTTAGGAATTATAATTGTACTATAAAGTAGGCGTTGACATGGACTTAACATCACTATCTGCACAATGCAGATGCACGGCTTCTCCCCTGATACAAGACACAAAGGTTGCAAGAACTGAGAGAGACTAAACAAACACTGATCTCAAATCGCTGATAGAATGTCGACTGTTCAGTAGTGGTTTGGCAATTCAAAATGCATAACAGTGAGCAGGAACCTCAGATTGAAATCACCCTTGGCGACAGCCGGGTCACCCTGTTAGGCACAGCCCATGTCTCCAAGGCCAGTGCCGAAAAGGTCACTGAGTTGCTTGAAAGCGGCAATTATGACGCGGTAGCCGTAGAACTCTGTCCCAGCCGCTATAACGCACTGCTAAATCCCGATGCACTGGCCAAGATGGATCTTTTCAAGGTCATACGCGAAGGTCGGGGAACACTGGTTATGGCCAGTCTTGCACTGGGCGCCTATCAGCAACGCCTGGCGGATCAATTCGGCATCCAGCCAGGCGCCGAACAACGTGAAGCGGTCCGCATAGCCCGCGAATCGCACCGTCCCTTGTTGCTCATTGACCGTGAGATCAGTATCACCCTCAAACGGGTCGCCGGTAATCTGCCCTGGTGGAAGCGGTTGGGCCTGTTTACCGGATTGCTGGCTGGCATCCTGTCCAAAGAAGATGTTTCCGAAAGTGAAATAGAAAAGCTCAAGGAAGGGGACATCCTGGAGACTACATTTGCAGAATTCGCAGAGGACCGCCAGGATCTTTACATCCCGCTAATCGATGAGCGTGATCGCTACATGGCCGCACGTATTCGTGAGGAGATCGAAGACAAAGGTCACGAAAACCTGCTGGTAGTGATCGGCGCCGGCCACATGCGGGGTATTGCCAGTTACCTGGAAAAGGGTGCCGGGATTCCACAAACCATCATCACCGAACTCGATCAGTTACCGAAAAAAAGTCGTTGGCCCAAGGTGATTCCCTGGGTGATTGTGGCGCTTATACTTGTCGGCTTCGTATTAGGTTTTCTGCGTAGCCCTGGGCTCGGTTGGCAACTGGTTGCAGACTGGGTATTGATCAACGGTGGCCTTTCAGCGTTTGGCGCCTTGCTGGCCGCAGCTCACCCTTTAACGATTCTGACCGCCTTCCTCGCCGCCCCTCTGACCTCACTCAACCCAACTATCGGTGCGGGGATGGTCACAGCCGCAGCTGAACTCTATTTACGTAAACCCACCGTGGCCGACTTCGGAAAGCTGAGAACCGACACCACAAATCTAAAGGGGTGGTGGCACAATCGGGTATCCAGAACGTTGCTGGTATTCTTTCTGAGCACCTTGGGCTCCGCTGCCGGAACCTACCTTGCCGGTTTCCGTATTGTTCAACGTCTAACCGGCTAGCCCGGCGATAACTACGCAGGGACAGCTATCCTCAGTTCTGCACTGTAGCTTTGATAGCGCTCAGTCTTAAATCGTGCAACGCCAGGCCCACCGCCTTGCCTTGCGGGATGTCCGCCAAGCTACTCCTATCCACCTGACTGGCGATCTTCAAAAAGCGAAGAAACCGACCCGCCTGTGGATAATCCCGGTTCTCGAAACCCTTGCGTCCACGATAATCCGCCTCGCACACCAAAACGAAGTCTCTGAATCTTTCCGGATGCCTGAAGGCAGCCATCTTTTCCAACACCTTCAGAATAGTGCGTGGCTTCAGTTCATCCAGACGATGGCAATGGGTGTGAAATCTGGCGCTCTGCTCAGCCAGTTGCCGAAAATTGGTCGGCGCTCGCAGACGTTTACACATCTCACCGATCAGACCGGCCCCCCTCTCCTCATGTCCGGAGTGGCTAGGCAGAAACGCCATCGGAGTCAGACCCTTGCCAAGGTCATGGGTCAGCGCAGCAAATCTGACTTCTATTGACTCCGACAGATCACAAGCGGTTTGCAGCGCCATCATGCTATGCGCCCCACAATCGATCTCCGGGTGCCAATTGACGGGCTGGGGTACGCCCCACAGCCGATCCAACTCGGGGATGATCCGCGCCAGGGCCCCGCAATCCCGCAGGGTTGCAAAGAATGGCGTGGGATTGTCCGTGGAGAGCGCCCCGTGCAACTCCTGCCAGACTCGTTCAGGGACCAGCGAATCCAGTGATCCCCGTTCGACCATTCGAGTCATCAGCGCCATGGTTTCCTGCGCTACCTCAAACCTCAACTCATGGTAGCGCGCCATGAACCGCGCAACCCGCAGTACACGGATGGGATCTTCCGTAAACGAGGCCGACACATGTCTGAGGATTCTTTCTTCCAGGTCTTTTCTGCCCCCGAACGGATCTATCAACCCACCCTGTTCCGATTCCGCCATGGCGTTGATGGTGAGATCCCGTCTTTCGAGATCCTCTTCGAGCGTCACCGTCGAAGTTGCACAAGGCCCGGCTTGTTCATTGGTTTCCGTGGAAGCTCTTGCGGTTCTGGCCAAGGCATACTCCTCATGGGTCTGAGGGTGCAGAAAAACCGGAAAATCCCTGCCGACCTGCTGATAGCCCAGCTTTAACATCTGCTCCGGCGTTGCTCCAACCACCAGGAAATCACGCTCCCTGATGGGGCGTCCCAGCAGACGATCCCGCACGGCCCCACCCACCAGATAAATCTGCATCAGCGAGATCTACGCACCTTTTTAAGCTTCTTGGTTGCCATTTCCACTTCCGACTCGGCTTTTTTGATACGTTCAAAATACTCTGGACGAATACGACTTTTCCCGCCCGCCAGCGATTGTCGATCCTCATTCTTCAGCTTCTTTGCCTCAACGAGACGCGTCTCAGCTTCAGCCAACGCTTTTTCCGCCTGTTTAATCCGTCTATTGCGTGAATGAGTCTCTTGAGAATGCTTACCTTGCACCTTATCCAAACGTTTTCGTATGGCTCTATTTCTTGATTCAGTCGCTCTGACCGATCCGGCAGAGGGCCCTGGAGGTAATTCGATCTTCTCTACCCGGTCGGCATTCGCAGGCGGTGAATCGGAAAATATCACCTGCCCCGATTCATCCACCGTACGATAGACCTCATCGCCCATACTTGAGACAGGCAGGAAGAGCGCCAATAAAATTAGACTCTCTGTTATTCGTCTCGACATTGGATTCTCCATCAGTCAAATGTTGCTTAAATTCACAATTCAAGGAAAAAAGGATTGAAATCAATCAGTCAGCACTTCTCGTCTGTTGATTCTCTGTACATATTCCTCTACAAACAACCGTCAGAAAACCGACACATTGACTTTTTTTCATCATAGCCCAAGATAAGCAATGAAAATGGTTTGAGACTACTAGATCTTGTGTCACTACAGGCACAAACCTCAAGGAGTACACAACATGTACGAATTTGCCGAAAAGCGTGATTTTATCCGCATGCCAATCGACTGTCCCGCCCAGATCCGGATCAATGGATCCGAGAAAACCTTATCCGCCATCGTCAAAAACCTCAGCAGCACCGGAATGCTGATGCTTTTCGAACAGGAAATTGATCCTGGCACCCATCTGGACGTTGAAATCATGCCCGGCAAGAACATTACCCCGCCACTGTCTGCAGAGATGAGTGTGGTGCGCAGCTATCCTACCGATGAGGGCAATTTCAACGTCGCCTGTTCTATTGAGCGCATTCTCTCAGAGGAAGAGATCGGCCCAGACTTCCCCTAGTACTCCGCCAAGATTGTATTGATGGAGTACTAGAACAGCCTCACTGCCTGCAGCCGCTCATGGCTCAGGCAGTGAAAGTCTCTCCTTCAGTTCTTATCGGCCTTGTGGCAGGCTTTGCAGGCCTGCCCACTGCACTGAATGCAGCCTTGACTTTAACCTGATCCGATCCTGCAGCGACCTCACTCAGCTGACGGTTTTTGCTTAGCAGGTTCTGATACTTCTGCTGAAAATCCTCAATCAGGTATCACTTTATCACTGAGCACCGATTATCAATGAATACCAAACATTTGATGGGCTACAATAACTTCCCTTATCCCATCGCCTGCAGATTAACACCATAAACACCCCCCAGATGAACGAACCGTCAAAACCGCGCATCCGCGAGATTCCCTACAACTACACATCTTTTTCAGACCGGGAGATCGTGATCCGGTTCCTGGGCAAATCTATCTGGGATCTTATCGAGGAGTTACGTGGCAGCCGCCGCACAGGCCGTTCCGCGCGCATGCTGTTTGAAGTACTCGGGGACATGTGGGTGATTACCCGCAATCCTTATCTGATGGATGATCTGTTGCAGAACGAGTCACGCAGAACGGCCCTGATCGAGGCTCTCCAGCATCGACTCAATCAATTCGAAGGCCGGACCAATGGTAATCTACAGGCCTTGGAACTATTGCAGGCCACACGTCAGGCGGTGGCCAGCTTTGCCGATCGTTTCACTGAGCAGATCCAGCTGCGCCACACCACCCGGAGAAATCTAGCCGGCCTTACCCGACGGGATAATGTAGATTTCAGCGCCATTGCCCGGGTATCCCACGCCACCGACGCCACCGACTGGCGGGTGGAGACTCCTTTCGTGGTGATCACACCAGACAGCGAGGATGAGGTGGCCGCTATTGTGCGGGGCTGCATCGCTTCCGGTCTCAGTCTCATTCCCCGTGGTGGTGGCACCGGCTACACCGGCAGTGGCGTACCCCTCGACCCGCACTGCGCGGTGATCAATACGGAAAAACTCGATCAGCTGAGTCGGATTGAAACTATCGACCTGTCCGGAGTCGAGCATCAGGTTCCTGTGGTCAGTACCGGCGCAGGCGTCATCACCCGTCGCGTCTCTGAACTGGCCGAAGCCAGCGGACTGGCCTTTGCAGTGGATCCCACCTCACAGGATGCTTCCACCATCGGCGGCAATATCGCCATGAATGCGGGGGGTAAAAAGGCCGTACTCTGGGGCACGACCCTGGATAATCTGGCCAGTTGGCGGATGGTTACACCCAGTGGTGAATGGCTGGAAGTGGAACGCCTTGAGCATAACCTGGGCAAGATTCATGAGCAGAAAACGGTCCGTTTCCGCATCTCCCACTTAGACAAAGATCGCCGGCATCCAACGAAGGAACCCGAAATTCTGGAGATACCGGGCAGTGCATTCCGCAAAGCCGGTCTGGGTAAAGATGTCACGGATAAATTTCTATCAGGCCTGCCCGGCGTTCAGAAGGAGGGTTGTGACGGGCTGATCACCTCGGCGCGTTTTATCCTGCATCAGGTGCCGAAACTGGTGCGCACCATCTGTCTAGAATTCTTTGGCGCGGATATCAGCCGCGCAGTACCTGCGATCGTAGAACTGAAAGATTATCTGGATACCCATGAGAATGTGCTGCTGATCGGCCTGGAACATCTCGATGAGCGCTACCTCAAGGCCGTTAAATACTCCACCAAGGCAGCCCGGCGCGAGAGACCCAAGATGGTCCTGCTGACCGATATCGCCTCCGATGATGAAAAGACCCTGGAGTTGGCCACTCGCGAAGTCGTGCGCATGACCAACGCCAGAGATGGAGAGGCATTCATCGCCAGCAGCCCGGAGGCAAGACGTAATTTCTGGTTGGACCGCGCCCGGACCGCGGCGATTTCTGCGCATACCAATGCCTTCAAGATCAACGAGGACGTGGTCATTCCGCTTGACCGTCTGGCGGACTACAGTCGCGGCGTGGAACGCATCAATATAGAGGAGTCGATCCGCAATAAGATCCAGATTGCCGCGGAGGTCCTCGAATATCTTGAAGGTGACTGTCTGCTACGCATCCTCGGGGAAGAATTCGAGGCCAGTGATGAGAACCGCACAATTCTACAGGCCAAGGTGGATCTGGCCAGGCAGGCCGTTAGCCAGGCCAGTGGACGCTGGGGAATGATCCTGCAACAGATCGAATCTCCGGCAGAGCAGCATACCCAGCTGCTGAGTGACGCAGAGAAGGCGTTGATTCGAAACACAGATCGCCTGCTCAATCTGCTGTTGCGGCGGGATCTGACCATCTCCTACAAACAAGAAGTCTCCTCCCGTCTGGATGAGATCTTTCCAGGTCAGGAATTGCGGCCAATGCGGCATGCCCTGCGGGAGATCCACAGGCGCATGCGGGATGAGCGGCTGTTCGTCGCCCTGCACATGCATGCCGGCGACGGCAATGTGCATACCAATATCCCGGTTCACTCAGATAACTATGCCATGCTGCGGCAGGCCGACCTCATCGTCGACCGCATCATGCAACTCGCCATCTCATTAGGGGGCGCCATCACCGGCGAGCACGGCATTGGCATGACCAAGCTGCAATACCTGGAAACTGACAAGCTCGAGGCCTTTGCACACTACAAGGCTCAGGTTGATCCAGGGGGCTGGTTCAATCGGGGCAAACTGCTTGCAGGTTCAAACCTCGAACAGGCATATACCCCCTCGCTGAGACTGCTGGAGCAGGAGGCCATCATCCTCGAAGAGAGTGAACTCGGAACCCTCAACGATAAGATCAAACACTGCCTGCGCTGCGGTAAATGCAAGCCGGTCTGCATGACCCATGTGCCTCGCGCCAACCTGCTCTACTCACCACGCAACAAGATCCTCGCCACTAGCCTGATTATCGAAGCCTTTCTCTACGAGGAACAGACCCGGCGCGGTATTGCACGACAGCACTTCAGTGAAATGAATGATGTGGCGGACCACTGTACCGTCTGCCACAAGTGTGAGAATCCCTGCCCGGTAAATATCGATTTTGGCAATGTCACGGTCCTGATGCGCAAGATTCTCGTCGACCGAGGAAAGAAACGGCGCAGCCTCGGCGCCAGTCTGGCGCTGGCGTTTCTCAACGTCACCCACCCCCGCAGCATACGCTGGATGCGCAAAGGCATGGCGGAATGGGGCTTCAAAGGCCTCAATCTGGCCCATCAGATGGCTGCCAAGGCGGGCTTGTTGAAACCCAGTAAGCAACCGCCCAGGGCAACCACCGGTTCGCCCAGACCTAATTCACTGATGCTGGAGATGGTACAGAAACCGATTCGTGTGGAACCACCGAAGCTGGCCCTGCGTGATGCCCTGCGGCTGGAGAATACGAACTCTGTGCCTATTCTGAGTTATCCCGATAAAGTCACCGAAGAGAGCGACGCCATCTTCTATTTTCCCGGTTGCGGATCAGAGCGGCTCTACAGCGAGATTGGCCTTGCCACCCTGGCAATGCTCTGTGATCTGGGAGCCGAGACGGTATTACCCCCCGGCTACCTCTGCTGTGGTTATCCGCAAACCGCTGCCGGGCTGAGCGCACGCGGACGGCAGATCACCACAGAGAACCGGGTGCTGTTTCACCGTATCGCCAACACCCTCAATTACATGGATATCAAGACCGTGCTGGTCTCCTGCGGCACCTGCATGGACCAACTCATGGAGTATCATTTCGAGAAGATCTTTCCCGGCTGCCGCCTGCTCGACATCCACGAATATATGCTGGAGAGAGGGGTCGAACTTGACGGTCAGCAAGCCACGGAGTATCTGTATCACGACCCCTGTCATACGCCGATCAAGCAATACAATCCCCTGCATGTTGCCAGCAAGCTGACCGGCAAGCAGGTTCTGCTCTCCGAGCGCTGTTGTGGAGAGGCGGGAACCCTGGGCACCAGCCGCCCGGATATCGCCAACCAGTTACGTTTCCGCAAAGCGGAAGAATTACAGAATGGCATGAATATACTGACAGACACTATTGGGGGAAAGGCAACCCAGATCAAACTGCTCACCTCCTGTCCGGCCTGCCAACAGGGTTTGAGCCGATACACCGACGATACCGGCCTCAGGTCTGAATATCTTGTGGTTGAAACGATCCGACAGCTGAAGGGCGAGCAATGGCAGCAGCAGTTTGTCGAACAGGTACAGCAGGGTGGGATAGAGATGGTATTGGTCTAAAGCGCCAGTTCACTGGATACCCCAAGAACATTTTGTCCCATATCAGAAAAAGCACCTGTAAAATTTAGATGCTAGTTTAAGTAATTATATTTTTCTGATTCTGAGCCATAATACGGTAGTGATTGAGAAAACATAAACCGCAAAGGCTTGCGATATTCAGCTTGCGGCAACGCAGCTTCATTCCTTCGCTTAGAAAAGGAATCCGATACACAAGCCTGTGGAACTCTTTAAAACAAACCATCGCAGCAGGATGCGAACATGCCAAAGCAAGTCAATTATCAACAGTTCATAACAGCATTGAAGAAACTCATTGAACAGGAAACGACAACAAATCTGATCCTGATCACTGAAGACAAGCACTCGCTTTGGCTAGGGATGGCAAGCGGTGTAATCACTAGCATTATCTTCGGTCCAAAACGTGGGAAATCCGCCATACCATTTATCTCCAGGGTCACTGGTGGGCAGCTCAGCCTGGATACAAAAACCAGTCTATCTCCTATGCCCGATCTTCCGTCGACCGAGGTCATACTTGCCCAACTTGACACCTCTGCCACTTCTATGAACACAGCTCAATCGACTGCTGACTTCAATGCAGCAGGCGCCAACCTGGCCATCGAAGAGCTACAACAATTATTCAAGCGTTACATCGGTCCCATCGCCAATATGATCATGCCAGGCATGATTAAAAAAGTTGGCGCTATCTCTTCTGAGAGCCAACTACAGGCTTTGATAGATACGATGGCAAAAGAGGTGGAAGGCATTGGGGATCTCGCGAAATTTCGCCAGGAAGCGACAGATATTATCGAGAAGACGTAATGTTTTAACCTAGAATCTGCAGTTGGATGGGGTAGAGAAATATTATTACAAATGGAAAGGGCGCTCCTACCGGAGCGCCCTTATTCAGATTGATTCCTGATTAGTTACCGTTATTCAAGTGACGCATGGCCACCCTCAGACTGTTGCGAAGCAGATCGATCGCGTGGGCTACATGATCCACTTCATCTTTCGATTTATCAGGCTCGGTGTATTTTAGCTCAGTCTCCAGTTCACCTTCGGCAATGTTTGCCACCGACGCAGTGAGCGAGCGTAACCGTTTGATCAAGCTAAATTGAGTAAAAGCCAGATTCATAACAAATGCCAGCAGGATCAGACCAATGGTAAACGGGTTGACCAGGGCCGGGGCAATATCCAGGATCTTCAAATCAGGAAGCTTGACACTGATAACTCCACGGACATCGCCTTCCTTGTAGCCAAAGGCCTTTTCTGCGCCATACTTTTCTATCACCTCTGCAGGTGCATCTTCAGGATCACCATGGCACTTAAGGCAGTTTTTCTTCACATAGATCGGCTGCACATAGCGGTAGCTTCCCGTTTCGAAACCCTCAATATATTTCTTCTCTTTATCTCCTTGAAGCTTTTCCATAGCCACTGTTTCGAATTCGTCTGGTGCATTGGCTGGCTGCCGGTAATCATTACTGGTAACACGAAAAGTGGCGCGAATGGCAGACTTATTAGCTAATTCCGATAATTCACGCGTTGCTAGAGCGGGGTTTTTTCCAAAATAAAAATTTCCGTTCGAATCCGGCCGCTTGGCCAGAAAGTCATGGAAGTCCTTGGACAGGTTATCCACCCAAACCATACCAGAACCCGCTACCCATGACCTGAAGGAGACCACTTGACTGGCCACCGCCTGTGCCTCATTCCGCAACACCTGGGCTTTGAAATAATAGAGACTCACTAAAATCGCTGCCATGATCAACACCGCAGTCAACACGAACACCAGCATGTATTTGACTTGTAGACTTAATTTGGAAAACATGGCTTATCTCCTTTAGGACCGTGGTTTTCTTTAACCTAGAAAAAGCTTTGGGGCAAATTTAACTTCCTTCGGGGCGCAGAGGACGTTGCACAGTGCCGATTTGTATAGCAATAATTTGCAGTAGTGGCAGTCCTTCGAAAAGAAATTTTGCAAAATAAAGAGGTACATTACGGCGTTCTTTTGGCATGCAGCGTGCCTCACCATTTGGGTGAGCGACTAGTAGCAAAGTATTTCCTGTAAACACAGTGAAGAGGCTTCAACTCAGTAGCGGCCAACTACTCTTTTTTTTTAATTTAAAGACCAGCGATATAGTTAGCCAGCGCTGTAATTTCTTGATCGGACATCCCTTTTACCACGGTACTCATTACGTGGCTGGTTCGCTTGCGATCACCGTTGCGTAAGCGCTTGATGGTAGTAGTCAGGTAGTCCGGCCGCTGTGCACGAATACTGGCATAATTGTTGTTGGCGCCCGTGGCGCCTTCCCCGTGGCAATGTATACAAAGTTCCGTGTACAGCTTCTTCCCCTGTTCATCCAAGCTGGTATCAACCGGCATGGTCACCAAACGTGGAAGCGTCGAATAATAAACAGCGATGGTTACCATGGTCTCATCATCCATTTTTTTTGCTATATCGTGCATCATTTTTGGATAGCGACCTGCATTCTGGAATACGATCAACTGCTCGACGAAATAGCGTGGGTTCTGTCCGGCCAACGAAGGGATATCAGTATGGGTGCTATTTCCATCTTTCCCATGACACAAACCACAAACACGAGTTCGATCCTCAATATCGAATGGCGGATTGCTCAATATCTCTTCCGCACTACCCGCTCGCTCCTGATAACTCGTTACTATCTTGTTGGCCTGACTACGCTCATTGACTCCAGTGAATGCAATAGAGGGTATAAAACAGAGGATCAAAAAATATATTTTATTCATTAGGATTCCCTGTCCTGCTGAAATGAATTTTCTTACTATTGGATGAGTTCCACACAGATCACACCGCAAGTACTCGCTGCATTGAACATCAAGTTCAACACAACTTACATTAGAAGCTGAATCACACCTTGACTAGCTTTGAGAAACTGGGGCAAAAATCAGCAGAAAGAAAATGATATGAGCGTCACAGAATTGAATAAAAGACAGGAAGTTAAGTATTGAAATTAAAGGTGTCCTGAGATGGACTTTGGATGATGACTAGGCCCTACAGATCAAAGAAATACTATTTGCAATCTGCAATTCTCAACTCTACCCAAATTTAAAATCAGGAAGTCTCAAGCGCTTCGAGCAGAGTATGCAGGTTAACCAGTCGTTGATGCGCCTCCTCTAGATCCTTCTCATCGAAAATTTGTATAAAGTCATCACCCTGCTCACAGAGCGCCTTCAGTTGGGTGGGGTCAAACAGAGTCACTGCGGCCTCAAACTCCTCTTGCTGAGCAGTCAACAGGCTGGGCAGTAACTCTTTCTCCTTGATGAGTGATTCCGGATCCAGAAGATCGGCCACCAGATGGTATTCCAGCAATTCATAGTGGGTCTTACGCGCCTCCCCCTCATGTTCCAGCTCCTGGTGGGCGAGGCTATCATTACCAGCACCCTTCCAGACCGCCTGCATGACCACTGATACCAGTTTCTTGATGGCTTCCTTGTTGGGAGTCTGGTCATCCGCCAGCCGACAGGCGGTTTCATAGGATTTATCAAGCCGCTCCTTGAGTTCCAGGATCACATCACTCTGTTCATGAGGACCTAAGGCAACCGCCTCACCGACCAATTTGCGTAGGTCACCGATATAGGCCACCAACTCTTCATGGTCCAGACGTTGGGCCTCATTCAACTGATCTGATGTCAGTGTGCGCTCACTTTCCGGAAACAGCTCGTTGTTATGCTTACGCACCAGGTGCCGTTCATGACGTCCCGGCATTTCACTAAACAGCAGTCGCATGGATCTCTCTCAAATTCTATCTATTTACCCAGGATATTAACCTAACAACCCTCATCCACACCCATGTCAAATCCAGGATTTATCGCCTCGTAGAGTGAGGAGTAGTCCTCTTCACAGTAGCCGGCATCACAACCCTTTTTGAAGACAGCCAACATGCTCTGTGTGATCGAGGGTTCCATTCCATTCTTTTCCGCCGCCCGTTGATACAGGGCCACATCCTTGATCAGGTGTTTCAAAGGGAAATTCGGGTTAGCGTAATTGTGCTCGAGCATCTTGCCCAGTTTCTTATCGAAGGTGGGCGCATAGAGTGCACTCTCCCTCAGTAGACCCATGAACTGCTCTACATCGACCCCTTCAGCTTTAATCAAACCAAGGCTGAGAGAAAATCCTGCGGTCAGGGAGGCAATCAGCTGGTTCATTGCCAACTTCATAGCGGCGCCCTGTCCTACCGTGCCCACATGTTCCACATCCTTACCGAGACAGCGCAATACCAACAGGCAGCGCTGATAGATTGTATCCGGTCCAGCTGCCATCACAATCAGACTGCCGTTTTTCACCTCGGGTATGCTGCCGAGCACAGGGGCCTCTAAATATTCTCCACCCGCATCCATCACTCGACGACTGATCTCCCGGCTCTCGTCCGGGGAGATCGTACCCATCTGGATGAGCTGTTTACCGTTCAGTTGGTTCTCATTCAACTGACTGAATAAAACCGCATCAATGGATTGTGCATCACTCAGGGTCAGAATGACGATCTCTGCATGTTCGATCACCGCAGACAATTCAGGCTCTACCCTCAGATCCTGCATACGGGCTGATTCAAGCCGCGCTTCATTCCGGTTCCAACCCAGCACATCGTGGCCACAGTGCTGCAGGCGAAGCGCAACTGGCAAACCCATCAATCCCAATCCTATCACGCTGATTTTCATGGCTGATCCAATAGATTATAAGAACAAAGGCTTAATATGAAAGTAAATACTTACTTACCATGGTGCTGCCGACTCAACTCATGCACGGCTTCAATAAATACTCCCGCATGTTCTGGGTCGATTTCAGGGTGAATACCGTGACCGAGATTGAAGACATGTCCACTGCCACTGCCAAAGCTTTCCAATACCAGGCCGACCTCTTCACGAATCCTTTCCGGTGATGCATAGAGGGTGCAGGGGTCCAGGTTACCTTGCAGGGCCACCCGGTCGCCAACCCGCCGGCGCGCGTCTGCCAGACTCAGGGTCCAGTCGATGCCCAACGCATCACAACCTGTGTCCGCCATCTTCTCCAACCAGAAACCACCCCCTTTGGTGAACAGAATCACCGGCACCCGGCGGCCATCCGATTCACGGACCAGACCCTTGACGATCCGCTCCATGTAAGCAAGAGAAAAGGCTTCATAGGCCTGCGGAGTCAGCACCCCACCCCAGGTATCGAAGATCATCACCGCCTGAGCCCCGGCGGCGATCTGCGCATTCAAGTAGGCGGTGACCGAGTCGGCCACCTTGCTCAACAAGACATGCATCAAGTCAGGGCGATCAAACATCATACCCTTCACCTTGGAAAAATTCTTGGTGCCGCCACCCTCGACCATATAGGTCGCCAGGGTCCAGGGGCTGCCGCTGAAACCGATCAGCGGCACCCGGCCTTCCAGCTCCCGGCGGATGGTGCGCACCGCATCCATCACATAGCCAAGATCATCTTCCATATCCGGCAGACCCAGGGCATTGACCGCAGCCTCATCCTGTACCGGCCGTTCAAACCTGGGGCCTTCCCCTTCGGTGAAATAGAGTCCCAGACCCATGGCGTCCGGTACGGTCAGAATATCCGAGAATAGAATCGCGGCGTCCAGTGGATAACGATCGAGGGGCTGGATCGTCACCTCGCAAGCCAGCTCCGAATTGCGGCAGAGATCCATAAAACTGCCCGCCTTGGCGCGGGTGGCCCGGTATTCAGGTAAATAGCGGCCCGCCTGGCGCATCATCCAGACAGGGGTGACATCAACGGGCTCGCGTAACAACGCCTTTAAAAAACGATCATTTTTCAATGGTGACACGGAAGATTCCTTTGGTATTCAGAGTTGTTATGGATAATGGTCGGGAATTGTACACAGAAACTGCCTGACCTGCCTCACACCCCCATGAGCGGGAAGGTGTCAACCTAAAGAGAACGTGGCTAACACAGTATTATGCCGACAAGACAGGAACACTCCTGGGACCTTACTCCCGCTGAAGCACGGGCCCTGCAGCTTGATCTGCAAAGTAAAGTCGTCACTAGGGACCGGTTTAATAAACCTCAAACTGTAGCCGGCGTGGACGTGGGTTTCGAAGCACAGGGAACCATCACCCGGGCGGCAGTGGTGGTGTTGAGTTTTCCGGAGCTGATCCCGCTGGATCAGGCGGTTAGCAGGCAACCCACCCGTTTCCCGTATGTGCCGGGACTGCTCTCATTCCGAGAGATCCCTGCGATCCTGGAGGCCATGCAAATGTTACGGCAACCACCCGATATGCTGTTGTGTGACGGCCAGGGTCTGGCGCATCCACGCCGCTTCGGTCTGGCCTGTCATCTGGGCCTGCTGACGGATATCCCCTCGATTGGCGTGGCGAAGAGCCGTCTTATCGGCACGCATGGCGATCTCTCGGAGATCAAAGGTTCTTGGGTTCCTTTAATGGACAAGGAGGAAATTATCGGCGCCGTGCTGCGCACCCGGAGCCGGGTCAACCCTGTCTATATTTCAGTCGGTCACAGGATCAGCCTGGAGAGCGCCATCCAATATGTTCTGGCCTGTACCACTCGCTTCAAGCTACCCGAAACCACCCGGGCGGCGCACAATCTGGCTTCCAACTGAATGATTTGCTAGTCACGCAGGTGCTCGATGTAGTGTGGGCGATCCTCCATTTCCAGTTCGACACCGGTCGCCACCACTTTGAGTGATTCGGGCTGATCCTTAATTTTCAAATCACAGTGGGCATGCCCTTTACTTTTCAATGGCAAAGGAAGCATGTCTCGGTAGGTATAGATGTTTTCACCCACATCACCCCCATCACAGATACAGGGACACCCGGGAATATCACCCTCAATCTCTGGATCTTCGAAAACCAGGGCTCCGGCTTGCCACCAACGGGTTCGCTCGTCTGAATCGCTTATGGTTTTTATGATGATCGCTCTGGAGAAATTGACTGAGAGCTTACCTTCAGTCAGGGTAATCGAATCTATTTCACTACCTGGAAGTTCAATCGTGGTGGAATCCATTGTTTATTTCTACCTTCAACATTTGTATAGCAAAACCTGGGCGTAGATCATAACGCCGGGGGTCTTGAAACCGAAGATTTCATACCCCGGATTTTATAGGGATCACATCTTTAACCTAAAACCGGTAGTTGGGCTGGATGTAGGGTGCATCAACGAGGTTGCAACGCAACAATGGCGGCATAGGCGCCCCCTATGGGAGAGCCCGCAGGAAGCGATCAATTGCCGTTTCCAGGATTAAACCTCGCTGTGCAGACCCAGTTCCTTGATCTTCCTGGTCAGGGTATTGCGCCCCCATCCCAGCAGGCGCGCGGCATCCTGACGCCGGCCAGCCGTGTGCTCCAGGGCTACTTCGATCATGATCGTCTCAAACTCCGGTTCGGCCTCACTCAGCAGGCCTTCTGCTCCATCCTGCAATCTTCTCCTGCCCCAATTCCGTAACAGCTGACGCCAATCTCCCTCGATCTGCTGCTCTCTCTCCTCTTCCCTCAATTCCTCAGGCAGATCATCGATGTGGATCTCCTGACCCGAAGCCATCACTGTCAGCCAGCGTGCGGTATTTTCCAACTGCCTGACATTTCCCGGCCAGTTCAATTGCTTGAGAAAATTCTGGGTTTCCGGCAACAATATCTTCGGCTCCACGGACAACTCTTCTGCGGCATTGCCTAAAAAATGCTGTATCAGTAAGGGAATATCTTCACGCCGTTCAGACAATGAGGGTAGTTGAATGCGGATTACATTCAGTCGATGGAACAGATCCTCCCTAAAATCACCCCGCTTCACCAGAACGGCGAGGTTCTGGTGAGTTGCAGCAATGATGCGAACATCAACCTTGACCGGTTCATGGCCTCCAACCCGGTAAAATTCTCCATCGGCCAGCACCCTCAACAGACGGGTCTGGAGCTCCGCGGGCATATCACCGATCTCATCGAGAAACAGGGTTCCACCATTGGCTTGTTCAAACCGGCCCTCACGCCGGGTTTGAGCACCGGTAAACGCTCCCCTCTCATGACCAAAAAGCTCACTTTCCATAAGATCCTTGGGGATGGCCGCCATATTCAGGGCGATAAACGGCGCGGATGTCCGGGGGCTGTGCCGATGCAGCGCATGGGCCACCAACTCCTTCCCGGTGCCGGACTCACCATTGATCAGGACCGTGATATTGGAACGGGCAAGCCGTCCAATGGCGCGGAATACCTCCTGCATGGCCGGAGCTTCACCAATGATCTCGGGACTCTTGATGGACTCCGCAACCGTGTCACTGGTTTTTTGTGGGGGCGTCAACCGACAGGCCCTGCGGATCTGATCTACCGCCTCATCCACATCAAAGGGTTTGGGTAGATACTCAAAGGCGCCACCGTGATAGGCGGATACCGCACTTTCCAGATCAGAGTGCGCGGTCATTATGATCACCGGTAAATCCGGGAATCGTGCATTGATAAGATTCAGCAGCTCCAGTCCATCCATACCCGGCATACGGATATCGGATACCACTACGTCCGGCTGTTGCCGATCCAAGGCTTTGATTACTTTTTCGGCGCTTTCGAAGGAGGTAACATCCATCTCCGCTTTCTGTAAGGTCTTTTCCAGAACCCAACGAATCGAACGATCATCATCGATCACCCAGACCCGGCACGATTTATCCATCTGTTTGCTCCAAGGGAAGTAGTACTCTGAAAACTGTATTGCCGGGCTTACTGGTGAATTCGATGAGACCCTGGTGCCGGTTGATCAGGGCTTGGGATATTGAGAGCCCCAGACCCATCCCATCACTGCTGCCGGAGACCATGGGAAAGAAGATCCTGTCCTGAAGTTCATCTGGAATACCGGGGCCGTTGTCTGACAACTCAACCGATATCACGAGCTTATGGCGCTGGGAGCCAATCGTGAACTGGCGCAGGATTCTCGTGCGTATCCCTATCGTTCCATCCTTTCCCGCTGCCCTGACTCCATTCCGGAGAATATTCAGAAACGCCTGAATCAGCTGGTCGAAATCCCCGTACATCAGCGGGATACTGGGATCATAGTCTTTACTAATTTCCAGACCACCACCCACTTCAACTTTAACCAGGTTACAGATGCGCTCAAGAACCTGATGAATGTTGACCTCCTCACTCTTGGGTAGCTGATTCGGGCCCAACATGGTATCGACCAGTTTTTGCAGGCGGTCGGCCTCCTGAATGATAATCTGGGTATATTCCTTCAGATCATCTTCAAGCAGTTCCCGCTCCAACAACTGGGCCGCGCCGCGGAGACCTCCCAACGGATTCTTTATTTCATGGGCAAGTCCCCGCACCAGCGCACGGGAGGCTTGGTTACGCGATAGCAACAACTCTTCTCGAGAGATTCTTAACTGCCGATCCACCTGCTGAATTTCCATGAGAAACTCAATTATCCGCCCCTCCTCCCGGATAGGAGAAACCGTGCAATCCACGGTCAGCTCTCTACCATCGATAAGAGTGATGTGGTGTTCGCGCTCGGTAAAAGGCTGGCCTGACTCAAGAGACCGTTTGAGAATTGACTCAATCTCAGTCGTGGAACAGAAAATGATCTGTTTGACATGCTCGCCGAGGATCTTTCTCGCACTTAAGGCGAGAAGCATTTCACCGGCTGAATTGATATAGCGCAGGATTAGATATCGGTCAAAGAGTAGCGTCGCTGAACTGAGGTTGTCCAGTACCCGCGATTCCAGACTATTTGACAGTTTCTGATTAAGCATGGCCTTATCTAAAGCAAGAAACAAACCAAAACATTCAAGTGGACACAAGATTCTCTCCCGACCACTAAATCAATTGCTAATCATCAAAATTAGGTTGAAAACAATAAAATTAATTCATTTTCACCAGCATCTTGAAATCTGGATCAAATAATTAATTCGATCGACGTTGGATAGAGGAATATATCGCACCAATATAGTGCGTGGCCAGAAGGTTCGAGGGAGTGACGAGTCTTAGTGGGTGTTGATTGAGGCCTTTCTCATATGAAAATCGATCGACTCTGTAGAGATCAAAGGCGTACCTTCTGCATCGACAATTTTAGCCTGCAGGGAATGAGTGCCCCGGTTCAGGGAATTGAGGGAAAACTGGGTGGTCGTCAGGTCAGAATCAAGCTTGGAACCATCCAGATAGACATGGATGACATGGCCTGCAGTGAGACTGGGAGATAGAGACAGACCCACTGTAACATTTCCTGCATTACTCCGGATCGTCTCATCACTCTCCGGTTGTTCAATAGTGAAAGTTTGATACTGGCCGCTAGTCCCCGCCAAATCAGTGGATTGGGATTTTTCTTTGGCATCCTTCTGATTGGCCACCGCACTCCCGCGATCGCTCACTGAGACTCGCTCTGCCCCTGGTTTGTAGGTATCAGAGTAGCTGACAACACCATCCTCTGATACCGACCGATAGACCTCTCTCGCCCCACAAGGCAAAAGCATAAAAACAAGAAGCAGGAATAGCCAGATACGCATGATGCAAGAATAGACCATGCCTATGCGTTTGAACAAGCAATAAAAATCTGTAAATGCCGATTATTCTGCAATTGCGTTGACTCACAATTGTGACCATAAAAAAAGCGCCGCCCAAAATTTGGGTGGCGCTTTAAGTCTTAAACGGTGTGCAGACCCATCGCTCTGAGTCTGTCCCGATTGATGCTGGACTAGAGACTATAGTACATGTCGAATTCAACGGGATGGGTGGTCATGCGCAGACGCGTCACCTCCTCCATCTTCAATTCGATATAACCATCGATCAGGTCATCGGTGAACACGCCACCCTCGGTCAGGAAGGCGCGATCCTCGTTTAGTGCTTCCAGGGCCATATCCAGACTGTGACAGACAGTCGGTATGTTGGCCGCCTCTTCTGCCGGCAGGTCATAAAGATCCTTATCCATGGCATCGCCGGGATGGATCTTGTTCAGGATGCCGTCCAGGCCGGCCATCATCATGGCAGCGAATGCCAGGTAGGGGTTCGCGGTCGGATCCGGGAAACGCACCTCGACGCGGCGTCCCTTAGGATTGGAGTCCCATGGGATACGGATCGAGGCAGAACGGTTACGGGCGGAATAAGCCAGCATCACAGGCGCTTCGAAACCCGGCACCAGTCGCTTATAGGAGTTGGTGGAGGCATTGGTAAAGGCATTCAGGGCACGAGCATGCTTGATGATGCCGCCAATATAATAGAGTGCGGTTTCAGACAGGCCACCATACTGGTCACCGGCAAAGATGTTATCGCCACCTTTACCCAGGGACATATGTACATGCATACCTGAACCATTATCGCCAACCAGTGGTTTGGGCATGAAGGTGACCGTCTTGCCATAAGCATGACCCACATTCCAGGTACAGTATTTCTGAATCTGGACCCAGTCGGCGCGTTCTACCAGGGTACTGTAACGGGTACCGATCTCGCACTGACCAGCGGTAGCCACCTCGTGATGGTGCACCTCAACCGGAACACCCATCTCTTCCATGGCCAGGCACATGGCGCCACGCAGATCGTGCAGAGAATCGACGGGAGGCACCGGAAAATAACCACCCTTGACGGTCGGACGGTGACCGATGTTACCGTCTTCATAGACCCGCTCGGAGTTCCACTCGGCCTCATCAGAATCGATCTTGACCATACAGCCGCTCATGTCGGCGCTCCAACGTACGTCGTCCAGTACGAAAAATTCCGGCTCCGGACCAAAGTAGGCAGTATCGGCGATACCTGTAGAAGCCAGATAGGCTTCGGCGCGCTTGGCAACGGAGCGGGGATCACGCTCGTAACCCTGCATGGTGGAAGGCTCGAGGATATCGCAACGGACAATCAAGGTGTTTTCATCTGAGAATGGATCCATGACCGAGGTATCCGCTTCGGGCATCAGGATCATGTCGGACTCATTGATGCCTTTCCAGCCAGAAATAGAGGAACCGTCAAACATCTTGCCGTCGTTAAACATACCCTCGCTAACTTCACTGCTTGGCAATGTCACGTGCTGTTCTTTACCTCGGGTATCGGTGAAGCGCAAATCCACAAACTTCACGTCATTGTCTTTAATCATCTTGAGGGCTTTCGAAGCCATGCTTTTCTCCAAATATCAGTAGTTATTTCTTGCTAGAATTTGTCAGTCGTTTGTCCGGGACGATAAAACCGCTGAAAACTATACCAGACAGTCCGGGTACAGCTAGTCAGCATTATTCATGCCATGTTCCATTTTTTTAATCCTCCCATTTGAACACACGGTTTTAATTACGCTACTTTGTATGAAAAATACTGAGTAAATAACGGATTAATTAATGCTGGAATGCCAGGGCGTCCATCAATGTGTTCAAGAAAAATAGTGTGCTTGCGAGGATGAAAAACTCTACAGATCCAGTTAATGCACCATTATAGTGCGCGCTTTTAACTCATTGCACCGACTTTGTGCTAACCGAACCATAGCCGTACCGTTCTGAAGACATCTGATGACTCTATACCCTTTTGAAAGGTGCTCCTAAGCTCTGCAGCATGAGCATGGGAATCAAAACAACTCATTGGCAGGTATAGGTCTACATCAATTTTTCCGGAGAGATAGTGCAGAATCAATCTTTGTCTGCTGCCATAACAGGCTGTCTCTCGCCAATGTCCCTCCAGTAATTTCTCCGCTTCATATCTTAACGGTAGATATGCACAGGAAGGCCCCTTCTCATCATTTTCCGGATCGATATGCACCGTCACATCTGTGAGTAAATCGACTTCATCGATCAGCCTCATCTGCACGACCTCGGATATCCGGTGTCCCTCAGAAACACTTAGCCAGGAGTCGACCTGAACATGTACATCAGCTGATGCGTGTCCACCCATTTTGCGGGTGCGCAGCATATGCACACTGTTGACCCCGGATACCGAATTGATGATGGTGCGAATCTCTTTAACCTGCTCCTCTTCAAGTCCGGCGTCCACCAGTTCCTGCATGGCGCCCCAACCAATATTCCAGCCGATGTGGATGATCATCAAGCCCACCAGCACTGCGGCAATGGCATCCAGGTAAGGCAGACCGGCAATGGTCCCGCCTATACCAACCAGCACCACGATGGAGGAAATGGAGTCTGTACGATGATGCCAGGCATTCGCCCGTAAAAGTTCGGATTTGATTCTTTTTGCCAGATATTGTGTGTAGTGATAAAGGCCCTCGTTCGCCAGGATGGAAAAAAGCGCCACGTAGAGCGTATAGGATTGTGGTTGGAGTAGTTTTTCGGGACTGAAGAGTCTCTCACCAGCATCCCACATGATGCCTAAACCAACCAGGATCAGAAAAGCACCCAGGGCCATGGCGGCCGCGGTTTCAAACCTCCCATGTCCATAAGGATGCGCCTCATCCGGTCCCTCTTTGGCATGCCGGGCAGCAAATAAAACCAGTGCATCAGACATCAAATCCGAGAGTGAATGCACCCCGTCAGCCAGCAGTGACTGGGATTGTCCGAGCAGACCAAACAAGGTCTTGACCAAGGCAAGCACCAGATTGACCACTGCGCCAACGATAGCCGCCTGACGCGTCAACCGGTATCTGGTCTCTTGCTTCTCTGTTACATGATCCATGAGTTACTCCGTTTCACCCACTTCAATAACCACGACATACTCGCCTGCTTCAGAACGAGTCTCGATCACCTTGTGTCCGTTGATCCGGCTCCAGGCAGGTATATCATTTAAAACACCTGGATCAGTACAAAATGCTTCCAGAATCATGCCCTCTTCGAGTTCCGCCACCCGATTCTGCACCCGTATCACCGGCATTGGACAGAGCAGCCGCCGGCAATCGAGTCCAATTCTGCTCAAATGAACCACTCCTTTGGTATTTCATGCGGCTTAATCGGCATCACTGTGAGTGTCCGACTCTGACCATCCTGTGTGGTGAATTCTATTTCTACCTCCGCACTGTCCCGTCCCTTACTGTAACGGGCCACCAGTCTGGCTGCCAGTTCAATGTCCTCTTCACCCACCTCACCATCGATCAGCGCCAGAGGGCCTGGATGGCTGACGGTCTTCAGACTGGGAAACTGCTTTCGATAACCTTGCAAAAAATTGCCTTCACCCTCTTCGCGGGAAATAATCAGTTTGAAATGTGGCGCTGGACGCAGATGCCTTCCAACCTTGAGCAACATGATGTCATCCATCTCATATTGCTTGCTGCCGCGCGCTTTCCAAAGATCGGCAAGTTTGACGGCGTATTGTGCATCCGTGAGGAAACAGCAGCCACCGGCAGGCTGGGCATAATCTTCAAATCCATACTGGTTTGCCAGGGCCATCTGAGGCTTGCGGCTCCGCCCACTGAAATCGAATAGCTTCTCCCGCGCTACCCAGCCTTCCCTTTCCGGGAGGGTTTCCGGAAGATTTTTCGCGCATAAAGGTCTCAACAGCAGATCCTCAGCGCCCGATTCATCCGCCACCACCGGCATCGTCTCCTTCCTCTGCGACATGGGTCTCTGTCCGATCACTTCACCGGTAATGATGAAATCGAAGCCTTTACTCTTGGTCCACTCCAGGGCTTTTCTGACCATAAAGATCTTACAGTCGAGACAGGGATTCAGATTGGCGCCATATCCGTGCTTTGGATTGAACACCACATCCTTATACTCCTCCACGATATCTATGATATGCAGCTTGATCCCCAGTTGTTCAGCCACCCATAGTGCATTATTTCTTTTAACTTTATGCTGGTCCTTTTTGCGGATTGCATGGGTGTGCCCTTCCACACAAAATCCTGTGTAGAAGTTGATACCCTCCACATGAATCCCCTGCTCCTGCATCACCTTGGCGGCCAGCAGAGAGTCGAGACCACCGGAGATCAATGCAACCGCCTTACGCTGTTGGTTCATATTCAGTAGAGTCTGGTCATAAAAATAACGAAATTATACGGGATCGCTGTCAGACAGACACTCGTCATCAGTTAGCCATGTGATTGATGCACCGTTATAATCAACCGGTTTTACTCTCTTTCACCATGGAATCCGTACGTGAACAGCGCTTCTGAAAATAAAAAAATCGATATTTCGACCTTCCAGGGTCTGATTTTCGCTCTCCAATCTTACTGGGCGGAACAGGGCTGCGTTATATTACAACCCTATGATATGGAGATGGGCGCAGGAACCTTCCACTCTGCAACATATCTTCGCTCAATTGGACCGGAACCCTGGAGCTGCGCCTATGTTCAACCCTCCCGGCGTCCTACGGATGGACGTTACGGAGAAAATCCCAACCGACTCCAGCACTACTATCAGTTTCAGGTGATTCTTAAACCCTCTCCCATGGAGATTCAGGAACTGTATCTCAATTCGCTCAGAGATCTGGGTATAGATCCATTGATTCATGACATTCGTTTTGTCGAGGACAATTGGGAATCACCCACCCTAGGCGCCTGGGGGCTTGGCTGGGAGGTCTGGCTGAACGGAATGGAGGTTACGCAATTTACATACTTTCAACAGGTTGGCGGCCTTGATTGCAGGCCTGTGACGGGTGAAATTACTTATGGTCTGGAACGCATCGCCATGTATCTGCAGAACGTGGAAAGTGTCTATGATCTGGTCTGGACGATAGGTCCGGACGGCCCTGTCACCTATGGAGACGTCTTCCATCAAAATGAGGTCGAACAATCCACGTACAATTTTGAACAGGCTCATGTTCCTTCTCTTTTCAGCTGGTTCGACACTTGTGAGAAGGAGAGCCAACGGTTGATCGAATTGGGTCTGCCGTTACCTGCCTATGAGCAGGTTCTCAAGGCTTCCCATACTTTCAACCTGTTGGATGCCAGGCACGCAATTTCCGTCACCGAAAGACAACGCTTTATTTTGCGAGTTCGGACACTGGCGCGCGCCGTTGCAAAGGCCTATTACGAGAGCCGTGAAGCCTTGGGCTTTCCCATGCTGAAGAACAGCCAGGAGGCAGCAGTCAATGAATGAGCAGAAAGACTTGCTGGTCGAGATCGGCACTGAGGAACTGCCTCCAAAGGCGCTGGTCAACCTGATCGCCGCCTTCACCAAAGGCATTGACCAGCAGCTATCCAAACTGGGTCTGAAGCGGGCTTCGATTCAATCATATGCCACACCACGTCGCCTCGCTGTCCAGGTAAAACAGCTCGATTCGGCCCAGCAGGACAAACAGGTTGAAAGAAAAGGTCCTGCTGTCAAAGCCGCCTATGACGCCGAGGGAAATCCCACCAAGGCAGCGCTGGGCTTTGCCAGATCCTGCAGTGTCGAAGTAGAAAACCTTGAGACCCAGGACACCCCTAAGGGTTCATGGCTGGTCCACAAACAGTTGGAGAAAGGACGTTCAACCTTTGAGTTGATGCCTGATATCGTCGAAAAATCATTGGCGGGGCTTCCTATACCCAAACGCATGCGCTGGGGTTCACGCAATGAAGAATTTGTCCGGCCGGTCCATTGGGTGATGCTACTCTTCGGTGACGAAGTGGTTCCAGGTAATATCATGGGTCAGGATGCGGGCCGTGAGACCAGAGGTCATCGATTTCATCATCCTTCGACAATTGTCATTAACCATCCCAATGATTACGCCAGCACCCTGAAGGATAAAGGCTATGTGATTGCAGATTTCAATGAACGTAGACAGCTCATTGATAATCTTGTCAGACAGGAAGCAGAAAAGCTGAATGCCAAGGCTGTCATCGATCAGGAACTGTTAAATGAAGTGACTGCTCTGAATGAATGGCCGGTCGCTGTAATTGGCAGCTTTGACGAAAGCTTTCTTGATGTGCCATCCGAATGTCTTATCCAAGCCATGCAAGGACATCAAAAATATTTTCCCGTAGTGAATGAACAGGGTGATCTGCTGCCCCGGTTTATCACGATCAGCAACATACAGAGTAAAGACATCGATCAGGTTCGTGCAGGTA
Source organism: Pseudomonadota bacterium (assembly GCA_039714735.1). Lineage (GTDB taxonomy): Bacteria > Pseudomonadota > Gammaproteobacteria > Chromatiales > Chromatiaceae > JASJBU01. The sequence continues at coordinate 41,162 of JBDLIT010000003.1, forward strand.
ATGAACGGGTCATTCGTCCTCGCTTCAGTGATGCAGCCTTCTTTTGGCAGCAGGATCTCAAACAACCCCTGGAACACCATATCGAGAGTCTCAAGACTCTCAAATTTCAGGATAAACTAGGATCGATGCATGACAAAGCCGGACGCATCGCGTCCCTGGCCGATTCGATTGCCGATCAAACTGGTTTCGATAAAAACCTTGCGATGCGTGCCGCCTGGCTCTGTAAATGCGATCTGATGACTGAAATGGTGGGTGAATTTGCCAGTTTACAAGGCATCATGGGTCGCTACTATGCAATGCATTCCGGTGAAGATCCTCAGGTCATTCAGGCCATGGAAGAGGTGTACATGCCACGGCATGCCGGCGATCAGTTACCACAGTCTGAGTGTGGCCGCACCATCGCAATTGCTGACAGGCTCGACACACTGGTCGGCATATTTGCAATTGGTCTGAGACCCACAGGCGCAAAAGATCCATATGGACTTCGCCGTGCAGCACTGGGGGTACTTCGTATCATGATCGAAACACCACTCGATATCGATCTTGGGATGCTCCTTGAACATGCCGCTGATAGCCTCAAAGGTGAAATCAATGCTGATGATCAATGTATCGGTGACGTTTTCGACTATATGATGGAGCGTCTCAAGGCCTACTACACAGATCAATCGATCCCTGCTGATTCAGTTGATGCGGTAATCGCACGTAAACCAACCCGTCCAGCGGATTTCAATCAACGGGTATTAGCCGTAACTGAATTTCGGAAATTGCCCGAAGCGGAAAGCCTGTCAGCCGCCAATAAAAGGATTCGAAATATTCTGCGTAAGACAGATGAGGTTATTCCTGATCAGTTCAAACAGGATCTTCTTGAGGAAGATGCTGAGAAGGCGCTCGCAACCTCGTTGTTGGAATTAGGCCCAAAGGTCAATCCATTATTTGAATCTGGACAATACACCCAGGGCATGCAACTTCTTGCCGGGCTACGTGTGACAGTTGATGATTTTTTTGATCAGGTCATGGTCATGGTGGAGGACACCTCCCTACGCCAAAATAGACTTGCTCTACTGACTCATCTCGAAAATCTTTTCCTTAGTGTCGCTGATTTTTCAAGACTTCAATAATCAGGAATATTAACCATGAACCGTGATTCATATGACGAGATGCTCTCTGCGGTCTCTGCATTTCACGAAAAACACCGTTTTAAGGAACGTGGCGGTGAAGAGATGACCTATCGGATATCTCTGATGTCTGAGGAGTTAGGAGAGATTTCTTCCTGTGTAACAAAAGGTAAAAGCAAACAGGCGCTGGCTGAAGAGGTTGCAGATCTGATGATCCTGGTAATGGGAACCGCTATTGCTCAAGACTTTGATCTCAACGAGGCTTTCTGGGCAAAAATGGAAAAGCTTACAAAACGCCAGTCACGGATGGTGAATGGACGTGTTCGGGTATCCGAATTTAGAGACGTAGACTGATTCAATCGTTACTATTCATGAAAACCATTATTCTAGATAGGGATGGTGTCATAAACCAGGACTCTGATGACTTTATCAAGTCACCCGATGAGTGGGCGCCTATTCCTGGTAGCTTGGATGCCATCGCTCGACTCAATTATGCAGGCTATCTTGTCTATGTTGCTTCAAATCAGTCTGGCATAGGACGCGGCTTATTTGATATTGAGACTCTGAACGCAATCCATCTGAAGTTAAACACTGAACTACAGAAGATTGGTGGACGCATCCAGGCCATCCTTTTCTGCCCCCATGCGCCTGACCAAGGATGTGATTGTCGTAAACCAAAACCTGGTTTGTATGAAGAAGTTGCCAGACGATCACAGGAACCCTTATCCAACGTTCCTGTAATCGGAGATTCATACCGTGATCTGGAAGCTGCATTGGCTGTAGGCGCCAGACCCATTCTTGTTCTGACTGGCAAGGGTACAGAGACTTTCAATTTACACAAAGATCAATTAACCGGGATCCCCTTTTATCCTAATCTTTCGATGGCTGTTGAATCTCTCTTGGAGGAGGCCTCTTCAAAGGTATGACAATACTTGTCAGGTCATTGATATTTTTCTTTTTTTTCATATTCAGCACTATCTTGATTGCCAGTGTTGGCAGCCTAATAGGTTGGATTTTGCCTCAAAAGCGACGCTTCATTGTCGATACCATATGGAGCAAAGTTAACCTTTGGGGTCTTAGGACCATCTGCAGGCTCAACTATCGGGTGGAGGGTCAGGGCAATCTGCCGGATGATAGTTGTATCATCCTTTCAAAACACCAATCCACTTGGGAAACCATCGCTCTCATAAGCCTGATTCCTCTGCCTAAGGTTTGGGTGCTTAAACGTGAATTACTCTTTATACCGATTTTTGGTTGGGTGATGTATCTCTTCAAACCCATCGCCATCAACCGAAAGTCAGGCAGGAAAGCTGTTTTTCAGATCATAGAACAGGGAACTCAACGCCTGAATTCAGGTTTGTCTGTCATAATCTTTCCGGAAGGAACTCGCGTTGCCCCAGGAACCCGCAAGCGCTATGGCGTTGGCGGAGCATTGTTAGCAGAGAAATCAGGTTTTCCTGTCGTACCTGTGGCGCACAATGCAGGAATCTTCTGGAAGCGTCGTGGCATCATCAAATACCCGGGCACAATAGATGTCAGGATAGGACCCATCATTAAACATAACGGACTCAGTGCTGCTGAGATCAACAAACAAGTAGAGGACTGGATAGAAAAGACTATGCAAGAACTGCCTTCTGAACGTGTCAGATCTGATAGTTAGTACTTACTTCATTTTTATCGTTTAGCGAATCTACGCTATCGTCTGACGAATCAGATATCCAGATTTTCAACAGTCAAGGCATGAGTTTCTATAAATTCTCGTCTGGGTTCTACTTGATCTCCCATCAAAGTTGTGAAAATCTGATCAGCTGCCACTGCATCTTCAATGCTGACTTGAAGTAATCTGCGGCTCACGGAATTCATCGTGGTATCCCATAGCTGTTCTGGATTCATCTCTCCCAGACCTTTATAGCGTTGTACGTGTTGGCCACGTTTAGCCTCATCCATTAACCAATCCAGGGCCTGTCTAAAACTGGAAATTTCTTTCGTCTTTTCGCCCCTTTTAACATAGGCATCAACCGCGAGGAGGTCTTTTAATTTCTCACCCAGTTCGATGATCTTTCGATATTCAACGGTATTAAAGAAATCGGTGGGAATAAAATGATCAACCCCGATACCATGCACCTTGCGGTTGATCATGATCCCAGCTTCATTTCCTTCCACACCATAGTCCTTGATAAAACTGAGAGTACAGGATTCGGAAACACCCAATTCGGTATTTAATCGTGACTCTATTTCACTAACCCATTCTGATAAACGATTTTCGTCCTGTAATAGGTCTGAATTGAATACAGGCATGTAAATCAGTTTTTCTAGAAATGCTGCATCATATCGACGTGAAAGCCGCTTGATACCAGCCATCACTGCAAGAAAGTTTCTAGCCAATTCTTCGAGACTTTCTCCGGTCAAACCAGGTGCTTCGCTATTCACAAATAGTGCAGCATTATCCAATGCAGTTTGTAAAAAGTAGTTATTAAGATCCTGATCATCTTTCAGGTATTGTTCCTGTTTCCCTTTCTTGATTTTGTACAGTGGCGGCTGGGCAATATAAATGTGGCCACGTTCTATCAACTCAGGCATTTGCCGATAAAAGAAAGTCAGCAGGAGCGTTCGGATATGGGCGCCATCTACATCTGCATCAGTCATTATAATTACGCGATGATAGCGTAATTTATCAGGATCGAACTCCTCCCGACCGATACCACATCCCAATGCTGTTATTAATGTCCCAACTTCTGCAGAGCCCAGCATCTTGTCAAATCTTGCTTTTTCTACATTCAGAATTTTACCTTTAAGCGGCAGGATAGCTTGGAACTTTCTGTCTCTCCCCTGCTTTGCAGATCCACCTGCAGAATCCCCCTCTACAAGGTAAAGCTCTGATAAAGCAGGATCTTTTTCCTGGCAATCAGCTAATTTCCCAGGCAATCCAGCAATGTCCAAGGCGCCTTTTCGGCGAGTCATCTCCCTTGCTTTCCTCGCAGCTTCACGGGCTCTTGCCGCATCAACCATTTTCCCAGCAATATTTTTAGCATCGCCAGGATTCTCAAGAAGATAATCATTGAGATGATCGGCAAGTAAATTTTCCACTACGCTCTTAACTTCTGACGAAACCAGTTTATCCTTTGTTTGTGAAGAGAATTTTGGATCAGGAACTTTTACTGATAGAACAGCAGTTAAACCTTCTCGTGAATCATCACCAGTAGTATTCACTTTCTGTTTTTTTGCCATCCCTGCCTGTTCAATATATGAATTGAGTGTCCTGGTTAATGCCCCTCTGAAACCGGCCAGATGTGTACCACCATCACGTTGTGGAATATTATTTGTGTAGCAAAAGATATTTTCCTGATACGACTCATTCCACTGCATTGCAACTTCGACAACAATGTCGCTTCTGGTATCAGAAAAACTAAAGACTTTTTCATGTAAAGGAGATTTATTTTTGTTTAGATGTTCAACAAATGCAACTATTCCACCCTTATATTCGAAGATGTCATGTCTATCAGTTTCTTCTTCTTGCAGTAAAATTTTGACACCAGAATTAAGAAAAGAGAGTTCACGTAGTCTCTTGGCTAAGATGTCATAGTGAAATTTAATATTAGTGAAGGTTTTTGTACTAGGTTTAAATGTTACACTCGTACCACTCTTATCTGTTTCACCAGCTTCCATTAGAGGTTCAACAGGCTCTCCATATTGATATTTTTGTTTATAAATTTTATCTTGTCTGTATATCTCAAGCGTAAGTTCTTCAGATAAAGCGTTTACAACTGAAACACCTACTCCATGTAATCCACCAGAGACTTTATAAGAATTATCGTCAAATTTTCCACCCGCATGTAATACAGTGAGTATTACCTCAGCAGCCGATCTATTTTCTTCAGGATGAATATCAACTGGGATACCACGGCCATTATCAACGACAGTTACACTTTGATCAGAATGAATGGTAACTTTTATTTCATCACAATGCCCTGCTAATGCCTCATCAATAGAATTATCAACCACCTCAAAGACCATGTGATGCAGCCCTGTTCCATCGTCTGTATCACCAATATACATACCAGGGCGTTTTCTTACAGCGTCTAAACCTTTAAGTACTTTGATGTTGGATGAGTCGTAAGACATAAGATATACCGATATAAACCAAGACTAAATTATAAATATTGCAGCATTATACTCTTCAGTAGATACGATTACTCATACAATCTCACCATGTTCCACGTGAAACATTTCATAGAGTTCCGGATCATAGATATGTGTATTCTTGTTTAATGTAGTAATAAAAGTTTGAAACTTATTCTGTTTAATTTGATTCAGAATAAGTGCAAGATTCTCTTTATCTAATTCAGAAAAGATATCATCACATAATAGTATTGGATTTTCTTTTGTGTGTGATCTGATATTATTTAGATTCGACAGTACAATCAATATTGCTAATATCTTTTGTTCACCTCTTGATAAAACATCTTTAGATAATTTCCCATTGATCTTTATTATTAGATCAGCACGGTGGGGACCTATTGAAGTAAACCCCCTTTTTTTATCGCTTTTTAAACTCTTTAGTAGTGATTCTTTCAGAGATCTATTTTTATCCCACCCTTTTCTAAAGGTTGCTTGAAATTCATACTCCGGAAAAAAAATAGAGAAGTTATCATTTATACTATTATTTATTCCCTCAACACTTCTCTTTCTTTTTAAGGTTATTTCATTAGAGATAATTTCTAGCTGACTATCCCATATAACTACTTCTTTTAAATTTCCCTGTAAGGCAGCGTTCCTTTGCATCAAGAGTTTTTTATATTTCCTTACTAGCGATGCATAGTCATGTTCCACGTGGAACACACCCCAGTCAATTAATCGACGTCGTTGATTTGGTCCGTCTTCAATGATCTTATGTATATTTGGTGTAATGATTCCTAGAGGAAGAGCATGTGCGACATTTGTTAATTTATTTTGTTGTTGACCGTTTATTGAAAAACTATTATCAGTTGCTGACTTTTTAAGTAGGAGATGTTGAATATATCCGGTTGAGTTATTTATTGTTGCGGAAATATTAATTTGAGTATGATTTTTTTTAATGAGATTTTTTATTGATGTCGACCTGAAACTTTTGTTTCTGACCAAGAGATAGATAGCTTCAAGTATTGTTGTCTTGCCAGCACCATTTTTACCAGAGATGATATTAATGTGTGGATGAGGGGTGATTTTTAGCCTAGTTATAAGCCTTAAATTATTGATAGTTAATTTAGATAAGAACAATTTGTTACTGAGTTTATTAACACAGAGAATCTGCCGCTGTATTAATGTTATCAATAAATTTGTTATATGCGCATTGGCATAACAACATACTTACTTGAAGAGTTACCTTTTCCATAAATTAGCGCACTGCTATTTGAGTCTTTGAGTTCGATAATTATTATATCTTCGCTAATAGCAGAGAGTGCATCTATTAGATAACCAACATTAAATCCAATCTTAATATCTTCTCCATTATAAATAACCTCAAGTTCTTCTTCTGCCTCTTCTTGCTCAGGATTATGCGCCTGCAATTGTAGAGTTCCATTTATGACTGAAAATCTAATTCCCCTGTATTTTTCATTTGAAAGTATTGAAGCTCTTGTCAAAGATTGTTTGAGCTTATCTTTATCAGCTTCGAGTTCTTTGTCTGCAGATGATGGCATCACCCGCTGGTATTCAGGAAAACGGCCATCAATCAGTTTTGATGTGAATACAGAATTAGTAAGAAGTACTTTAATGTAACTGTTGCTTAGTTCGATTTTTATATCTGAATCTTTATCGTTGAGAAGTTTTGAAAGTTCAAGTACTGCTTTTCTTGGTAAAATAACTTGATTGTTTAAAGCATCATTTGGATTAGTCGGAATTTCACATAGCGCCAACCGATGTCCATCAGTTGCTACTGTTCTAATTATATTTTCTTCTATCTCTAGCAGCATGCCATTGAGATAATATCGGACATCCTGTTGCGCCATAGCAAAAGCTGTCTTATCGATAAGTTTTTTGAAGTCATTTTCTTTTATTGTAAAGAACGAGTTTCCAGGAGAAGCTTCTATCACAGGATAATCTTGTGCAGGCAGAATACCTAATGAGAATCGACTACGTCCTGATTTTATGTGTACTTTATCGTTAGTAACTTCCATGGAAATATCTGCTCCTTCTGGTAGAGCCTTACAGATATCTAAAATTTTTCTAGCTGGTAATGTGAAGTCGTGTTCGTCATCACATGTAGCGATAGCCTGAGTTTTTAATTCAACCTCTAAATCTGTTGCAGTCAGATTTATTATTCCATTTCCTGCATTGATAAGAATATTTGCCAATATTGGCAATGTTTGTCTTCGCTCGACAACGTTGCCAATCTTCTGCAGTGGTTCAAGTAAATCTTCGCGTTTAGTGGATATCTTCATTGTTCTAACTCTTAACTTATAATAAATAAGTATTTTTATTTAGTAGCTTATTACTATTATTAAGCATGTTGGTAACTGATGAGAAAGCTATTAACCTTTTGATTTTACGTATATTTTTGTTAGTAACATGTTATTGATTGATCTCATATTAAGTTGTTGATCAGTTGTGGATAAATAATGAAAATTGAATTATGTTTTTTTTATAACAGTTTATCCACACTAACTACTTAGGGTTCTTAACAAATTTGAGTAATCTTCAGCTATTCTAGGATCCGTTTCACGTAATTCTTTAATTTTTCTGTTTGCGTGAATTACAGTTGTATGGTCCCTGCCGCCAAAAGCGTTACCTATTTCAGGTAGGCTGTGATTGGTGAGTTCCTTAGCCAAGGTCATTGCTATCTGTCTCGGTCTCGCTATGGACCGGCTTCTTTTTGCAGAGAGCAGATCTGAAGTTCGTATCTGATAGTATTCAGCAACAGTTTTTTGGATGCTATCAATCGTGACTTGCTTGGCATGAGCCGCCAGCATGTCTCGCAAGGCATTTTTGGCGAAGTCTAGATTGATCTCCTGTCCAGTAAAGCTTGCATTGGCAATAACTCTTCTAAGAGCACCTTCCAATTCCCTGATATTTGATCGAATTCTCTTACCCATGAAAAATGCCACTTCACTGGGTAGTTTTGCATTGAGCATCAGGGCCTTGCTCTGGAGAATGGCAACACGCGTCTCAAGATCTGGCGGTTCAATCGCAACAGTGAGCCCCCATCCAAAACGAGATTTTAGTCTCTCCTCCAGTCCAGTGACCTCTTTTGGAAAACGGTCACTAGAAAGGATGATTTGTTGTTGCGATTCAAACAGTGCGTTGAATGTATGAAAGAACTCTTCTTGTGATCTTTCTTTTCCGGCAAAGAATTGGATGTCATCGATTAACAGCGCATTTAGGGAACGATACTTTTTTTTGAATTGATCAATGGTGTTATGTTGCAAGGCTTTGACCATATCAGATACAAATCGCTCTGAGTGAAGATAAACGACCTTTGCGTGCGGATTATTATTCAAAATTGAATTACCAATGGCGTGCATCAGATGGGTCTTCCCTAAGCCGACACCACCATAGATAAAGAGTGGGTTGTAGGCTTTTCCAGGATTGGCGCCTAGCTGCATGGATGCCGCACGAGCAATTTGGTTCGACTTACCCTCAACAAAGGTTTCAAATGTGAAATTGGCATTAATATTTGAATCTAAACTGAGCTTGTCGCTAACCGTAGTCACTACAGGTCCACTCTTTTTCTGAGTGGACTGTGGCGCGACCTGAGTTTTTTTCTTGCTGCCGATTTCTATCGATACCTGTGGTGTTGAAGCGCCGCAGATTTGTGAAAGATGGTTTTTGATGGAATCAAGGTAATGATTTCTTACCCAGTCGAGTACAAAGCGGTTCGGTGCAAGAAGCTTAACCTGTTTTTCTTCTTCGATAACCTGGAGAGGCCTTATCCAGGTATTGAACTGCTGTGCAGACAACTCCTGTTCTAAGTGCTCAGAACAGCGACGCCATAGTTCCAAGATGGATTACTCCGATAGCTTTTAGTCAGTTTAAGGGAATGACCAGTCATATCTGTGAAAAGACTGGTTTAATTTAATTGATATAACGTAAAGTCTACTCTCCAGTCCTGGACTTATCCACAATTTAAGCGCTCTTTGAATATGTCACATGATATTGACAAATAGGCCAAATAAAGGCTAGGATGCCGCTCTTTTTTCGTTTGCAATCTCATTCGCCTTTTTTGGCGTAACCCTCGGTAAAGTGTCATGAAAAGAACTTTTCAGCCCAGTAATCTAAAGCGAGTCCGCAACCATGGTTTTCGCGCACGTATGGCTACTCGCAGTGGACGTAAGGTGATTAAAGCCCGCCGTTCCAAAGGGCGCGCACGTCTGGCTCTATAAACCATCTTCTTGGCGACAGCTGAAGGGAAGTTTTCCCGACGGAATCGATTGTTGAAACCCGACGAATACCGTCGGGTTTTTGATTCAGGCGAGCGGTCCGGGGACCGTAATTTTATGGTATTAGCGCGAGCGAATGGTTTGCAGTATGCCCGGCTTGGTTTGGCTATCACCAAAAAGAAGACAAAGAGGGCAGTGGATCGCAATCGACTGAAACGTCTGGTAAGAGAAAGTTTTCGCTCCCATCAACATTTATTGACGGGAATGGATCTGGTCGTGCTTAACCAGCGTGGGAAATTATTGGCAACCAACAGTCAATATTATTCATCCCTGTCGCGCCATTGGCAAAAATTGGCTAAAAGATGCGCACGCTCTTGATCGCACTGATTCGGACTTATCAGATCCTTCTCAGTCCATTTCTTGGAAACCACTGCCGCTTCTATCCAAGTTGTTCCAGCTATGCCGTAGAGGCTTTGGAAAAACACGGTTTTGTAAAGGGCCTATGGTTGTCACTACGCAGGATCTCACACTGTCATCCCTGGCATGAGGGGGGTGTTGATCCAGTTCCTGAACCCATTAATAAGAAGCATCATGGATAATTTAAGATTAATTCTCTTTTTTGCCTTGGCCTTTATAGGACTCTTGTTGTATCAAGCCTGGGTTGAAGATTATGGACCAAAACAATCAGCCACTTTTCAACAGCCCTCCCATTCTGAGACTGCCTCCCCTGCGTCTGAGGAGGCTGGCGGAGTCCCAACAGCAGTAGTTGGGAGTGACAGCTCGCTAACCGCAGATGATTCTGTCCCTGAGATTGGAAGTTCAGCAATCAATCTGGGAAAGAAAATCGTAAAGGTCGAGACAGATCTTTTGCGTGTAGAAATATCCAGCAGAGGTGGAACCTTGCAGAGAGCCTCTCTGCTTGATTACCCGGTTTCGCCAGAAACACCGGAAATTAAATTTGAACTCTTTTCTACTGATTTACCGGATATTTTCATCGCACAGTCAGGCCTGATTGGCGGTACAGCAGGTCAGGTCCCGACCCATGAAGCCGAGTATAAGATCGATCAGACTGAATATGTGCTCGGAAATGATCAGGATCAGTTAAAAGTCACGTTGAGCTGGAGTTCCGGTAACGGCATTGAAGTCAGGAAGCATTATATATTTAACCGTGGTAGTTACCTGATCGATGTTATCCATGAGATTTCTAATCAGTCAGGCAAGCCGTTGGCTGCCAGAGACTACGCACAATTACAGAGAAGTGAACCCGAAAGTCGCTCCGGATTTACCACCTATACCTATACAGGCGGTGTCTATTACAACCCGACAGATAAATATGAGAAGGTCGATTTTGAGGATATGGCGAAAAAGAGTCTGAGCGTAGACTCAACGGATGGCTGGTTCGCTATCATACAGCACTATTTTCTGGGTGCCTGGATACCGCCTAAGGATCAGTTAGAGCACTATTATACTAACAGCCTACCCGGCCCGAAATATCTCATCGGAAGTTACTCGCCATCATTATCACTGGTCGATGGCGGCACACACCAGTTTGAGAAAAAACTGTATGTAGGACCGAAGCTGCATGATGAACTCCAGAGCATCGCTCAAGGTTTGGAACTGTCCGTAGATTATGGTTGGTTGACTGTGCTGGCCGAACCCATCTTCTGGTTGCTTAAATTCATTCATAGTTGGGTCGGAAATTGGGGTTGGTCGATCATTCTCCTCACCATTCTTATCAAGGCGGCCTTCTACAAGTTGTCAGAGACCAGCTACAAGTCTATGGCGAATATGCGAAAAGTGACGCCAAGACTGCAGGCCCTGAAGGATCGTTATGGAGATGACAAGCAGCGTCTCAACCAGGCCATGATGGAGATGTATAAGAAGGAGAAGATCAATCCCCTGGGCGGATGTTTGCCAATTCTTGTACAGATCCCGGTGTTTATCGCACTCTACTGGGTATTGCTGGAGAGCGTTGAATTGCGGCATGCGCCTTTTATCCTTTGGATCAATAATCTGTCTGCAAAAGACCCCTACTTTATCCTCCCCCTAATCATGGGCGTCTCGATGTTTGTTCAGCAAAAACTGAATCCGGCGCCACCTGATCCCATGCAGGCTAAAATCATGATGAGCCTGCCATTCGTATTTACGATCTTCTTTGCATTTTTCCCGGCAGGTCTGGTGCTTTATTGGGTAGTGAATAACCTCATTTCGATCGCACAGCAGTGGTATATCACGAATAAAATCGAAAAGGCCGCCAAATAGTAAAGAGTTGCCGACTCGTGACACTATAGTCGCTATTGCGACCCCACCTGGACGGGGTGGGGTCGGAATTGTCCGTATCAGTGGACCTCTCGTTCAAGCCATCTCTCAAGGGATAGTTGGCCTGCTTCCTGTACCGAGAGTAGCAAAGTATTGCCGCTTTCATGATGCCGATGAGCAGGTGCTCGATGCAGGCATAGTCATCTATTTTCCCTCTCCCCACTCCTTTACCGGCGAACACGTGCTGGAGCTTCAGGGGCATGGCGGCCCGGTGATCATGGATTTGTTGATGCAGCAGGTCCTGCAACTGGGCGCTCGAGTCGCAAGGCCTGGAGAGTTTAGTGAGAGGGCATTTTTAAACGGTAAACTGGATCTTGCACAGGCTGAAGCCATTGCTGATCTGATCGATGCCGATACCCGTTCCGCCGCTCGTCTTGCCTGCAGGACACTGCAAGGTGTCTTTTCAAAAAAGATCCATCAGCTGGTAGAGCGATTAATCCATCTGCGACTCTATGTAGAATCAGCCATCGACTTTCCTGAGGAGGAGATCGACTACCTTACTGATGGGAAAGTAAGCACTGACTTACAGTCAATCATCAATGATGTAAGGATTGTTCAGCGGAGTGCAAAAACAGGTAGATTGTTGCGTGATGGAATTTCCCTGGTCATCGCAGGCCGTCCAAATTCAGGTAAATCAAGTCTGCTGAATGCCCTGGCTGGCGAGGATTCGGCTATTGTCACCGAGATCCCCGGCACCACACGCGATCTATTACGGGAGCGTATCCAGATTGATGGTATGCCGATACACATTATCGATACAGCCGGTTTGCGAGAGAGTGATGACCCGGTTGAAATCGAGGGGATGCGTCGCGCCCGAACAGAAATAAGTCAGGCCGACCAGATTCTTTGGGTGTTTGATGACAGATCAGACCCTGAGCATCTGGCTCTCGACCGTACAACGTTGCCTGAAGACGCGCCGCTGATCTTAGTGCGAAACAAGATTGATCTGAGTCAGAAGTCGGCAGGTCTCATACAGACTGATTCTGGTGTGGAGATCTCCCTGTCAGCGAAGTATGGTGATGGGATTGAGGATCTGAAAAACCACATCAAACAGAGTGTAGGATTAGGCGAAACCAGTGAAGGTGAGTTTATCGCCAGACGCCGGCATCTGTTGGCATTGGAGCAGGCCATGCAGCATCTACAGCAAGGAGATGTTGTGTTGAAGCAGCAGTCGGCGGGAGAGTTATTGGCTGAGGAGTTGCGGCTGACACAGCAGGCTCTGGGTGAGATAACCGGTGAATTTAGCGCCGATGATCTGTTAGGCAGGATTTTTTCTACCTTTTGTATTGGAAAATAGTCTGGATATAATGTCTGTGCATTGCTAAGTAGCTACGGCTACAGATAAAATTGCCTGCTTAAAATAATTATTTAGAGGAGACCTACCATGTTGGGAGAATCCCATCAGTTACTGCTTGAATTTCCTGAACATATCGAAAAAATTGCCGACTTACGCGCAAATAATGAAGTTTTTCACCACTTGATGGATGAATATGACTGGCTTGACGCACACGTCCGTAGTCTTGAAGAGGTGAAAACACCGGTTTCAGATTTTCATATCGAAGAGATGAAGAAGCGCCGTGTGCATCTCAAAGATAAGCTCTACATATTAATAACCAGCTGATTATCAGCCGGAATATTTTCTAGGTCTGAAGCCTCTGACCAGACGCTTGAATTCCAGCATGGCCGTCCTGGGTGTTGCCTCCGCATAGCGGAGTCTGATGTAGATTCCAAATAGCTTCTGAGTTTGTGCAGAGAGATCGGGTCGAGCTGAGGCAACTCTTTTAGAGAAGTCCAATGGCCCCTCGCTGGATCTACGGGGCAGGCCAACCCGTGCGAGCTTATTACAAAGTATATGGTAGCTTCTCACGACTGGCGTTACTTTCAACCGGCCCTTCAGAAGAATAAAGACGGTGGTCAGCAGAAGTAACAGTCCAATCAAGGCTGCCAACAGACTGGCCCATTCCCAGCCTTTGGTGAAATCAAAGCCGAAATTATTCAGCAGGCTGGATTGATGTTGGCGATTGTAACCGATGATCCATCGTCTCCAGCTGAGATTGGCGGCATCCATGACCAGATCTATATGGCCTAAAAAAGAGCTCAGTACTCCACCGCCATCTATTTGAAAAAGTACTGGCGAACCGATACCTGAGAAGTCGAATTGGATGGCGTGCCTCACTCTTTCAGGCGCGACTGCAGCCGTTGGATCTATGCGCGTCCAGCCTATTGACTCCAGCCAGACTTCGGTCCAGGCATGTGCATCGGATTGGCGGATGATGAAGTAATCCCCCAGGGGATTGTATTCACCGCCTTGATAGCCGATTACCATGCGAGTAGGAATTCCTGCAGTCCGCATCAACTGGGTGAAGCTAATGGCATAGTGTTCACAGAACCCTTCTTTACCCTCGAACAGGAATTCGTCGATTGGGTTACTGAGATAGAGCGGTGGAGCCAGCGTATAGACATAAGGCTGTGTGTTAAAATAATTCAGCGCATGACGAACAACCTCCGCATGATTTTTTGATCTGCGTAACCAGTTCTCGACCAGATCGATTTGACGCTGTGTGACATTGTCGGGAGTCGCCAGAGCCCGTTGCATGGCGTTCTGAGCAGGCCTCTCAGTAAGATATCCGGCATGCGAGACCATCTGATATTTTCGGGGTTGATTGACAGACTGATTGGCGATCAGCAGATAATCAGCAGTGAATCTACTACCTTGCGGCGCAGTGGCAGGTAGGTCCAGACTGTACAACCATTTTTTGTAGTGGGGTTCCAGCTGTATTTCGTATCTGTAAGACTTTTCAGTATCTTGAAGTCCTGGAGGTTGATTCGAAGGTTTCGGGGCCGTTTGATTGAACCACTCGAACCCATCCGAGTCCCATAGCACCAGGCCGCGCCAATAGCGCTCCTCAGGTAATGGCGTCTGGCCAAAGAATTTTACTCTGAATGCAACTGCGGGCGATAGGATTAGCTGACTGATACTGCCTGGAGATACCCGATCGTCCAAGCCTGTGAGTCCACTTCCAGTATGGAAGCTTAAATGCCAGAGTGGCTGGCTGATGCGCGGGAAAAGAAGGAAGAGGATGGCTGCAATGGGGATTGCCTGCAAGGTAATGGTTAGTGTCGATTTCAAGGGCTCCAATAGTCGCCTTGAAGGAATAGTCCGGTTGATTTCCAGCAATAAGGCAGTAATACAGACGACCATGCAGAGCAGATAGAGTGTCAGTAGAAAGGATTGACTGAATAGAAACTGGGTGACGATGATGAAATAACTCATGAAGCAGGCCACATAGATGTCACGCTGCTTCCTCAGTTCCATCAGTTTGAGCGTCAACATGATGGTAAGCAGGGATACCCCGGCGTCCCGCCCCATCAGGGTCTGGTGTTGACTGTAGACCAGCAAGACCCCAGTTATGGTCAGCAGGCCCAGAAAAAACCGACCTGGGCTAAGTTGCGGAATTGTCAGACTGATAAATCGCCAGATGGCGAGTAAAATGAAAAACAGGCTGAGCATTATGGGCAAATGTAAGGTATGTGGCAGGGTTGCCATGACAGCCAGGATAAGAACGATGCGCAGGATTTCAGGTTTTATGCAATCTGTCTGGGTTTTCATGAGGCGACCTGAAATCTTGCCAGAGTCGCTAGACTTCGCTGTTTATGCGCCTCATCAAGGCCTGCTGGAATTGTAATGCCGGGGAGTTTAAGGCTGTAGACCAGCTGCCGTTCATGAGCCAGCAGGACATAACGGCACAGCCTGCTCAATCGCACTTCAGGGTCAGGATCATCCAACAGATCCCAGTCGATACTGATCTGCTCATTACGGTCACCCCCAAACAATTTGGTATAGAGACCCCGCTCCCGAGCCATCGCCTTCCAGTCGATGTGTCTTGGAGAGTCACCATATCTGAAACTGCGCAGGCCGATAAAATCATCTGCACCCACACCCCTGTCGCCGGCATCACTGCGGTTGTAGCGAGTCTCTGTTGGTGGTTCACCCTGGGTTGACGGTGCAGGGTATACCAGGCAGGTCAATTCGACGTGTGCATAGGTCCAGGCATGGAAGAGACCTAGGGGATATCGAGAGTGAATGCTCACATTTCCAAGTGTCAATGCTCCTCGATGAGTGGCTGTAAGGGGTACGATCAGCTGTTTTGATGCTCGTTTTGCAAGGTCGCATGCATCACTGCTGCCGCCCTTGGCCGTGACGAAGATGCCGAAACGCGACAGTTCCGAAGGATTTTCCAGGAGCAGATTGAAGCCAGCCTCCTGTCCGGCAAAGACGGATGTCACATGGTGTGGTGAGAGACACAGACCCAAAATATTCCGCCAGGTATGCAGGATGCTCGTGAGCCAGATACCACCCAGCAGGAAGGTCACCAGATAACCGAGGTTACTGCTGTAGTTGACCGAGCCAATGAGCATCAGGAACAGAACCAGGGCCAGCACCACGCCCTGTTTGGTTGGCATGATATAGATACTTCGGGCGCGTATCCGGGCGCGTCCATGGCGGTCAGTTCTAGCAGTGCGTCGGAATGACCTGAACCATTGCCTGATCTTGTCAAGATTCATGATCAAGGCACAGGAACCGCATCCAGGAGCTCATGAGCCAGGCTCGAATGATTGGCGGTGTCTGGGTCGGCCAGAGGCTGTAAGCGATGGCCGACTGTAGCGGGTAGTATTGTCTGAAGATCTTCCGGCAGAACCTCTTTTCGATTTTCCAGCAGGGCCCAGGCCTTCGCGCTTTGCAGAAGCGCAAGACCTGCCCGGGGTGAGAGGCCATGCCGGTAAGCGGGAGAATTTCTTGTATAGGCGATGATATCCTGACAATAGTCGAGCAAGGCATCCGATACGAATACCTGACTGACCTGTTGCTGGAGTCTGGCCAACTCCTCCGGTAACAGAATGGCGGGTTGCTGGTCGAGCATGTCCCTTCTGTCTGCACCGGTCAAAAGATCGCGCTCTGCTGTTCTATCCGGATAACCGATCTGCACGCGCATCAGAAAGCGGTCGAGCTGTGACTCCGGTAGAGGGAAGGTACCCACCTGGTGGCTGGGATTCTGCGTGGCGACGACAAAGAAGGGTTCGGGTAGTTGGCGGGTTTCACCGTCGCTGGTGACCTGTCCCTCCTCCATCGCCTCGAGCAGTGCGCTCTGTGCTTTAGGGGTGGCGCGGTTGATCTCGTCGGCCAGCACCAGTTGTGCAAACACCGGCCCCTGATGGAATCTGAAGGCCTGTTTATCCCGGTCATACACGGAAACTCCTAGAATATCCGAGGGCAACAGGTCACTGGTGAACTGGATTCGTTGGTAATCCAGTCCAAACAATCTGGCCAGGGTATGCGCCAGTGTGGTCTTGCCGACCCCGGGTAGATCCTCGATCAATAGGTGCCCCCGCGCCAGTAGGCATGCAATCGAAAGCCGGATCACCCCTTCCTTGCCCAGCAGAATGCCACCCGCGACGTCGATAATCCTGTTCAGCTGAGTTGTCATGCCCTACCCTCAATGACGATTTTGCATCTTATCGGCTAAAATAGCCGTTTTTTCAATCATACCGGGCAATCGATGTTTTTTACCCATGCATACGACGTGATTGTGGTCGGCGGTGGCCATGCAGGTACTGAGGCTGCCTTGGCTAGTGCCCGCATGGGCGCAAAAACCCTCCTGTTGACCCACAACATAGAGACCCTGGGGCAGATGAGCTGCAATCCAGCCATTGGCGGGATTGGTAAGGGCCATCTGGTGAAGGAAGTGGATGCACTGGGTGGCATCATGGCCCATGCGGCGGACCTGGGGGGTATCCAGTTCCGTATCCTGAATTCGCGCAAAGGGCCCGCAGTTCGCGCCACCCGCGCCCAGGCAGACCGTGTGCGCTACAAGGCAGCGATTCGGCATGCCCTTGAGAATCAACCCAACCTCGAGCTGTTCCAGCAGTCGGTGGATGATCTTCTGGTGGAAGGGGACCGGGTTTCCGGCGTGGTCACACAGATGGGTCTAAAATTCCGCGCCAGATCTGTGGTGTTGACGGTCGGAACCTTTCTGGGAGGGAGAATCCATATCGGTCTGTCCAATCATGCTGGGGGACGAGCCGGGGATCCACCGGCGAATGCCTTCTCCCGCCGCTTGCGGGAATTGCCCTTCAGCGTGGAACGGCTGAAAACCGGCACCCCACCCCGCATCGACGGCCGCAGCATTGACTATTCACAGCTGCAGGCCCAGCCGGGGGATGATCCAACCCCGGTTTTTTCCTATCTGGGCAGTGCCGAGCAGCATCCGCGTCAGGTCAATTGCCATATCACCCACACCAATCAGCAGACCCATGACATCATTCGTGGGGGAATGTCCCGCTCACCCATGTATACCGGTGTCATTGAGGGGGTGGGCCCCCGTTACTGTCCGTCGATCGAGGATAAGATCGTACGCTTCGCAGACAAAAACTCACATCAGATCTTTATCGAACCTGAGGGCCTGGATACCCATGAGGTCTATCCCAATGGCATCTCGACCAGCCTGCCCTTCGATGTGCAGCTGGATCTGGTGCGTTCCATGCGGGGCTTCGAAAATGCCCATATCACCCGGCCGGGTTATGCGATCGAGTATGATTTTTTCGATCCAAGGGATCTGAAGGCTTCACTGGAAACCAAACATATTCAGGGCTTGTTCTTTGCCGGGCAGATCAATGGTACGACAGGCTACGAGGAAGCCGCAGCCCAGGGTCTGCTGGCTGGATTGAATGCGGTACGCTTGGCCCGCGAAGAAGAGACCTGGAGCCCGCGGCGTGACGAGGCCTACCTGGGCGTCATGGTGGATGATCTGATCACCCGCGGGACGCTTGAACCTTACCGCATGTTTACCAGCCGGGCTGAATACCGTTTGTTGCTGCGCGAGGACAATGCAGATCTGCGTCTTACTGAGACTGGGCGTGAGCTGGGGCTGGTGGATGACAGGCGTTGGGCCATCTTCGCCAGGAAAAAAGAGGCCATAGTGCAGGAACAACAGCGCCTGCAGAGCATCTGGCTACGCCCGGTGGATCTGAATCAGGCCGACTCACAACGACTGCTTGGAGCCGAACTGACCAAGGAGGTACGGGCCCTGAGTCTGCTGGCGCGACCCAACGTGAGTTACAGGAAGCTGATGGAGCTGGAGAAACTGGGACCAGGGGTGAGAGATCCACAGGTGATCGAACAGCTCGAGGTGCAGGCAAAATATGCGGGCTATATCGACCGCCAGCAGGATGAGATCGAACGCCAGCGAGCCAATGAAAAGGTCGTACTACCGATCGATTTTGACTATGAAAATGTGCGCGGTCTCTCCTCTGAGGTAAAAGAAAAATTTCAACGCCAGCGCCCTGAGACCCTGGGCCAGGCCGGTCGTATCCCCGGCGTGACACCCGCAGCAATTTCACTGTTGCTGATCCATCTGAAAAAACAGTCGGCCTGATGTCTGAAGTTCCAATCAAGCCGGCATGGATCAGGAGGTTGGATGATGGATTGAAGACCCTTGATTTATCACTTCCAGCCGAGGTAAGTAAGCAGTTACTTCAGTTTATAGCCCTGCTGATCAAGTGGAATCGGGCCTACAATCTGACCGCGATTAAAGACCCGCTGGAGATGGTGGATCGCCATCTCATCGACAGTCTGTCTATCTTGGGTTATGTGCAAGGCAGCCATATCCTGGATATGGGAACGGGGCCTGGGCTGCCTGGCATACCCCTTGCCCTGGCCTTGCCTGAGAGCCGTTTTGTGCTCCTCGACAGCAACCGTAAAAAGATCCGTTTTGTGCGCCAGGCAATGATGGAACTGGGTCTGGAGAATATTCAACCGGTACAGGCGAGGATCGAGAGCTATCATTCGGAGTTACCGTTCGACTGCCTGATTTCACGAGCCTTCACATCGCTGCCGAATATGCTGGCGCTGACCAAGTCAGTACTAGGAGAACACACCCGGCTCCTGGCCATGAAAGGTAGTATTCCGCAAGATGAAATCGATCAGATCACACCGCAGTATCAGGCCACGGCGGTAGCCTTGAAGGTTCCCGCCAGACTGGGTGAGAGACACCTGATTGTGATTTCCAAGAGCACTTGATTGATGATCCTAGATTCTGCAGTTGACCACTCCATTCTACTATTAACGAGTTGAATTCATGTGTATTTTGTTCGATAGACCAACTCACCCGCTGGGTGAACCACGCTACGAGGTAGATTGCATGTTTTTGGCGGCACATGTCTTCGTTACAACTTCTTGGAATAGAATAACTATTCCGCGTCGTTGCGCCTCGACCTGCCCCCCCCAAAACGAGCACTCTACCCCGTCCAACTGCAGATTCTAGGATGGCAATAGCGGTGAAATAAATAAAAACTTATCGTCTCCAGGTGTACCACTCTGGTATTCCTGAGGCTATTATAGTTTGTCTATAATCTTTTCCAGTTGAATACCTCATGGGACATATCATCTGTATCGCCAACCAGAAGGGCGGCGTCGGCAAGACCACGACTACTGTGAACCTGGCCGCCTCCCTGGCGGCCATGAAAAAGAGAATCCTGATGGTGGATCTTGATCCCCAGGGAAACGCCAGCATGGGCGCAGGGGTGGACAAGCACAATCTCGAACATTCGAGTTGCGATGTGCTGCTGGGTGATGTTCGCATGAATGACGCCGTGGTCAAGGCGCCGGAGGCTGGCTTTGATGTCCTGCCGGCTAATTCCGACCTGACCGCCGCCGAAGTGGGATTGATGACCGCCGCGATGCGAGAAAAGCGCCTCAGCCTGGCCCTGGCTACGGTCAAGGCGCAGTATGATTTTATTCTGGTTGACTGCCCTCCTTCACTCAACATGCTGACATTGAATGCCCTGGTGGCGGCGGATGGCGTGTTGATACCGATACAGACCGAGTATTATGCCCTGGAGGGTCTTTCGGCATTGATGAATACGGTGAATCAGATTCAGTCACACCTCAATCCCGGCTTGGTGATCGAGGGCTTTCTGCGAACCATGCACGACCCGCGAAATAATCTGGCGATCGATGTGTCCACCCAGCTGATCTCCCATTTCAGAGATGAAGTGTTCAATACGATCATTCCACGGAATGTTCGGGTGGCTGAAGCGCCAAGTCATGGCAAACCCATTTTACTGTATGATAAGGCGTCACGTGGCGCGACGGCATATCTGGCCCTGGCCAGTGAGTTGATGCGTAGACACCGCATGCGAAATTCAGAATTGAAACAGGCATAACGGAAAAGATATATGGCGGCGAAGAAGCGTGGCCTCGGCCGGGGTCTTGATGCCCTGCTTGGCGGCATCAATAATGAAGCGGAAACGACAGGAGGGTCTGTTACTGCTGACATTTCCAATCTGACCCGGTTGCCGGTGGATCTCATTCAACGGGGACGTTATCAGCCACGCCGGGAATTTGATCCCGACAGTTTAAGAGAGCTGGCGGATTCGATCGCCGCGCAAGGAGTGATTCAGCCGATCATAGTCAGACCGGTGGAGAATGACCGCTATGAACTGATTGCCGGTGAGCGCCGATGGCGTGCATCGCAACAGGCCGGTCTGGACGAGATACCGGTTGTGGTCAAGGATGTGACTGAAGAAGCGGCCATGGCCATGGGGCTGATCGAGAACATCCAGCGCGAGGACCTCAATCCCCTCGAGGAGGCGAATGCCCTGAGCCGTCTGCTCCTTGAATTCGAATTGACCCACCAGGCTGTAGCCAAGGCGGTCGGTAAGTCCCGCACCACGGTCACCAATCTGCTGCGCCTGTTGGAACTCAACGAAGATGTAAAGGGATTTGTCGAAACAGGCAAACTGGAGATGGGGCATGCCCGCTCACTCCTGGGCCTCAAAGGTGAGAAGCAGAGCGAGGCAGCTGCCAAGGTTGTATCTCAGGGCCTCTCTGTGAGAGAGACTGAGAGACTGGTGCGGCGTCTGCAAGGCCAGGAAGAGAATCCTGTAAAGGTTCAGGCGCCTGCGGAGGAAGACCCGGATATCAAACGCCTGTTGAGTGATCTGACGGATCGGCTTGGCGCCAAGGTCAATCTCCAGCAAAACGCAAAGGGCAAGGGAAAGCTGGTCATCAGCTATAACAGTCTTGATGAACTTGAAGGCATCCTCGACCATATAAAATGAACCTTCATATTAAGATTTATTCACCCATCCTTTGACCTTATATCGAGTAACCCTTATACTCCCCCAGGCTTACGGGTAAGAGCCTAAAGGGGTACCGGAAACTGTGGTGCAGCTTACCGGAAGCAACCAGATCCAGCATGTCATTTGGGCCCAGTTTGGCGCCACGATTGCCATCGCTCTAGGACTAGCAACTGTTCATGAGCTGTACGCTTGGTCTGGTCTGTTGGGTGGTTTGGTTTCTGCATCGGTCAACAGCCTGATGGCGTTGAAGGTGTTTGTTCCCTACAGCGCCCAGAACACAGCTGAGGTGCTTGGGCGGATGCTCGGGGCTGAAGTACAGAAACTTCTGCTCACCGGGGTGTTGTTCGCGCTGGTAATAGTTGCCGTACACCCTTTGAGTGTCGGCACCCTGTTTGGAACATACCTGTTCGTACAGGTCGCGGTTCCAATCATAGTGTTATTGACTGAAGATCGACTGAAGACCAGGAACTAAGAAAATGGCAGGCGATACTCTGACATCAGGTGAATATATAAAGCATCACCTGACCAATCTGACATTTGGTGACATTGATGGTACTTGGCGTTTGGCCCATGATGCGGCCGAAGCGAAGGCAATGGGTTTCTGGGCAATCCACGTGGATACCATGTTCTGGTCAATCCTCCTCGGCGTGGTCTTCCTCTACTTCTTTAGAAAAGCCGGACAGGCTGCAACCACTGGCGTACCGACAGGTGTGCAGAATTTTGCCGAATGGATTGTAGAGTTCATCGACAACAGCGTGCGTGGTTCGTTTTCTGGACAGAACCCCCTGGTAGCTCCCCTGGCGCTCACCGTATTTGTCTGGATCTTCCTGCAGAACCTGATGGATCTGGTGCCGGTAGATGTGATTCCCTTTGTAAGCAGTGCGCTTGGCATACATTTTATGAAAATGGTGCCCTCCACAGATCCAAATGGCACTTTCGGCATGGCGATCGGAGTGTTCATTCTGGTCCTCTACTACAGCATCAAGATCAAGGGCGTGGGCGGGTTTGTCGGTGAATTGACCTTGCAGCCATTCGCCGCGAAGAATCCACTGATCATTGCCCTGTTTATCCCGATCAATTTTCTGCTCGAATTCGTCAGCCTGGTGGCCAAGCCCATCTCACTCGCCCTGCGTCTGTTTGGCAATATGTACGCCGGTGAGATGATCTTTATCCTGATTGCCATCATGTATAACGGCGGACTTGTGTTAGGGCTGTTTGCTGGGACTTTGCAGCTGGGTTGGGCGATATTTCATATCCTCATCATTACTCTGCAGGCCTTTATCTTCATGACCCTGACCATCGTCTATCTGGATATGGCGCACCATGAGCACTGATTTTACTTTTAACAATTTAGTTCATTAAACGGGAGACCAATAATGGAACAAGCATTGCTGTACATTGCCGGCGCAATCATGATGGGCCTGGGTGCTCTGGGCGCCGCGGTAGGTATCGGCGTTCTGGGTGGCCGCTTTCTCGAGGGTGCGGCGCGTCAGCCTGAACTCATCCCCATGCTGCGTACCCAGTTCTTCATTGTTATGGGTCTGGTTGACGCGGTTCCTATGATCGCTGTCGGTCTGGCAATGTATGTACTGTTCGCTGTTGCCGGTTAATCTGGTCCATTGAGCGAACTGACTATCATCTCGTTCAACGAGAGGTAACTCCAGGATGAACATCAATCTGACTCTGATTGGTCAGCTGCTCTCCTTTATGGTGTTCGTGTGGTTCACGATGAAATATGTGTGGACACCCATCATGGGAGCGCTAGAGACCCGCAAGAATGAAATTGCGGCAGGTTTGGCTGCTGCAGAGCGCGGTCAGCATGAACAGGAACTTGCCAAGGAGCGGGCCAAGGGCGTGCTGCACGAGGCAAAGTCTCAGGCTGCCGAGATCGTTTCACAGGCACAGAAACGCGCCGCCGAGATTGTCGACGAAGCCAAAAATAATGCACGGGGTGAAGGTGATCGAATCCTCACCGCTGCTCAGGCGGAGATAGAACAGGAGGCGAATCGCGCCCGTGAACATCTTCGCGAGAAGGTCGGCGAGCTGGCAATTGCAGGCGCCGAGAAGATCCTGAGAAAAGAGATCAACGCTGAGACACATAAAGACATCGTCGAAGCATTGGCGCAAGAGATCTAAGGCATATGGCAGGTGAAGCAACAACCATCGCACGCCCATACGCGGAAGCGATTTTTGCACGGGCCGATGAGACAGGTACACTGGATCTCTGGTCAGAAATGCTGGAACTAATGACCGCTGTAGTGAGTGACTCAACCATGGTGGGGATTGTGAAAAATCCCTTGTTTTCGCGTGAGAAGATAGCCAGCCTATTACTGGATATTGGTGGTGGTCGTCTTACCGATGAAGGTGGGAATCTTGTCAAGTTGCTGACTCAGAATGGAAGGCTGTCCGTTCTTCCTGAGATCACCGATCTGTTCACAGAGCTAAAAGCGGAAAAAGACCGCATGCTGAAAGTGCATATTGTTTCCGCCTATGCGCTCAAACCGGCTCAGGAAAAACAGTTAGCCGATGCCTTGAAAGAAAAATTGGGCAGAGATGTGACCATCACCAGCGAGAAGGACCCCGATCTAATCGGTGGCATCCATATCCGCGCTGGAGATACAGTGATCGACGGCTCAGTAAAAGGCCAACTGCAGCAACTGGCGAACGAATTGGGAATTTAAGCGAGAAGCCAACATGCAACTCAATCCATCCGAGATCAGCGAACTGATCAAGAGTAAGATCGAAAAATTCGATCTCAAGACCGAAGCCCGCAATGAGGGTACGGTTATCACCCTTACTGACGGTATCGCCCGTATCCATGGCCTGGAAGACGCCATGTCATACGAGATGCTTGAATTTCCAGGCAACACCTACGGTCTGGCCCTGAACCTGGAGCGAGACTCCGTGGGTGCCGTGATCTTAGGTGACTACAAGCATCTGACCGAAGGTGACGCAGTCAAATGTACCGGCCGCGTGCTGGAAGTTCCGGTTGGTGAAGGCCTGCTGGGACGTGTCGTTGACTCCTTGGGTAATCCGCTGGATGGCAAGGGAGCGATTGAATCAAACGAATCAGCAACCATCGAAAAAGTCGCACCGGGCGTTATCGAACGTAAATCTGTCGATCAACCGGTGCAGACAGGTATCAAGGCGATCGACGCCATGGTGCCGATTGGGCGTGGTCAGCGTGAATTGATCATCGGTGACCGGCAGACCGGTAAGTCTGCGGTGGCGATCGATGCGATCATCAATCAGAAAGGCACCGGCATCAAGTGCATCTATGTTGCTATCGGGCAGAAGAACTCCACCATTGCCCAGGTAGTGCGTAAGTTGGAAGAGCACGATGCGATGGAACATACCATCATCGTAGCCGCACCTGCCGCCGATTCAGCGGCCATGCAGTTCCTGGCGCCCTATGCCGGCTGCACCATGGGCGAGTACTTCCGGGACAAGGGTGAAGATGCCCTCATCATTTATGACGATTTGACCAAGCAGGCTTGGGCCTACCGCCAGGTCTCCTTACTGCTAAGGCGTCCACCTGGCCGCGAAGCCTACCCGGGTGATGTTTTCTATCTGCATTCACGCCTGCTGGAACGCTCTTCCAGGGTCAATGAGGCGTTTGTTGAAAAGGCCACAGGTGGCAAAGTCAAAGGTAAGACAGGTTCATTGACCGCACTGCCGATCATTGAAACCCAGGCCGGTGACGTGTCAGCTTTCGTGCCGACCAACGTAATCTCCATTACCGACGGGCAGATCTTCCTTGAGGCGGATTTGTTCAATTCAGGCATACGCCCCGCGATCAATGCAGGCCTGTCTGTCTCCCGTGTGGGTGGCGCCGCTCAGACCAAGATCATCAAGAAACTCGGTGGCGGCGTGCGTTTGTCGCTCGCACAATATCGCGAATTGGCGGCCTTCTCTCAGTTTGCCTCAGATCTCGATGAAGCCACCAGGGCGCAGCTTGAACGCGGTGAACGCGCTACCGAGTTGATGAAACAAGCTCAGTATTCGCCACTCAGTATTGCAGATATGGCAGTCTCGCTGTTTTCAGCTAATGAAGGCTACCTGGATGATGTGAGTGCGAAGAAGATCGTGGATTTCGAATCTGCCCTGCACGGTTACATGAACAGCAGTCAAAAAGCATTGATGGATAAAATCAATGAAACGGCAGATTACAATCCGGATATTGAGCAGTCCCTGCATGATGCCCTGAAAGACTTCAAGGCCAACCACACCTGGTAAACCGGAAGTTCACAGAGACATCCAAAGATAGGGTTTAGAAAGATATGGCAGGCGCAAAAGAGATACGCACCCAGATCGCTAGTA
This sequence comes from Pseudomonadota bacterium, assembly GCA_039714735.1. Lineage (GTDB taxonomy): Bacteria > Pseudomonadota > Gammaproteobacteria > Chromatiales > Chromatiaceae > JASJBU01. Next base: position 67,410 of record JBDLIT010000003.1, read on the forward strand.
TCAAAAATACGCGTAAGATAACCAGCGCGATGGAGATGGTTGCGGCCGCCAAGATGCGTAAGGCTCAGAGTCGCATGGTTGAGACTCGGCCATACGCAGAGAAGATGCGGAACGTTATTGGTCATCTCTACCATGCCCATCCAGAGTATCGCCACAGTTTTATGGTGGAGCGGGAGGTCAAACGGATTGGCTATATTATTGTTTCTTCTGATCGGGGACTTTGTGGCGGATTGAACAACAATATGTTCCGTAAACTCCTCAAAGAGATCAAGGTGCAACAGAAAGAAGGTGTGGACGTTGCCTTCTGCACAATTGGGAATAAGGCCTTGGGTTTCTTTGGCCGGTTTGGCGGGAACCTGATGAGTCAGGCGGCGCACATGGGCGATGCGCCACATATTGAGGATCTGATCGGTACCGTAAAGGTCATGCTGGATGCCTACGAAGCCGGTGAAATCGACGCCATCTACATTGCTTACAATGAGTTCGTGAATACCATGACTCAGAATCCGAGCATAGAGAGACTGCTCCCCATTACGTCAGAGCTCAACAAGGAGTTGCGGCATCATTGGGACTATATCTATGAACCGGATTCAAAGGATGTGCTTGATAATCTGCTGAGCCGCTATGTTGAGTCCCTGGTCTATCAGGCCGTGGTGGAAAATGGCGCCTGTGAACAGTCCGCCCGAATGGTCGCCATGAAGGCGGCATCTGACAATGCGGGTGACCTTATTAACGAACTACAGCTCATCTACAACAAAGCGCGTCAGGCAGCGATTACCCAAGAGATCTCTGAGATCGTAAGTGGAGCAGCAGCAGTCTAGCCGCTGCCCTTGCCCTTGGTACAGAATCTAGTTTTTAACATTTAGTGAGTCGCTTGGTGCGGCGAGAGGAACCAGAAATGAGTTCGGGCAAAGTGATACAAATCATCGGCGCCGTAGTGGACGTACAGTTCCAGGCCGGTCATATGCCGAAGGTCTATGACGCTCTCAGCATTGAAGAGTCGAACCTCACCCTGGAAGTCCAGCAGCAGATGGGCGATGGTGTTGTTCGCGCCATTGCCATGGGCTCGACGGATGGACTGAAACGAAGCGTTGAAGTTGTCAACACAGGCGCACCTATCTCGGTACCTGTTGGACAGGGTACTCTGGGACGCATCATGGATGTGTTGGGCAAGCCAGTGGATGATGCGGGTGAAGTCAAGTGTGACGCTCTTATGCCGATTCACCGTTTGCCTCCCAAGCTTGAAGATCAAGCCAATACCACTGATATCCTCGAGACTGGTATCAAGGTTATCGATCTGATCATGCCGATCGTCAAAGGTGGCAAGGTTGGGTTGTTTGGCGGCGCCGGTGTTGGTAAGACCGTTACCCTGATGGAGTTGATTCGTAATATCGCAGTTGAGCACTCCGGTTTCTCGGTGTTTGCCGGTGTTGGTGAGCGTAGTCGTGAAGGTAACGACTTCTATCACGAGATGCAGGAAGGTGGCGTGCTGGATAAGGTAGCGTTGGTCTACGGTCAAATGAACGAGCCTCCCGGCAACCGCTTGCGCGTTGCGCTGACAGGTCTAACCATTGCTGAGAACTTTCGTGATGAAGGCCGCGATGTGCTGTTGTTCGTGGATAATATTTACCGTTATACCCTGGCCGGCACCGAGGTTTCCGCACTGCTAGGTCGTATGCCTTCAGCGGTAGGTTACCAGCCAACCCTGGCAGAAGAGATGGGCACCTTGCAGGAGCGTATCACCTCAACCAAAACAGGTTCCATCACCTCCTTCCAGGCGGTGTATGTACCCGCGGATGACCTGACCGATCCCTCCCCCGCCACGACATTCGCACATCTGGATGCCACCCTGGTGCTCTCCAGACAGGTTGCGGAACTGGGTATTTATCCTGCGGTTGATCCCCTCGACTCAACATCACGTATCCTGGATCCGAATGTAATCGGACAGGAACATTATGATACTGCTCGTGCAGTGCAGGGTATCCTGCAGCGTTATAAAGAGCTGAAAGACATCATCGCGATTCTCGGCATGGATGAATTGGGCGAAGACGACAAACTGGTCGTGCAACGTGCGCGTAAAATCCAACGCTTTCTCTCACAACCTTTCTTTGTGGCGGAGGTGTTTACCGGCTCACCAGGAAAGTATGTCAGCCTGAAAGACACGATTTCAGGTTTCAAGGCCATCGTTGACGGTGAATATGATCATCTTCCAGAGCAGGCCTTCTACATGGTGGGTAGCATCGAAGAGGCTGCTGAACGTGGCGGCGACGTCTGAGAATCTGACGGGAGAATAAGCCATGGCAATGACGATCCATGTTGATATCGTAAGCGCCGAAGGTGAGATCTTTGCCGGCAGTGCCGAGATGATCTATGCACCAGCCGCGATGGGCGAAGTAGGCATAGCTCCCCGCCATACACCAATGGTAACCCGCTTGAAGCCAGGGGAAGTTCGGGTGGATACCGGGGGTGGCAATGAGATGCAGCACTTCTATGTGTCTGGCGGTATCCTTGAAGTCCAGCCGCATCTGGTGACCGTATTGGCGGATACCGCACTGCGGGCTGCAGACCTCGATGAGGTGGCTGCGCAAGAGGCCAAACGCCGTGCTGAAGAGGCGATTTCCAATAAAACTGCAGAATTCGAGTATGCGAGAGCCCAATCAGAGCTGGCTGAGGCCGTTGCTCAACTACGGGCTATTCAAAACGTCCGCAAGGGCAAGCGCGCCTAATTTTCTTCTTCCTAGTATGGACCTGAGGTTTCTCAGGTTCTCCATCCGAGTCCGCTATGTCCAATCAAACTATCAAACTGGGGAAATTTGTTTCCCTGACCTACTCTATCTCTGATACCGAAGGTAATATTCTTGAGCAGAGTGATCTGCCGGTTAACTACATTCATGGTGGAGAGACTGAACTGATAGGTGGAATGGACAAGGCCGTTGCGGGAAAAAAGACAGGTGATGAAGTCATTATCACACTGACACCCAAACAAGGTTTTGGTGAACATGATCCTGATTTGACCTTTACCGATGATCTGGAAAATGTGCCTCACGAATTCAGACAACTCGGTGCAGAAGTTCAGATGCAGAATGAAGAAGGGGATGCGAAAAGTTTTTTCGTAACCAAGATTGATAATGGCAAATTGACGGTTGATGGGAATCACCCATTGGCAGGCAAGAATCTTGAAGTCAAAGTTAAAATCCTGGAAGTACGAGATGCTACCAAGGAAGATGCGATGCAAGTTGGCATCCCAGGACAGAGTCCTACACTGAATTAATAATCTGTTTCACATCGCAGTTTTAATGCACATTGCTGATCAGTGTGCCTAGTCGTTGCAAAACCTATAATAAAAACCATATAAAAAGATAGATCAGTTTTTGATCGATGTTATAGATTTTTGTTGTTGCGGGTCCTCGTTCATAATTCATACCCTATACTTAAATTTTTTAAGTTGAACGTTTCTCTTCTTCAATGGGAGTACCCATGAAATTAGGTGTTTTGATTCTGGCCGCCGGTGAAGGAACCAGGATGCGTTCCAATCAGCCGAAAGTTCTTCATGAACTCGCGGGTAAGCCACTGTTATCTCATGTCATCGATACTGCCCGTGATTTCTCACCCGATGAGATCACCGTTGTGTATGGTCATGGTGGAGAGCAGGTTCGCAATTTACTTGATGCGGATGACATTGATTGGTGCGAACAAAAAGAACGACTTGGTACCGGGCATGCAGTGATACAGGCGCTGCCTTTTCTCCAGCGAGTGGATCAGGTAATCATACTTTATGGTGATGTACCGCTGATCAGTGATGAAGCCCTTAAGTCTATGTTACAGAGTCTGCGGAAGACTGACTTGGTGCTGCTCACCGTCAATCTTGCTGATCCCACAGGATATGGCCGCATAGTACGTGATGACTCGAATCAGGTTCGCGCTATCGTTGAACACAAAGACGCCAATGAATTTCAGCTGGAGATCAATGAGATCAATACTGGCATCATGGCGCTTAGCAGGCCAAAGCTCGAATCCTGGTTGGCTAAGATAGACAACAAGAATTCTCAGGGTGAGTATTACCTGACTGACATTATCGCACTGGCAGTCAGGGACGGTGTGGAAATCGGCGTAGTGCATCCAGACGAAGAAGAAGAGGTCATGGGTATCAACGACCGAAAGCAGCTTGCCTATCTTGAGCGGCACTATCAAAGAAAAATAGCTGATGAGTTGATGGCTTCCGGAATAACCCTGGCAGATCCCGCCAGACTCGATATTCGTGGCAATCTAGAGGCAGGCCGTGATGTAACGATCGATTGCAACGTGATTCTTGAAGGTGATGTTGAACTCGCTGAGGGCGTTACTATTGGTCCCAATGTCCTAATCAAGAATTCAGTTATTCACGAAAACGTTGAGATCTTCGCTAACAGCGTCGTAGAAGACGCCGAAATAGGCGCTAATTCGCGAATTGGTCCATTTGCCCGGATTCGACCGGAAAGCAAACTGGCGGATCATGTGCATATTGGAAATTTTGTTGAGATCAAGAAAAGTCAGGTTGCCAGCGGAAGTAAAATCAATCACTTGAGTTATGTCGGAGATAGCCAGATTGGCAGCAAGGTGAATATCGGCGCAGGAACAATCACCTGTAATTATGATGGCGCGAATAAACACCAGACCATCATTGGCGACAATGCCTTTATTGGTTCCGATACACAATTGGTTGCACCCGTCACTGTCGGGGCAGGCGCCACCATCGGTGCGGGCTCGACCATTACAAAAGACACCCCGATGGATAAACTGACTCTCAGCAGATCGAAGCAGATCAGCGTGGATAACTACCAACGCCCGGTCAAACAACCCAAACAGTAGCTAACAGGAGCCTTTCACTATGTGTGGCATTGTAGGAGCAGTTGCGCAACGTGATGTGGCGCCGATTTTGTTGGAAGGTCTGAAACGACTTGAGTACCGTGGTTACGACTCTGCCGGTCTTGCTGTGCTGAATGATAATCAGTGTATGACCCGGCATCGGACTCTGGGCAAGGTCAAGGAACTGGAAGACGCCTACAATGAAAATCCACTACCCGGCAAGATCGGTATCGCACATACCCGATGGGCAACCCATGGTGAGCCTTCGGTCAGAAATGCCCATCCCCATATTTGTAAGGACCACGTTGGCATAGTACACAATGGCATTATTGAAAATCATGAGATATTGCGGGTGTCTCAAACCAAGGCCGGGCATAGATTTACCTCTGAAACCGATACAGAAGTCATTGTGCATGCCATTCACGATCAACTCGAAACCGGCGTCGATTTGTTGGATGCAGTCAGGAACACCACCCGAATTCTGGATGGCGCCTACGCATTAGGCGTGATCAATCGGGAAGAGCCCAACCGCATGATTGTCGCGCGACATGGCAGTCCGTTGGTGATTGGACTCGGTATCGGCGAGAATTTTATTGCCTCCGATGTGTTTGCCCTGCTCCCGGTCACGCAAAAATTTATCTTCCTCGAAGAGGGAGATATTGCAGAAATAAGCCGTCTGGGAATCATTATCTTTGACCGGGAAGGCAAGCGTGTCGAACGGGCAATCAAAGAATCAGGCATATCGGCGGATTCTGTAGAACGCGGTGAATACCGTCACTACATGCTCAAGGAGATATTTGAACAGCCAAGAGCTGTCTCTGACACCCTCGAGGGGCGTATTTCTAAGAACCGGGTGTTGCCAAGCAGCTTTGGTCTGGGCGCCGAAGAGTTACTCAGTTCTGTTGAAGCTGTACAGATTGTAGCCTGTGGCACCTCATACCACGCCGGTCTGGTGGCGCGTTACTGGTTTGAATCGGTAACGGGCCTGCCTTGCAGTGTCGAAGTGGCGAGTGAATACCGATACCGGAACCATTTCGTCCCCGCCAACTGTCTGTTTGTCACTATCTCACAATCCGGTGAAACCGCAGACACGCTTGCAGCTTTAAAACTTGCCAAGAAGCTGGGTTATGCCAGCACTCTCGTCATCTGCAACGTACCGGAAAGTTCGCTGGTGCGTGAGTCAGATATGGTTTTCCTGACCCACGCCGGTCCGGAAATTGGCGTTGCATCCACCAAGGCGTTTACCACCCAACTTGTCGCGCTGCTCTTTCTGGTGACTGTGATGGGAAGGTACAACGGCCTCGATGAAGAGGCGGAGGAGCGCAGGGTTGAGGCCTTACGTACTCTTCCGGGGAAGATAGAAGCCGCCTTGCAACTGGATGAAAAAATAAAGGAATTGGCCGAGCGTTTCGTGGATAAACAACATGCACTGTTTTTAGGCCGTGGCGATCAATACCCGGTTGCCATGGAAGGCGCACTCAAGCTCAAGGAGATCTCTTACATCCATGCAGAGGCCTATCCTGCAGGCGAATTGAAACATGGTCCCCTGGCGCTGATCGATGATGAGATGCCTGTCATCACGGTAGCGCCGAATAACGAGCTGCTTGAAAAACTCAAATCTAATCTGGAAGAGGTGCGCGCCAGAGGCGGTGAACTCTATGTCTTTGCCGATGATCGGCTTGAGATCGTGGAGGATAAA
>JBDLIT010000004.1:0-69540 GCA_039714735.1 Pseudomonadota bacterium
ATCCAGTCGATGTGTGAAGAGGCTCCAGGCCTGATTCGCACCCTTGAACGCATGGGAGTGACCTTTTCCCGTACCTCAGAAGGTTTGATGGAGCTCCGATTGTTTGGCGGGGTAAAGAACAAACGAGCCTGTTTTGCCGGTGCGAGTACCGGCCAGCAGTTGATGTATGGCGTGGATGAGCAGGTGCGCCGCTATGAAACCCTGGGAAAAGTGACAAAACATGAATGGTGGGAGTTTCTCTCACTCGTATTCGATAAGGATGAAAGTTGTAAGGGTATAGTCGCATTCGATCTACGCAGCCTCGAGGTGAAGGGTTTTCGCGCAGATGCTGTAGTGATCGCAACCGGCGGTATGGGGCAGGTCTATGGACACCGCACCACAAATTCGACCAGCTCAACCGGCTCTGCCGCATCGCGTTGCTATAGACAAGGCGCAAAGTTTGCCAATACTGAATTTTTTCAGTTCCATCCAACCGCCATGCTGGGTGATGATAAGACCCGTCTCATGAGTGAGGCAGCCAGGGGAGAAGGTGGACGTATCTGGGTGCCGAGAACTCCAGGTGACACCCGGGACCCGCTCTCGATCGCTGAAAACGAGCGCTTCTACTTTCTTGAAGAGTGGTACCCAACTTACGGTAACACTGTGCCACGTGATGTTGCATCCCGTGCGATCTGGAAAGTGGTGAGAGAGTTGGGACAGGGCATTGGCGGTTTGGACAAAGTCTATCTCGACCTGACTCAATTGGATAAAAAATATGTTGCTACTCGATTGGGTGCGATACTGGATATCTACCGTAAGTTTAAAGGCACTGATCCACTGCAACGCCCCATGGAGATCTTTCCGTCCGCCCACTATGCCATGGGTGGATTGTGGGTTGATTATGAGAAGGAACCAGTGACCGGTGGACTCAAGTACGACAGTCCAAGGAATCATGCCACCAATATTCCTGGGCTCTATGCCTGTGGCGAATGTGATTATGGTTATCATGGCGCCAACCGGTTGGGTGCAAATTCACTCCTTTCCGCGTCGTTCAGCGGCCGGGTTGCAGGAGAATCGGTGGTGGCTTATCTGCAGGGACTCGAGTCATGTTGCGAAGAGATATCTCCAGCAGTCTATGAGAAAGAAGCCGCTAGAGAGCGTGCACAGAATGACAGATTGCTGAAGACCAATGGCAAAGAGAGTCCATATCGTCTGCATGAAGAGTTAGGGGAGCTCATGACCAGCAAAGTGGGTGTGGTTCGAGATAACGCCACTTTAGAAACTGCCCATCAGCAATTACTGGAATTGGCAGAGCGCTCCGCTTCAATCGGACTTGGTGATAGCAATCGTTGGAGTAATCAAGCCCTATCATATACACGTCAGGTGCAGGATATGATACGTCTGGGTGATGTCATTACCCTGAGTGCACTTGCCCGGAACGAATGTCGCGGCGCCCATCATAAGCCAGCCTATGATCTAGCTATTCCTGAAGGAAAGTTTCCCGGCGATCCTGAATTCGAGAGCTATCTAAAGCAATGGAAGGCCAATAATGAGCAATGGTTGAAAACCACCATCGCTGAACAGTCTAAGGATGGGCCTGTGATCTCCTATGAATCGGTGGATACCTCGATAGTGCCACCTGAACATCCGAGAGACTATCGCTGATGACTGATTCAATCCTTTTTCGCATTCTCAGGCAGGATCGCCCGGATACCCCAGCCTATTGGCAGGAGTTTAGTATTCCCCATAGACCGGGATACAACGTGGTTTCAGCCTTGATGGTCATCCGGGATAATCCTGTGACTACGAGGGGTGAGAGGGTTGACCCCATAGTCTGGGAATACAACTGTATGGAGGAAGTCTGTGGCGCATGTTCCATGCTCATCAATGGACGTCCCCGCCAGGCCTGCTCCACCTTGATAGATGATCTTGAGCAGCCCATCGTACTGCAGCCACTCAGTAAATTTCCAGTCGTCCGGGACCTGCTGATTGATCGCACCAGTCTCTTTGATGGGCTGAAGCGCACCAAGGCCTGGATTGGAATTGATGGCGCATGGGATGTGCATGAACGCGCACCCCGACTATCACCCAGGGAATGGGATGACAACTATCTCTTCAGTCGTTGCATGAGCTGTGGTTGCTGCATGCAGGCCTGCCCCCAATTTGGGCCGGATGAAGACTTCCTGGGCCCGGCGGTTTTCGGTCAGGTGCGGCTCATGAATAACCATCCAACCGGCCGCTATGACAAAGAGGAAAGACTGCACGCCATTATGGGTGAAGGGGGGCTGAGCGACTGTGGTAATTCCCAAAACTGTGTGCGAGTTTGTCCTAAGGAGATTCCACTCACGACTGCGATAGGTGAATTGGGCAGACAAGTCAGCAGGCAGCTTTTGAAAGATATCCTGGGTTAATGCACCATTGATTCCACTTTTATACAGCCAGGTATAGCAATTCTGCTCGATAATTATTAACCTAGTAGACTAGTCGGGATTTACCGATATAAACTATTAACCGAACACCTGAATTTCAGACAGAAAAGCCAGCATTAAATGTCAGGTTCGTATGATCTTCTATTCAGGGTAATATCGACTCGCTACGCCAATACGGTCCAACACCACTAAAATAAGGAGCATCTTTAAATGGCTGAAATCACTCTTGAGGGCAACCCAATTCATACCAATGGCGACCTACCCGCTGTGGGTTCCCTGGCGCCTGACTTTAACTTGGTGGCCGCTGATCTTTCAGACGTGACATTGGATAGTTATTCAGGAAAGAAAAAACTGCTGAACATAGTCCCCAGCCTTGATACCGGTGTATGTGCAACCTCGACCACTAAATTCAATGAGGCTATTCAGTCCAAAGAGAACGCAGTTGCCCTTGTCATCTCTGCCGATCTACCCTTCGCTCAAGACCGTTTTTGTAATGCTGAGGGCGTGAAAAATGTCGTTTCACTCTCTATGATGAGAAACCGCAACTTCGCTAAGGATTATGGCGTACTGATTACCGACGGTCCACTGGCGGGAATCTGCGGTCGTGCGGTAGTTGTGTTGGATGAAAATAATAAGGTTATCTATACGCAGTTGGTGCCGGAAATCGTCCAAGAACCTGATTATGATGCAGCATTAGCTTCTCTCTGATTCACACACCCTGTGCATCGATTTTCAATCGCCACTCCCTGTAGAACAATCTTTGGTTCTGCAGGGTGTAGAACATGCCCCATCTTTCTGAATGTTGAATAAACCATTCTATAGCGGGGTCGGCGGAGCTGTCAGCGGTGTCCTTGGTGGGCTGTTCGGTTCTACTGGCCGGTCTGTCGGCAGACTGGCGGGGGGACTCAAGTCCAACGAAGCGGCTACCACCCTCCTACTGATCGAAAACCGTTCAGGAGTACAGGTCTCGGCAGCTGTGGGCAGCGCGAAAAACTTTGATTTCAAATTATTTGGTAGTTCTTGGGGCGGCGGAGCATACGGAAGTGCGGGTGGTTTTACCAAAACTCCAGAAGGAAAGGTCATCACTGCGGCCTTTGCTGATTCCTACAACCAGATGGTCAAGGCACTGAGAAATTACAAAGCTCAGACCGTGAAGGGAGGGTTAGGTAAAGGTGGTCAGCTTAAAGTAGGCGACTGATCGAAAATTGGTCTGCCCGTCTTGCATGCACGATTGTAAGACAGGCGAACCTATCCTGCCCGCTATCCTGAGCCTTTCGGAAACTGAGGGAAATTGCCACACCCTCAAGACCAGAAACCATTCAGGGTTTTTGGTGGAGAGGCGATAGATCGAAATTGCAGCAGCCGTGCGGAGTTGCGATTTTTATAACTGAGAAATGGCATAATGCCTCTATTCAAGATGGCGTCACCAGTCGCTTCAGACAACCAGGTTTCTGCGCAGGGTATCAACTTCTGCTCCTGGTCAACCTCGAAAACAAATGCAGGAAGATCCTCAAGATCAAGCATATCTCCCGGTTGCATTGAGTCTCCATTTTTCATAAAGGCTATGGCCAATAACATAGCGCATGCATAAGCGGAGCTGCCCCAGAGAAAATGTTCATGATCCCCGGGCGACACCGGTATTTCCTCGAACTCAAAGCTGTCTATTTCATCCCTGTTGGGGCCATAGGGTAAGCGAAGCAGGATGCGGGGCAATACCAACCCAATCCATGAAGCCTCTGAACTCATTCTGAGTGTCTGCCAACGCTCTTCTTTTTCTGCGTCAAGTGGACGCCACGCTTGCAGCCTGGAAACCTCTGTCAACGAAGTACATCCAAGTATTTCATAAGATGCTGATGCTAGAAATGGTCCCCCTACTTCAGCCGCCATGCTGCCAAGTGTTGCCAGAACACTGAGTTCTTCTTCACTTAATCCAAAATTGAAATCACACGCAATGGCTGACCAAGGTTTTCCTCCTGGCGTCTCGATACTCTGATCGATCAACACTTGATAGATTTCTGATTCGTGGAGGGTATTCCTTGCCTCCTTGATATCTACCATCAATTCCTGCTTGGTAACATCCAGCAGGTAAAGCTCAAGACCTTCACTTGTCTCAAGACTGGTAACCAACCGATACAGTGAGCGCCAGACCGCCTCCAGCGCCTGAAATTCCGGATTGTGTAGTAGATGCCGCATCTCCGTACTGATTGCCTTATCCACTGAATCCACATACATCTGTTGTAAAGGATCAGCGCTTGGGACGATATGCGGTTGTACAATGGCTCGAATCAGTTGTTCCGCTCCTGTTTCACCAGCGGTATGCTGCATGTCTGCTTGAACCGATTTTTTACCCAGCAAACGCTCAAACATATTTTCGTCAGTTTCATTGTTATCCGTGGGATATGTATCAGTATCAGGAGTTGTGATTTCCCCCTGTAATAACGCAGCTGCCTGAGGAAAAGTATTTTGGCTCAGTAACTTATTGCGTAATTCTCGAAGGTTTCGAAAGAGATTCAGCCGCTTGAAAAGAGCATCGGGATGAAAATCGTCGAGTTCATTGAAGTCCAGTTCAATTTGAGAACCCGCCTGATCTCCTATCTGAAGTGAGAGATGCGGAGAGAATCTGGATATCAACTCATCAAAATTATCCACATCGACAGAGTAAATTTTCCGTGAAGCCAAGGTCGAGGAGCGTGTAGATGTACCCCCACTAAAATTTCCCATGAGTAAAATACGCATGGGTTCTCCCCTCCTTTTACCGGTAGTGATTCGGCTGTCATTAAAACTCATATCGAAGGCAATTCTACCTGGCATTCAGCTCACCATATTAGTTTGATCCAATAACTATTGTAGCTTTATCGTTCGATTACAACTGGACGTAATCCGGCTCAGAAGAGCCGAATCTAAATAAATTGGGTATCCAGGATGATTTTGCGTTTATATCTACTAAAATCGTTTATATCTACAAGAATATCGACTACATTTAATGCATGGGAAGCTGATTGCTAGACCACTGAGAGTGTGCTAAATAGCAATCGTATTCTTAGAATAATCTAATCTATAACAAATTGATTGGCCAGGGATATTCTGTTAGGGAAACTGATGATAGGCCAATAGGACACCAATAAATGAGTACCATCGATGTAGAATCTTTAATGCAGGCGATATCTGCTGATAGTCCTTGCGGTGAGGATTTGGAATATGATCCCGCGTTCGGGGAGTTGGAACGTTTAGCCCAGGGCAAGGCGGAACAGCAAATCGGCGACACCATCGTGGAAGCCGAAGAGCCAGACTGGCGGCAAGTCGGGAAACTCGCTACTACCCTTTTTTCCCGCACCAAGGATATTCGCGTTGTGATCTATCTCATGCGTTCCAGTCTGCATACGCAGGGATTTACTGGATTATGTGATGGACTTTTACTGTTAAAAGGCATGCTTACTCAAAATTGGGAATGCCTGTATCCTGAGCTGGATGCTGAGGATAACAACGACCCCACCATGCGCATCAATGCACTCGTCTCTCTCTGTGATGATCAGATGTTGTTGAATCCCGTGCGCAAGGCTCCCCTGGTAAGCTCCAGAATGATGGGGCAATTCAGTCTAAGGGACATCGCGATTGCAACTGGCGAGTTGCAGCCGACTGGCGGCACAGGAAAAACCGAGATAGCAGCTATCGACGCCGCATTCCTGGATGCAGACCTGGAGGAGTTACAGGCCACTGCAGATGCCGTTTCTGCGTCTATTAATTATTTGTCTACAATAGAGAGCTATGTAACCGAACAGGTTGGGGCATCCGATGCAGCCAGTTTCGATGAACTGGGGCAGTTACTAAAAAGCGCTTTACAGGTGCTTCAGGATCACCTGTCCCGACGGGGTGTGAATGAAAATATCGCGGATAGTGAAGGGAGCGCGGATCAGAACGGAAGTGGGGTTTCAGCAGCAGCCACTCCTCCTGCATCCCTGAGTGGAGCAATCAATAACCGCGATGACGTGATACGCGCATTAGGCAAGATTCAGGATTACTACACACGCCATGAGCCCGCAAGCCCTGTACCAATGCTGATGGAACGGGCAAAACAACTGGTAGCCATGGACTTCATGCAAATCATCAAAAATATTGCACCGGATGGCTTATCTCAGGTGGAAATAATACGGGGGCCGGAAATCAGTCAAGAAGATGACTATTAAGATCATTAGTTTTTCAAAATCATCAGGAGGTGGCCAGTGGCCCAGAGCAGTCAGAAATTTATAGCCAGAAACAGGGCGCCACGCGTTCAGATTGAATACGATGTGGAAGTCTATGGCGCAGAGAAGAAAGTCCAGCTGCCCTTTGTCATGGGTGTTATGGCGGACCTTTCAGGAAAGCCGGAAGAGGCCCTTCCTGCGGTTTCTGAACGTAAGATGCTGGAGATCGATGTGGATAATTTCGATGACCGGCTGAAATCCATGAAGCCGAGAGCCGCATTTCAAGTTCCCAATACCCTGACTGGCGAGGGCAATCTGAGTGTGGATCTGACATTTGAGAGCCTGGACGATTTCTCGCCGGCTGCAGTGGCAAGGAAGGTGGGTGCATTGAATCAACTGCTCCAAGCACGTACTCAACTCTCTAATCTCATGACCTACATGGACGGTAAAGCCGGGGCTGAAGACCTGATCGCCAAGGCGTTGAATGATCCTACCCTGTTGCAATCTCTGGCCTCTGCGCCTAAGCCGGAAGATTCCGATGATTCCGGCTCCGAGGAGGGTTAAGCTATGGCCGAAATGGATACTGAAGCACAAGCACAAGAAGCTGGTGAAGCGCTTGAAGCCGGTGATTTTGCCTCACTGCTAAACAAAGAGATACGCCCAAAATCAGAGCAAGCCAAAGAAGAAGTGGAACAGGCCGTCCAAACCCTTGCGGAACAGGCAATTGCCTCCTCAGTAACGGTATCGGCAGATGTTACGGTGACTATCCGCGAGATGATTGCGGAGATCGACAAACGCCTGACAGAGCAGGTTAATCAGATCCTGCATAACGAAGACTTCCAGAAGCTGGAAGGCGCCTGGCGTGGCCTGCATCACCTGATCAACAATACTGAAACAGATGAGATGCTCAAGATACGCGTCATGAACATCTCCAAAAAGGATCTGCACAAGACCCTCAAGAAATACAAAGGAACAGCCTGGGATCAGAGCCCCATCTTCAAAAAGTTGTACGAAGAAGAGTATGGTCAGTTTGGTGGTGAACCCTATGGCTGTCTTGTAGGCGACTATCACTTTGATCAAAGTGCTCCGGATGTTGAACTACTCGGCGAGATGGCCAAGGTATCAGCTGCGGTTCACGCCCCCTTTATTACCGGCGCCAGCCCATCTGTGATGCAGATGGACTCCTGGCAGGAACTCAGCAATCCGCGTGACCTGACAAAAATATTTCAGACCCCGGAATACGCGGCATGGAACTCACTGCGGGAATCTGATGATGCAAGATATCTCGGTCTGACAGCGCCACGTTTCCTTTCGCGTCTTCCCTATGGCGCGAAAACGGACCCGGTTGATGAATTCGATTTCGAGGAAGATACCGGCGATGCCAATCATAGTAGGTACACCTGGGCTAACTCAGCCTATGCGATGGCCGTCAATATCAATCGTTCGTTCAAGATGTATGGCTGGTGTTCGCGTATCCGGGGAATTGAGTCTGGCGGTGCGGTAGAAGGTCTGCCTGCACACTCTTTCCCAACTGACGACGGTGGGGTCGATATGAAATGCCCCACAGAGATTGCGATCAGTGATCGGCGTGAAGCAGAACTCGCAAAGAATGGTTTCATGCCACTCATACATAAGAAAAACACTGATTTTGCCGCGTTCATCGGTGCGCAATCCCTCCAGAAACCTGCTGAATATGAGGACCCTGACGCCACGGCAAATGCCAATCTGGCAGCCCGCCTCCCCTACTTATTTGCCACCTGCCGTTTTGCGCACTATCTGAAATGCATCGTGCGTGACAAGGTCGGCTCCTTCAAGGAACGGGAGGATATGCAACGTTGGCTGCAGGATTGGATTTTGCAATATGTCGATGGTGATCCGGAGCATTCGTCCGAAACAACCAAGGCAGAACACCCTCTAGCAGCAGCGGAAGTCGTCGTGGAGGAAGTTGAAGGCAATCCAGGGTACTACACTTCTAAATTCTTCCTGCGTCCACACTATCAACTGGAAGGCCTAACGGTTTCTTTGCGGCTTGTGTCCAAGCTGCCCTCCGCCAAGGCAGGTTAATTAAATCGCATAACAATAGACAATGTGAATCACTACAGCCAGACACTAAACTCACTGCTAAGTTTGGCTGATATGAGAGAGATAACCATCTACCACTGAAAAGGAGACAAGTCATGGCTGTTGATATGTTTATCAAGATTGATAGCGTAAAGGGAGAAGCGCAGGATAAGACCCACAAGGAAGAGATTGACGTGCTGTCCTGGAGTTGGGGCATGTCACAATCCGGCACCATGCATGCAGGTGGTGGTGGCGGTGGCGGTAAGGTCTCAATTCAAGATCTTTCCTTTACCAAGTGGATCGACAAATCAAGCTCTGTGCTTATGGAGTACTGCAGCAGCGGCAAACAGTACAAAGAGGCTCTACTGACCGTACGCAAGGCGGGTGGTGATAATCCACTGGAATACCTGGTTATCACCATGACCGACGTCATCGTTACCTCTATCTCAACAGGTGGCAGTGGTGGCGAAGACCGCTTGACGGAGAATGTTACACTGAATTTCGGTTCGGTTAAGACTGAGTATCAACCGCAAAAACCGGATGGTTCAAAGGATGGCGGCCCGGTCAAATATGGTTGGGACATTGCGGCTAACGTTAAACTCTGATCTATCCTGTTTTTTTACTGCAACGGTCCCTCCTCCGCGGGGGACCAGTTCCTTCTTTGGGTGCTGAGAAACCCTCTCGCCACCCTTGGCCATTTGGAATGAAAAATATGCTTGCCGATGAGATCCTTCGGGAAGGTAATCCTAAGGAAGCCCTGGCCAAACTACAGGACCAGGTAAGGAAAACACCCTCGAACCCTGAATACCGCACGTTTCTCTTTCAGTTGCTTTCTGTGTTAGGTGAATGGGATCGAGCCATGAACCAGCTTAATGTGGTTGCCGAACTCGATGATGGCACCCTGGCGATGGTTCAGACCTATCGTGAAGCCTTGCGCTGTGAAGCTCTGAGAACAGAAATTTTCAATGGCGCAAGGACCCCTCTTCTCTTCGGACAACCCCAGGAATGGGTTGCATTGATGGCAGAAGCCCTGCGTCTCACCGCAGAAGGAAAGATTGCTGAATCCCAAGAGATCCGAAACAAGGCATTCGAGGCAGCCCCGGCGACCAATGGAACCATCGATGGCGTCCCATTTTCCTGGATAGCTGATGCGGATGGAAGGTTGGGCCCGATCCTCGAGGCTGTGATCAATGGCCAATACTATTGGGTGCCGCTACATCAGATTCGAACGATCAATATCGAAGAACCTGCCGACCTGCGTGATATCGTCTGGATGCCGGCGTACTTTACCTGGAGCAACGGGGGTGAAACAGTAGGGCTGATTCCCACCCGATATCCCGAGACCCAGACCAGTGAAGATCCACTTCTGTTAATGAGCCGTAAAACAGAATGGATCGATAAAGGCACTGATCTCTATCTCGGGCTGGGACAGCGTATGCTGACCACCGATACGGCAGATTATCCGCTAATGGATATACGAGAGATTAAGCTTGATTCTGCAGAAGCTGCGGGTGAGTCCGTTACTGAACAAATCGAAGCTGAGGAATAACAGCAGTTGGTCGGTCTCACCCAAAAAGAGCGGCTGCAGCCGTCACTGCTTGATCGGTTGACCGATGATCATCCTGAACGCAAACAGGAATCTCGTGACCAGCGTGTACTCACTATAAAAAAGTTAAGGGACTGTGTGTTGCGGGACTTACGCTGGCTTTTCAACACCGTGAATCTCAGCGCCATCCAGGATTTGAGCCACTATCCCGAACTCGAACATTCGGTTATTAATTACGGCATGCCGGATCTCGCGGGTCATACAGCCTCAAGTGTTGAGATCCACTCTCTGGAAAGACTCTTGAGGCAGGCCATTCTCGATTACGAGCCTCGTCTGATTCGCAAAAGTGTCCGGGTCAGATTGAAAGTTGCTGAAAGCAGAATGAATCACAATGCGATGACTTTTGATGTGGAAGCGGATCTCTGGGCCGACCCGGTCCCGCTACACATGTATATGAAAACCGAGATCGATCTCGAGATAGGCGACGTGAGTGTTACCGAATATTCCGGCCGGAGCAGCGGCTGATGGATCCCCGCCTACTTAAATATTACAACAAAGAGCTTCAATACATCCGGGAGATGGGCGGCGAGTTCGCCAAGGAATACCCCAAGATTGCCGGTCGTCTCGGGCTTGAGGGGTTTGATTGCGCCGATCCCTATGTTGAGCGGCTATTGGAAGGTTTCGCATTTCTCGCGGCGCGTATTCAACTCAAACTTGATGCAGAATTCCCAAAGTTTACCCAACATCTGCTGGAAGCTGTCTATCCGCATTATCTTTCACCAACACCCTCCATTGCGGTGGCCAAGCTACAACCTGACCTGACCGAGGGTGGTTTGGCTGAAGGTTTTATTGTGCCCCGCAACACAGCACTACGCAGTCTGCTGGGTAAGGGTGAACAAACCTCTTGTGAATATCGAACGGCTCACGACACAACATTATGGCCATTGGAGCTCGATGAAGCTGAATACCTGACTACATTTACCGGCAAAGAACTACCAGACATTCCAGGGGCCAAGGCAGCCATCCGCTTAAAACTGCGTTGCACCGCAGGACTGACATTCAACAAACTGGCCCTGAATAATCTACCCATCTACCTGCAGGGTGTGGATGAGCTTCCCATGCACCTATACGAACAGTTGCTGGGAAACAGCCTGGCAGTCGTGGTAAGACCAACCAAGAGTCCGGCGCCCTGGCAGGAAGTGATAGAAAACTCTCCCATCACTCCCCTTGGGTTTGATGATGCAGAGGCATTGTTACCATTTGGCCCCCGCTCGTTCCATGGCTATCGCCTGATACACGAATATTTTGCTTTTCCTGCCCGCTACATGTTCGTGGCTCTTAACGGCCTAGAGAAGGCAGTAAAGCGCTGTTCTTATAACGAGCTTGAAATAATTATTCTGCTCAACCAGAGCCATCCATCCCTGGAAAAGGTCGTCAATAAAACCAATTTCTCGCTGTTTTCAGTACCAGTGGTCAACCTCTTTCCGAAGCAATGTGACCGTATTCATCTGGCCAATAAAGCCAATGAACATCATCTGGTTCCGGATAGAACACGTCCAATGGACTTTGAAGTCCATTCGATTACCAGTGTAAACGGCTATGGAACGGGAATGGAACGTGAACAACGGTTTCTTCCCTTCTACGCATCCAATAGCCTTGCCGCCCAGCATCCGGAACAGGCCTTTTATGCATCACGCAGAGAACCGCGTGTCTTATCTTCACATCAACGCCGTAGCGGACCCAGATCCAGCTACATTGGCAGTGAAATCTTTATCACATTGGTTGATGCCCATGAGGCGCCCTATCGATCAGATCTGCGTCAATTAGGCGTGAACACACTCTGCACCAACCGTGACCTGCCTTTACAGATGCCAATCGGGAAAGGAAAGACCGACTTCACCTTGGAATCAGGCGCACCTGTAGATAGTGTGAGATGTATAGTGGGACCCAGCCGCCCCAAACCCTCCTGGGCTGAAGGCGATGTCACTTGGCGACTGGTCAGTCATCTGTCTCTCAATTATCTATCCCTGATCGACAATGATGGGGCAGAGGGTGCATCGGCTTTGCGTGAGATGCTCGCTCTCTACAGTGATGTTGGTGAAGCACCGATTCGAAATCAAATCGATGGAGTAAGAAGTATATCTTCAGAATCGGTGGTGCGGCGCCTGCCTGTTACCGGACCTCTGGCGCTTGGGCGCGGTCTTGAGATCAGTTTGACACTGGACGAGAGCGCCTTCCAGGGTACCGGAGTTTTTCTTTTAGGCGCAGTACTGGAACAATTCTTTGCTCGATATGTCTCGATGAACTCCTACACCCAGACCGTCCTTAAAACTGAGGAACGGGGAGAAATTATGCGATGGCCATTACGCACCGGACAGCAACACGTGCTCTAGAGCTGCAGCGCCAACTGCATGATGAGCCATATAATTATGACTTTTACTGGGCAGTCCGACTGCTGGAATGCGTACACCCTGATAATCCCAGGGTTGGCGAAGCCCTGCGTCCTGCTGACGAACCTGTGCGTTTTTCTCAACAAGCATCACTCGCCTTCGCGCCATCCACACTCTCCGGTTTTGAAATCGGGAAGGAAGGCAAGGCATCACTCATGGAAGTCCTGTTCTTTGGTTTGTTTGGACCCAATGGTCCCTTGCCACTGCACCTGACAGACTACGCCAGAGATCGTTTGCGTAATTCTGACGATTCTACGTTTTCACGATTTGCAGATATTTTTCATCATCGGTTTCTCTCCCTTTTCTACAGGAGCTGGGCCAACGCCAGGCCCGCTGTCAGTTTTGATCGTCCGGACAGCGATCAGTTTGCGAAATACATTGGAGCCACCTGTGGCTACGGCATACCATCCCTGAGTGAACGTGATGCTATGCCGGATAATGCGAAGTTTCACTATGCGGGTTGGATGTCCTGCCAGACCAGAAATTCAGGAGGACTGAAAGCTATCTTGTCTGATTTTTTCAACTTACCTGTCTCTATTGACGAGTTTATCGGCCATTGGTTGACTCTGCCGAGAGACGCCCGATTACTGCTAGGCAAATCGAGAGAGACTGGAATCTTGGGCATGACAGCCATCTTGGGTGAAGCCGTATGGGACTGCCAGAGTAAATTCAGAATTAGTCTGGGACCGCTCAACTTGATTGACTATGAACGATTCCTACCCGGCGGGGACGGATTAAAACATTTAAAAGCCATCGTCAGAAATTATATCGGTGATGACTTGAGCTGGGATCTAAACCTCATACTCAAAAAAAAGGAGGTGCCTGAACTGAGGTTGGGCGAGGAAAGGCAACTCGGCTGGACCACTAAGATGGTGGATGGACTGCCTGATAGGGATATGGATGATTTACTGCTGAATCCATTATTCAAGCTCAATTAATTCACTGAGATTCTATACTTAGAGTAAAAATCCAATTAACTAAACTCAACCAACGAGGGGATATTGTGATGTCTGACATCAGTCGCGTTGCCCTGTTCGGGAAACTCAACCGTGTAGGTTACAAGGCCATCGAGAGCGCCACGGTTTTCTGCAAGATGCGGGGCAACTCTTATGTGGAACTCGTACACTGGATCCATCAAATACTTCAGCTGCAGGATTCAGACCTTCATCACATCATAAAACAGTTCAATATTGAGCCCTCCCATCTGGCGCGGGATATCACTGAAACCCTGGACAACCTGCCCAGAGGCTCGACCTCCATCTCGGATCTCTCTTCACATATCGAAGAAGCGGTGGAGCGCGGCTGGGTCTATGGAACCCTGATGTTTGGTGAATCCCAGATCCGTACCGGATATCTGATTGTCGGTATTCTGAAAACCAAAAATCTCACCCATGCCCTTCTTGGAATATCAAAGGAATTCGAGAAAATCAAACTGGATACCCTGACCGATCGCTTCGACGAAGTGATAGCGGGGTCACCTGAAGAGTCTTTACACGCAACTGATGGCTTTCAGGTAGGCGGAGGTGCGGTTCCTGGTGAGGCCAGTGGCGCCATGGCGCCCGCGCAAATGGGAAAGCAGGAGGCATTAAGACAATTTACTGTGGATCTCACGGAAGAGGCTCGCTCGGGTAAGATGGATCCTATTGTCGGCCGGGATGAAGAGATCCGTCAGATTGTCGATATTCTCATGCGCCGGCGGCAGAACAATCCGATCCTGACCGGTGAGGCAGGTGTGGGAAAAACCGCAGTCGTCGAAGGTTTTGCGCAACGGATTGCAGTGGGAGATGTCCCCCCTCCCCTGCAGGATGTCACCTTGAGATCTCTGGATGTCGGACTGCTGCAGGCTGGCGCCAGCATGAAAGGCGAATTTGAAAACAGGCTGAAACAGGTTATCCAGGAGGTGCAGTCCTCTGAAAAGCCGATCATCATGTTCATCGATGAGGCGCATACCCTGGTGGGCGCTGGGGGTGCGGCAGGTACAGGGGATGCAGCCAATCTTTTAAAACCTGCACTGGCGCGTGGCACATTGCGAACTGTGGCGGCAACAACTTGGGCGGAATACAAGAAACATATCGAGAAGGACCCTGCCCTGACCCGGCGTTTTCAGGTGGTTCAAATAGCAGAGCCCTCTGAAGAGAAGGCAATACTGATGATGCGAGGCGTGGCGTCTACCATGGAGAATCATCACAAGGTTCAGGTCCTCGACGAGGCTCTGGAGTCCTCGGTCAAACTCTCACATCGCTATATACCCGCACGTCAATTACCGGATAAATCAGTCAGTCTGCTGGATACTGCATCCGCCCGCGTGGCCATCAGTCAATACGCTGTACCCGCTGAAGTGGATGATGCCCGGAAACGTATCCAGGCCCTCGAGACTGAGCTTGCAATCATCAATCGGGAAAAGGATGTTGGCGTCGATACCACGAGCCGTGAAGAGATTGTGGCGGAGAAACTCCAAGCTGAGCAGGAAAATCTCAGCCAACTGGATGAACGCTGGAACAGCGAGAAAGATCTTGTTGAGAGTATTCTTGAGATTCGCGGCCAACTCCGTGGTCAAACGGACAAAGTCGAAGGCACGGGAAGCGAATTGGAAAAAGCTGCCGATGCTGAGACTGAAGATAGCGAGGCCGCAATTTCACCGGAGGAGCAACGTGATGAATTACTGACCAAACTCCGAGACCTGCAATCAGAGCTCCATCAGCTACAGGGTGAGACGCCGATGATTCTACCCTCCGTCGATGGGCAGGCCGTGGCCTCCGTGGTGCAGGACTGGACCGGCATTCCTGTCGGGCGCATGGTCAAGAATGAGATCGAAACCGTTCTCAATCTTGCTGGGATCATAAAACGCCGCATCATTGGTCAGGATCACGCCCTGGAAATGATTGCCAAGCGTATCCAAACCTCCCGGGCAAGCCTGGACAACCCAAACAAACCAATTGGCGTCTTTATGTTGGCCGGTACATCCGGTGTAGGTAAAACAGAAACCGCTCTGGCCCTGGCTGAAGCCCTCTACGGCGGCGAGCAGAATATCATAACCATCAACATGAGCGAGTATCAGGAGGCACATACCGTTTCAACACTGAAAGGCGCTCCTCCCGGCTATGTCGGTTACGGCGAAGGCGGGGTGCTCACAGAAGCTGTACGACGCAGACCTTACAGTGTGGTACTGCTCGATGAGGTGGAAAAAGCACATCCCGATGTACACGAGATCTTCTTTCAGGTCTTCGACAAAGGCTGGATGGAAGATGGCGAGGGTCGTGTCATTGACTTCAAAAACACGCTGATTCTGCTTACCACCAACGCCGGCACTGATTTGATCACGAGCTTGTGCAAAGATCCCGAACTGATGCCGGAACCTGAAGGTATTGCAAAGTCACTGCGTGAACCTCTGCTCAAAGTATTCCCCCCTGCTCTGCTCGGACGCCTGGTCGTTATTCCATTCTATCCTCTGAGTGATGAAGTCATTAATGCAATTACCAAACTTCAGTTGGGCCGAATCAAAAAACGCATTCTGGATAATCACAAGATCCCATTCAGTTACGATGATGAAGTGATCAAACTGATCACAGACCGCTGCACCGAACTGGAGAGTGGTGGACGCATGATTGATGCCATTCTGACGAATACTGTCTTACCCAGCATCAGTGCAGAATTACTCAAACGAATGATGGAAGGCAATCCAGTTAAGCGTGTACATGTTGCTGTCGAAGAAGGTGAATTTGGCTACAGTTTTGAATAAACAGATTGTTATTTCGGATGGTTGGGTAAATTTCAATCACGTCTGATCCAATAATAGGAGGCAACCATGGCGATCCAACGTTTGGAAGGCCCCAATAAGATGGGTTTCAAGATTGCTGTTTTTGAAGGTATAAAGCAGTCGGCTACAGCACACCGAATTTGGACGTGGCTCGAGAAGTCGGAACGCGACTTCGATGTCATTATTCTTGGCCAAGGCGAAAACTTTGGACAAATGCTGACCGAGCAAGACCGTAGTGGCGTCGATGCCGTCAGAGCGAGGGGACACTACAGTAACATTTTCGGAACTACAACGATTCTCAGGCCAGTGGTGCTCTGGAACCCCAACTACCAGTTCGACTATTTTGGTGATGTCAAAGGAGTCCATATCAACTCCTCAGGTGACATTACGCCTATGAGCTATCGTGAGCGCAAGGGCTATATTTACCACTACAAGGTACGGAGCGCGCGAAACAAAGTTACCGTAGTACGTGTCACTCAAGCCAAGATGCCCTCTTGGATCGTGCTGTTCCACGAACTTGGGCATGTCACGCAGTACTTTAAAGGCAATGCGCCCCTGGATTCTGCCTGGGCGACTAGGCTTGCGAACACACAGGACATCGAAGCAGAAAATCTCACTAAACACGAAAACCCCATTTGCGTGGAAACTGGGTTGCCCATCCGAGCGCATTATAAGCACTCCACCTATGGATTCCTGGACTTGCGACAACGATATAGTGTCGGCAAAAAACAAAATGCTTGGAAAGCTGCCGACAGCCTGGAAGAAAGAAAACGCATTGAGCAAGATTTGAAGAGCGAGGCTGAGCGCAACGCAAGGCTCGTCCCTGCACCGGATGATGGGATATTCTTCCCCACCTGACTAATTCACCTTACCTCTAATAAGCGGGCACCTGATCAATGAACGATTTCGAATTGGTCTATCACTCCAGGAAAAATGACGGGAACCATGAGGTGATATCGCCCACAGGACAGATTGTCATGGTATGCAGGGATTCCCAAAGCGCATCTCATTATACTTCTCTGCTTAATGGCGCTTATAGAGCAGGATATAAATCAGGATATCGTGCTGGACGTAAGGCTTGACTACTATTTTATTATTCCATCAAATCCATTATGAACCGAAAACAACGAAGAGCAGATGCAAAAAAGAATCGATCAGCTGAAAAGCGTGTGACGCTTGATGAAGCCATCTCAATTGCAATCAGACTTCATCAGGATGGGCATTTAGATGAGGCGAATACCATCTATCAACAGGTATTGGATATCAATCCTCAACATCCCGATGCATTACATTTCCTTGGTGTGCTCTCACACCAACAAGGAGAAAGTGGTAAAGCTTTAGATCTGATACGAAAAGCAATTTCTGTCAATCCGAAACATCCTGATTTTCACAACAACCTGGGGAATGTTTTAAAAGAAACCGGTAAGCCGGGAGAAGCAGCAGAAGCCTATCAGGCATGCCTGAAAATCGATCCTGAAAATGCCAACGCACTCTGTAATTTGGGAGCAGTATTAAAGGATGATAAGCGTTACAAAGAAGCGCTGACTTCTCTGGAACACGCCATTGAGCTTGCGCCAAAACACTCTCAAGCCTACCACAATCTTGGCAATGTCCTGAAAAAGCTTGAACGATATGATGAGGCAATCGATGCATATCGTGAATCGATTAAGCTGATCGAGCCGGAAGAATCTGCTACCTATATTTCCACTGCCTATAAAAGTCTGGGTCGCATGCTCTATCGTGAGCGTAAATTCGATGAGGCTGTCGCCGTCTATAAACAATGGCTCTCTTTTGATCCTGACAACCCCACAGCACAACACTTGCTTGCGGCTTGCTCAGGAAAGGAGATCCCTGATCGAGCTTCCGATGCCTTTGTGGCTGAGACATTTGATATCTTTGCAGGTAGTTTTGACGATGTCCTGAAGCGCCTCGAATATCGCGCACCCGAGCTTGTACTTTCTGCAATTAAATCACAACTGAATGAACCGGATAATCAACTGGCTATTCTCGATGCGGGATGTGGCACTGGTCTTTTGGGTATCTTGATTCGTGACTATGCCCAACACCTGGTTGGCGTGGACCTGTCAAAAGGTATGATCGACAAGGCCAAAGGGCGTGGCATCTATAATGAGCTTGAGATTGCAGAGCTCACTGAGTTTATGCGCAAAAAACCAGATGCCTTTGACCTGATCGCCTCTGCCGACACGCTTTGTTATTTTGGAGACCTAACCCATGCTTTTCAAGCCGCGTCAGCTGCCTTGAGAAAAAATGGGTTGCTGATTTTTACATTGGAAGAAGCCATTGACCCTGCACCTGAGGAGACTTACCACCTCAATCCACATGGACGGTATAGCCATACGCAAGAGTACATCGCTAAAGCTATTCAAGATGCCGGCATGCGTGTTGAGAGTATCAAAACAGATGCACTCAGAAATGAGGGAGGAACCCCTGTGAAGGGCTTCATAGTAACCGCGTTTAAAGCCTGAGCATTTTCTCCAAATAAACCACCAACATCATTTATCTGGCTCTCCCCTTAAAACTTCCATAACCAGGCGGGCTGCTTCATCCGTATCCAATCATGTTACTTTTACCCGCAACATCTCCTCGCCATCTTCATCAGACAGGTGTACCGCACAAGCAATGCAGGGATCAAAACTATGGATGGTTCGTAGAATCTCTACTGGTTGTTTAACATCAGCTAGCTGATGATTATCCTGCAGAGCGGCTTCATAGGCTCCAGGCACACCCTGCGCATCACGAGGTCCGGCATTCCAGGTACTGGGCACCACCGCCTGGTAATTGGCAATCTTGCCGTCTTCGATCACGATCCAATGACCCAATGCACCGCGGGGCGCTTCCATGAAACCAACACCTTGGCACTGTTTTGGCCATGTGGAGGGCTCCCACATCGACTCATTGAAAGTTCTGGTATCACCCGCTTTTATATTGGCGATCAACTGATCATACCAACCCTGCATCGCATCAGCGATGATCTTCGTCTCAAGGGTGCGTGCGGCGGTTCGTCCAAGGGTCGAGAAAAGTGCTCGGGTAGGCAGTTGCAGTTTTGATAAGGTCATATCGACCAGCTCTTTGGTCTGTTCATGGCCGTTCGCATACAACAGTAAAACACGCGCCAGGGGGCCAACCTCCATCGACTTCCCTTTCCATCTTGGTGATTTGAGCCAAGAATAAGACTCTTCAACATTGAGGTGTTTATAGGGTGGTTTGGGACCCGTGTAATTGAGATTTGTTTCACCATCGTAGGGGTGCAATGGAACATCCTTTCCTTCACTGTAGTCATACCAGGAGTGTGATATAGACTCCTGTATCTCATCCGGACTATTTAAATCCAGGGGGTGAACTGTGCTGAGATCACGATCCAGAATAACCCCTGCAGGCAGAAAATAACTATCCGGATCACTCATACTGGTTCCGGGCAGATCCCCATAGCAGAGAAAATTACCCAGACCTTCACCACGCTCTCCCCAATCCTTGTAAAAACTTGCTATGGCGAGGGTATCCGGCACATAAACCTGATCGGTAAACTCCCGCATCTTGTTGATGACATTTTGCACCTGAGATAGCTTTTTCGCATTGATCGCAGAATCAGAGTTCAGATCGATGGGTGAAGCGACACCACCGACAACAAAGTTGGGGTGTGGGTTTTTTCCACCGAAAATAGTATGCAGCTGAACAACGTCCCTTTGCCATGAGAGGGCTTCCAGATAATGCGTCACCGCCATCAGATTGGCTTCTGGAGGCAGTTTGTATACAGAGTGCCCCCAGTATGCCTTGGCAAAGATGCCAAGCTGACCCGCTTCCACAAATCCCTTCAGCTTTTTCTTCATATCCGAGAAATAGCCGGGGGATGCCTTGGGCCAGTTGCTGAGGGATTGAGCCAGTTCTGATGTCTTAGCCGGGTCTGCTGAGAGCGCTGACACCACATCGACCCAGTCCAAAGCGTGGAGATGATAAAAATGCATCACGTGATCATGGATATACTGCGCGCCAATCATCAGATTGCGAATCAGCTCTGCATTTTGTGGAATCTGATAGTTCAGCGCATTTTCCACTGAGCGAACAGAGGCAATGCCATGCACCAATGTACAAACGCCACAAATACGTTGAGCATAAGCCCATGCATCCCGCGGATCCCGGCCTTTCAGGATAACCTCGATGCCCCGGACCATGGTACCGGATGAGTAGGCGCTGGCTATTTGCTCGCCTTCCATTTGGGCCTCGATGCGCAGATGCCCTTCTATTCTGGTGATAGGATCAACAACAACACGTTCGCTCATTTTTATTCGTCTCCAGTAGTTGTGATGGTTTTACACAACACTGTAAAAAGAAAAAATCACTTATCTTCAACCAAATGCTCGGCCAGCATTTCGGTCAATCCAACGACTGGAAGTTCCATGTGGTACTCCTCCAGGCCCTCTTCCAGAATCAAGCGGCAATTGGCGCAGGCAGTTACCAATGTATCCACATTGAGTTCATCCAGTTGGCTTTTCTTGCGTGCAAAGACCTTGATGCGCAGTTCATCGGCACGTTCATTCGCGCTCACGCCACCACCGCCTCCACAACACCAGTTCATTTCACGGGCATCAGCCATATCGACAAAATTACTCGAAACCTGCTTCAACAGGTTACGGGGAGGCTCGAGCACCCCGCCCTTGCGGACAATCTGACAAGGGTCATGAAAAGTGAGTCTGGCATCTTCGGCGCCCTTGGTTTTCAATCTGCCACTGGTTCGCAGCTCTTCAAGCAATTCAAGAATATGCACAACCTTGAAAGTGTAAGGCCGGCCAATCAGGTTGGGGCCTTCCCAGCGGATGGCAAAATATGCATGGCCGCACTCAGGACTGATGACATTTTTTACCTTGAGTTTTTCGGCAGCGGTCACAACTCGGCTAACCAGTTCCCGAGCAATGTCGCTGGAGCCTATCTGGATGCCGGAGTTGGTTGCCTCAAATGCCTCGGAAGAGATGGTCCATGAGACTTCCGCCTGTTTGAAGATGCGGGCCAGGGCCTCTATGTATTCAGGGAAATTCATGATCTCCATCGATGACAATAGCGCCATGTAATCGGCGCCTTCCACATCCACGGGTATAGTCAGCCCGGTATCCGCCTCAATATGCTTGATCTGTGCCGCAAGGGCTGCATATTTGACTCCCATCGGGCTACCTATGGTGATGGCCCGCCTGCTCGCCGACTTCATTCCTTCCGGTGCATAACCGGCCGCAACAAAACCTTCCCGCGCCTTACGTATCATATAACTGATATCGTTACCCACAGGACAAACCATGGAACATCTTCCACAAAGCGTGCAGGCATCGTAGATCAGGGTTTCCCACTCCGCTAAAAGCTCATTGGTAACCGGCTCCGCCAGTCCAAGCATGGATTTTAATTTACCCCATAGCGTATATTCCTGCTCCCAAACCCGGCGCATGGGTTCCAATTTATTGATCGGCGTATATTTCGGGTCTTCCGTCTCTGTATAAAAAAGACAGGCCTCTGCACACAGCCCACAGTTTACACAGCTGGAAAAGAAAGCTGCGACGGGCGCATCGATCTGTTCACGAAAGGCGTTTAGACCTCTCTCAAGGGTTGCACCACTCATGACTGCACTCCTCTGCGACCTGCGATAGCACCGTTGTACCAGCGGGCAATCAAGAAGGTAATCGCATGCATCAGCTTTGTGAAAGGAAAGACAACCATCAGCAACTCGACACTGAGGATATGTAACCCAAGCACCAGAGGATAAGGATCGATCATGCGATGAAATGCAAAATACCCTGTCAGCAATGGCAGGAAAGTAACCACCCAAACCAGATAATCCTCAGCACCACTCAAAAACCTTTTGACGGGATGAAGCAGGCGGTCCACCAGCATGGCTATGAGCGTCACAATCGTCACTGCACTGACTGCATCCACAATATGATTCGGCAATCCTGGCCACTTGATACCTAACGTTGCATTCAACATCTCGATATGTGGAATGAACAACAGCAGACAGATCAGGAAGCCGATATGCCAGATATACCCACCGATAACGGTAAAGGGTGAACGTTTTAAACTACCGGTCTCCGGCAAGGTACGTGTCAGTACGGTTCTCAGCCCTGGGCCGAGCGTGCTGCCCCTGGCTTCTGACAGGTCAGGCTTACGCCCCAACATCAACACTTCAAACAGGCGAACCATGATGCCGAGAATAAAAACCGCCAACGCAACATCAAAAGCCGGGCCTTTAACCCACAACAAGAAATCGATGGAAGTACTCATTGGGACTGATCCAGATCGTTGATGGTGACAGTCTCATGCTTCGCTGCAGCTTCTTCTCTCTTTTTACGATTTAACAGCCCGGTAGCTGCGCCAACCAGCACCCCGGCTGCGACACCATATCCCATATTTCGTGATACATCGCTGTCTGGAATCGACAAGGCATTGTAAAATCCTCCTGCATCCCAGAAATCAGGCTCGGAACAACCCAGGCAACCGTGTCCGGATTCGACCGGCCAACTGGTTCCCTGATTCCACTTCGCAGTGGCGCAGGCGTTGTATGTCATCGGCCCCTTGCAACCCAGGCGATAGAGACACCAGCCTTTTCGCGCGCCTTCATCATCGAAGGTCTCGGCAAACAGCCCCTTGTCGTAAAACGGTCGACGGTAACAGCGATCATGGATGCTGTTGCCATAGAAAACCTTGGGACGACCCAAGGCATCCAACTCAGGCAGTGAGCCAAATGTCAGAAAGTGCGCCAGAACACCCGTGATAACCGTTGGGATAGGAGGACAACCTGATACGTTGACCACCGGCTTGTCTTTCACGATCTCGGAAACAGAGACTGCCCCGGTCGGATTTGGACTGGCATGGGGCAGACCACCAAAAGCCGCGCAGCTACCCACCGCCACTACAGCGGCAGCGCCGGCCACTGTCTCCTCCAGCATATCCAGGTTACTGATGCCCGCAATGGTCGAAAAGCCGGGATCCTTCAGGGGAATGGAGCCATCTACCACGACCAGATATTTGCCATAGTTTTCATGCATGGCCGTTTCTCTGGCTGCCTCTGCTGCATCGCCTGCAGCGGCCTGCAGTGTGTGGTGATAGTCGAGTGAAATATGATCAAAGATGAGATTTTCCACAGTCGGGGCATGACTGCGGGTCAAGGATTCCGTACAGCCGGTACATTCCTGAAATGACAGCCAGATCACCGACGGCCTTTTGGTTTTTTCCAACCCTTCGGCAACTGCGGATACCATGCTGGGTGGTAGCGCCATCATGGATGCCGTGGCGGTACAGAATTTGAGAAATCCACGACGCGAGACCCCCCGTTCCCGCAAATATTCACCCAATGTCTTGTTCAAGCCTGTTGTAGCAGCCATCATGCCTCCTAAAGGCCGGTTGTATCAGCACCCTCATCTAATTGATCAATAAGCCGGGAAATAGAATCGGAAATATCCATTTTTTGCGATTGGAGTATCTCGGGTACATGAGTTACCTCAATCTGGAGCGCAATCCGCTCATCCACGGTATTCTTATGCTCGATGACCCAAACACCATGATAGCGGCTCTCCCAGATATCACTGACGCCCAGAGAATCAAGTTTTACCTCAATCTCGCCGCGTCCGAGCATCTTGAGCAGTTGCTCTTCATCACCTGGGCCGAAAGGTATGGAACGAAGGTCTATGACCGTTGGCTTCCCCTGATTGTTCAGCCTCTGCATGGCGTGCAGAATTTCATGCAGGATAGGTATAGCGTTCCCATGATGGGAAGTGTGAATTGGCGGTGTTTCCGTACGCACTTCGATGTCCTGCAGTTTTTGCATCTTGAACACCGTGCTGGTTAGTTTAATAAAAGATTATAGTCCTTAGCCGATTCAGGTAATGACCTGGGTCAATAAGAGTCTCAAAATCAGCTAATTTTCTAATTAACGGATTGTTATTCTATTTTCTTCGACAAACAATATCCCATCCCGAGATTATAGCGAGTATTTCAGTCACTGCCCTATCGACAGAATGCTGCAGCTGATCACTTAATGATTCACCCCAATCTATCGATAAAGGCTCTATGCCTACCAGACTGCGGCTTTCAGGCAGGCTGTCTGTCAGCCGGGCGATATCCAGCAAATCGGACAGACTCACTTCATGGACACTTTGGCGATTGCCACTCAGATAGGTATCCATGTCGTCATTGTGGAATACCTTTACGCTACCAGGTGGACTATTCATTCTCGCCGCATCCACCACAATCAAACCATTCGCTCTGGCGATAGGTTCCGCAAGGGTGAAGCTCAGGGTTCCCCCATCCATATACTCAATGGAATTGTCATCGGCATAGTCTGCCTGCATTCGCTTTACGACATGCACTCCGACCCCTTCATCACTCAACAGCGTATTGCCGATACCCAAAATCAGGACAGATTCAATTGACAATTTTGTACTCCCTGCGAGAATGAAGTTTGACGACATAATATTATCAGGTTACATCATGTGTCTTGGCATCCCCATGCAAATTAAAGAGATCGATGGCTTTACCGCACGCTGTGAAGCCAAAGGAATAGAGCGTGATGTCAGTCTGTTCATGCTCCAGCATGAAGTATTGGAGCCCAACGATTTTGTCGTCGTGCATGTCGGCTATGCGATTCAGAAAGTGACGCCACAGGAAGCCCGCTCCGCTTGGGAGGTCTATGATGAGATGCTGGCCAAAGAGGATGGCTTATCTAATGCATGAGTTGTCTGTGTGCCAGGCGTTACTGAAACAAATCGAGGAGATTGCTGTACGAGAAAACGCCAGGGAGATAACCCGCATTTTCGTTCGCGTAGGTCCTTTATCCGGCGTCGTTCCTGATCTTCTAAAACAGGCCTTTACCATTGCTCGAGCTGGCTCCATTGCTGCAGGTGCGGAACTGATAACTGAAGATCAACCAATAAGAGTTCGCTGTCAGCAATGTGGCGCTGAAACTACGGCCAGCCCGAACAAACTGATCTGTGCTAGCTGCGGTGATTATCGTACTCAGTTACTGTCTGGTGATGAACTGCTGCTGGCCAGCGTTGAATTGAACCGGGATGAGTTGTCTCGTATCGGTTAGACTGTTTTTATTATCTGAAACTCCACTGGAGATGATCCATCATGTGCGATACCTGCGGATGCAACATCACTGACGCTAACAGGCATCTTGTGCAAGAGGGTGGAAAACATGCCCACACTGAGGATGGAAAGGTCGCCATAGAGATACTTGAAAACCTGCTCAGCGAGAACGATCATCAGGCGGCGCACAACCGGCAGCACTTTGATAATCACGCTGTCCTGACCGTCAATCTAATGTCTTCCCCGGGTAGCGGCAAGACAAGTCTGCTCGAAGCCACTATCGATGCATTGAAGGATAACTACCGTATCGGCGTCATCGAAGGTGATCTGGAAACTGAAAATGATGCCCGACGCATCAGAGAAAAAGGTGTATCCGCCATCCAGATAACCACCGGTACTGCCTGCCATCTGGATGCCCACATGGTGCATCATGCACTGCATCAGATGGATCTCGATCAGCTGGACATTCTTTTTATCGAAAATGTAGGCAATCTAGTCTGTCCTGCCAGTTTTGATTTGGGACAACACCTGAATATCACCCTCTTATCTGTCACAGAGGGGGACGACAAGCCCGCAAAATACCCCGTGATCTTTCGGGCGGCCGACAAAGTCCTGATCACCAAAGCAGATCTATTGCCCTTTCTGGATGACTTCAATACCGAGCGGGCTGAACAGTCCATAAAAGATCTCGCGATCACCGAGCCGGCAATAATCCTCTCAGCCAAAAACAGTGAAGGTATGAAAAACTGGCTGGGCTGGCTGGAGCATGAAGTCCGGCAACAGGCAACCCGTCGCACGACAGGCCAAACGACATCACCAAAGATTCAACCTGAAGGAAAGCAGCTGCACGCCCATGGCTGACAGCAAATAAATGACGCTGTCAGCTAAACAGTGGCTGGCAAGGATTGCGGACCTGCCACTGCAAAAGCGGGTACGCATCATGAACGTCTGTGGCGGACATGAGCGTTCGATCACCCAAGCCGGTCTAAGAGCTGTATTACCAGAATTCATTGAGCTGATCCCCGGTCCCGGCTGTCCGGTTTGTGTGTGTCCCGAAGAGGATGTCTATCAGGCGATTCAATTGGCGTTGAATGAAGATATCATTCTGGTGGCATTCGGCGACATGCTGCGGGTGCCGGTCAACGTTCCCAAGGGAGAACCCCGCTCTCTTGATCAGGCCCATGCGGCGGGTGCCGATATCAGGCCGATTGCTTCGCCTCTTGAAGCACTGCAGATCGCAGAGTCTCATCCTGAGCGTCAGGTGGTCTTTTTTGCCGCCGGTTTCGAAACCACCACTGCCCCTGTGGCAGCCTTACTGGTACAGGGCATCCCTGATAATCTCAGCATTTTGCTCTCCGGCCGCCTTACCTGGCCGGCGGTCTCCATGCTGCTGGATTCCGGCACACCCGGCTTCGACGCTCTGGTTGCACCCGGACATGTGGCGACCATCATGGGGCCGGAAGAGTGGCGGTTTGTGGTTGAGAAGCACGAAATACCATCGGCAATTGCCGGGTTTACCCCGGAAAGTCTACTGGCAGCGACTTATTCCGTGCTCAGACAGTTACTCGATGAGCGGTTGTTTTTGGATAATTGTTATCCTGAACTCGTCAGACCAGGTGGAAACCCAGGCGCCAAAAAACATCTGGAAACCGCTCTTGAAGTAATTGATGCCAACTGGCGGGGTATAGGTTCTATCCCCTCTTCTGGTTATCAATTGAACCAGGCATATGCTCAGTGGGATGTCGGTAATCGCTTCCCGGACTATGCAGATCAACAACGTCGCCGTGCGGGAGAAATGCCCCCAGGCTGTGACTGCGCCCAGGTCGTGCTGGGTAAGAAATATCCCAATCAATGCCGACTTTACGGCGAGGCCTGTACACCCCGCAATCCGATAGGCCCCTGTATGGTATCGGATGAAGGTGCCTGCCGTATCTGGTGGAGTAATGGTTTGCGGGAACGGCGAGCTTAAACACTTTCTTCCGCCGTCATTCAAACATGGAAACAAGCAAAACTCGTTCGCTGGCTCTTGCTGTTATTCTCTAACTGGAATCTGGGCTGTCGGAGCTTTCGCGCTGTGATGGGACTCAGACTAGACCTGATTGGGGGGGCAGCCACTGATGAATGATGGCCGCCAACTGATCCTGGGTGAACGGTTTGCTCAGATAGTCGTCCATGCCGGCGATCCTGCATTGTTCCTGTATGCCTTTTTGCACATCGGCCGTCAGGGCAATGATGGGGACTCGCTCGAAGCCCAGCTGTTGTTCCCTTTGACGTATGGCGGCGGCTGACTCAAAGCCATCCATCTCCGGCATGTAGCAGTCCATCAATATCAGGTCATAGTCGGCTCTTTCGAGCGCCTCCATCGCCGCACGTCCATCTTGCACGGTTTTCACCTCGAAACCGAGAATTTCCAACATGTTCTCTGCAACCACCAGGTTGACTGGGTTGTCATCAGCCACCAAGACGCACTTATTTCCCCCCCTACTGACCATTCTCCGAGACACTTCAGCAGCTATAGCTCTTGGTCTCCCCTCCTCGTCTTTAATCAGAAGCATTAATTGGTCACGGATCTTATCAAGTGGCGCAGGCTTGCTCAGATAGATCTCGATGCCTGCATCACGCCAGATTGCACTGTCAGACTCTTGGTGCAGTGCGGAAAACATCATAAGCCGGAGATCCGCAATGCTGGGATCCGTCTTGATGCGCCTCGCCAATGTCAGTCCGTCCATGCCCGGCATCATGCGATCGAGTATCGCCACCTCGTAGGGTCTGCCCTTGAGGACCGCTTCTTGCAACAGCCTCAGCGCCTCATTAGCATCGCTGGCCGAGAAGGCCTGCATGCCCCAGTCGCTAAGCTTTCTTAACAACAGTTTCCGGGTCGATGGATTGTCGTCCACCAACAGAACCCGCACCTCAGATAATTGATCGAACGAGTCGGGTATGGCGCTGATTTCCGTCTGTTTGCCGAAACGGGCTGTGAAATAAAATATCGACCCTCCCTCCTTGCGACTCTCAACGCCTATTTCACCTCCCATCAGGCCGACCAACTGTTTCGAGATGGCTAATCCAAGCCCCGTACCTTCGAATTTGCGTGTGCTGGAACTGTCCACTTGGGTGAAAGCATCAAAGATGTGCGTCATTTTCTCCGCTGAGATGCCGACTCCACTGTCCTGTATATCAAACCTTACCAAAATTTCATCAGCACCCTCATTGACGAGGCTGACTGTGATGATGATCTCGCCCTGCTCAGTGAACTTGACCGCATTTCCTGTCAAGTTAAGTAGCACCTGTCGCAGCCGGACCTCATCGCCAATGACCTGACGGTGCAGGCTTGAGCGCATGTCACTGAGGAGTTCCAGGTGTTTTTTCCTCGCCTGTTCAGATACGACTTGTAATACGCCATCGACCACAGCCTGCAGATCAAACGGGGCTTGCTCCAGTTTCAGTTTGCGTGCTTCGATCTTGGAGAAGTCGAGGATATTGTTGATGATACCCAGCAGCGTTTGACCCGAAGTGTATGCGGTTTCGGCAAACTTCCGCTGCTTGTCGTTCAAGCCGGTATCCAACAGAAGCTCTGTCATCCCCAGCACTCCATTCATCGGGGTGCGGATCTCGTGACTCATGGTGGCAAGAAATTCGCTCTTGGCGCGGCTCCCCGCCTCGGCAGCCTCTTTGGCCTGGGTCAGCTCGGCCGTGCGTTCCAACACCTGTTGCTCCAAATCCTCTTGCTGCCTTTCCAGCGCCTGCTGCGCTAACCTGCGTATATCCATCTCTTTTTCGAGCGATGCATTCAGCGTATCCGTCTTTGTTTTTTCTGCACTCAGGCCCTCCAGCAGAGCCTGGTTCTTGAAGCGCATCTGTAAATTCTCGATCAGGGTATGATGCAGATTCTTCATTGCACGCAGCATGAGTAAGGTATAGAAGAACAAGGCTGCGGCCAATAGGGTATTGTTTTGGTCTCCCTGCATTGCAAAGAGTCCGATGATGGCGGCCATTGAGGGCAGTGCATAGAAATGCATGGTGATGGGAAAGGCGACCAGTACCGGAACCGATGCCGACATGACCCCAATCACCAGAAGCACCAGCAGCATTCTGATCCAGATATCGTCCGAAAAACCCAGTATAACAATCAGCATCCAGCCCATACCAAGCAGTGCGGTCGCGATGATATATCGCCTACCCCAGAAGGCGGCGTCACGGTTTTCAATTTGATCCGTTCGATATCGCCAGACAATTAAGCCGGCGCGCGCTATCACACCCAGTGACATGCCGGTCAACCAGATAACCAATATCTTTGCGGAAACCTCACCCCACAGGATGAGGACCAAAATAATACTGGCGATGGATACCGCAACATTGGAGGAATGCCCATTCTTATAGAGGAGCTCCGTGCGCTCATGAAGGATATTATTCAGACTTTCAGGATCTGTAACCTTCTCAAGTATTGTCTGAAGCATTGCTAACCTTAGTGATGTATAGGGTCCGGCTCAGAATTATGATTTTATTCTTCTAGGAATATCGGTCATTGACGGATTTTCTGAAACCTTGGCGCCGTATACTAGCATTTTCCTGTCAATCCGAAGTTGCTGCGCTATTTCCTGAGTTCGATGTTGGGCCTGCTCTAAGATACAGGGAATTAGCCTTGGTACATCGATTTATTGCAAATCAATGACCCCCGCCCAGTTGATTTAGGCTGCAGCAACCGTTAGTTGAATCCACCCAAGAATCAATCCCATATATCTGAGTGAACACGCCTGGGCCGAACCTTCGTGGCAATTTGGCGGTCTATACTTATTATATGCCCGAGTATTTAACCAGGTATTTATTATGAAGTACCTCGTACGTAAACTCATAGCCTCTATTTCTGAGTGGCTGGTCAAAGAAGGCCCGCCACCCAACTCGCCACTATGTGACTTCCAGAGGCTCAGTTATGAATTGAGACCGGGTGACGTATTACTGGCAGAGGGGCGCAGCCGGGTCAGTGAAGTCATAAAATTGATCACGCAGAGTTCTTGGACTCATTCTGCGCTTTACATCGGTCGTCTGTTTGATATCGATGACAAGATGCTGCAGGCCAGAATCCGGGCTGACTACGAAGGAGATCCGGGAGAGCAGTTGATTGTTGAGGCGTTGCTGGGTGAAGGCACGATCATCTCTCCGATCACAAAATACAGAATGGATCATTTGCGTATCTGTCGTCCCACGGGGCTGGATCCGGCAGATGCTCAACGGGTCATCAACTACGCCATTCAACATCTCGGCAGTGACTACGACATACGCACGCTGCTCGATCTGGCGCGTTTTTTCTTTCCCTGGGGGTTGCTACCCAGACGCTGGCGATCCAGCCTTTTTGAACACAATGCCGGAGAGCCAACCAGAACGGTCTGCTCCTCCCTGCTGGCTACAGCATTCAGTACCGTGAATTTTCCGATCCTGCCGTTTATTGACCGTAGCGAGGATGGCAGTATTCGATTTTTTAAACGCAATCCCCGTCTCTTTACACCCAAGGATTTCGACTATTCACCCTATTTCAATATTATTAAATATCCCTTTCTCGGACTGGATGACCTGGGTGTCTATCGTCGCCTGCCCTGGTGTGATGACGCCATCATGTATAACGACAATGAGAAAGAATTTGCCGCTCAGACACGCGATTACTGTGAACCCTGCAACCAGAATATAAGACCGAATCTGAAACCGGAAAAGGAAGTCGAGTCGTATCCCTCACTAGAAAAGGAAAAAAGTGTGGCGTTCCTGCGAAGAGTGATACGGGAGACTGATCAATGACAGCCATTGGAATTCTTATTTTATTCATAACGATCGGGATACTGGCCTATCGAGCAGTCAATTCAATCGCTTGGCTGGTGTTAATTCCAGTCAGTCTGGCAACTCTGACTGTAACCGGACTACTACCGTTAGGCGTCTGCATAATCTTCCTGTCGCTCTATTCCCTCAGCCTGTTTTTCTACCTGGCTCCAGCACTCCGGCTTAGATGGATCACCACCCCTTTATTCAGACAGTTTCGCCGCGTCATGCCCGTCATGTCCAAGACCGAACAGGAGGCGCTTCAGGCGGGCGATGTCTGGTGGGATGGAGAGTTGTTTAACGGGCAGCCTGACTGGAAAAAACTCCTGGAACATCCGCCCGCAAGACTAACCGACAGAGAACAGGCATTCATCGATGGTCCGGTGGAGGAGCTCTGCGAGCAATTGGATGACTGGAAAATCAGTCACCATGCACAGGACCTGCCCGAGGAGATCTGGCGCTTTATCAAGCAATCTGGAATGTTCGGCATGATTATCCCCGAATCCTGGGGAGGGTTGGGATTCTCGGCAGCCGCTCATTCAGCCATCGTGATGAAAATAGCCAGCCGCAGCATCACTGCGGCGGTGACTGTCATGGTTCCCAATTCATTGGGGCCCGCCAAGCTGCTATTGCACTATGGAACCGATCAGCAGAAACAGCGATACCTGCATAGGCTGGCTCTGGGTGATGAGATACCCTGCTTTGCCCTCACCGGTCCACAAGCCGGGAGTGATGCGGGCGCGATACCGGATAGAGGCGAGGTCTGCTATGAAACGTTCGAGGGTAAGCTGACACTTGGAATCCGCCTGAACTGGAACAAGCGGTATATCACTCTGGCTCCGGTAGCCACTTTGATCGGACTCGCTTTCAAACTCTACGATCCGGACCAACTGCTGGGGGGGCGGGTGTCATTGGGAATCACCCTGGCGCTGATTCCACGTAACACCCATGGGGTGGAAATCGGGCAGCGTCACATGCCCCTCAATATCCCATTTCAGAATGGACCTATCCGAGGCAGGGATGTGTTCATTCCTCTCAACTGGGTGATCGGCGGCAAGGCCGGCGCAGGTCAGGGTTGGCGCATGCTGGTTGAAAGCCTGGCCGAAGGCCGGGGAATCTCCCTGCCCGCCTTGGCCACAGGCGCCGGTAAATTAGCCAGCCGATACACTGGTGCTTACGCAGGAATCCGGCGCCAGTTTGGTCTGCCTATCGGTCAGTTTGAAGGCGTCGAGGAAGCCCTGGCATGCATCGCCGGGCTCACCTATCAGATGGACTCAGCGCGCTTACTGACCCTCAGTGCGCTGGATGCTGGTAAGACGCCATCTGTGATCTCGGCGATCGTGAAATACCACCTCACCGAACGTTATCGGCAGGTCATCAACCATGCCATGGATATCCAGGGTGGCAGCGGCATCTGCCTGGGTCCGAACAATCTGATCGGCCGCGCCTATCAATCGATTCCAATCGCAGTAACGGTCGAGGGCGCGAATATTCTAACCCGCAATATGATCATATTCGGCCAGGGAGCGATCCGCTGTCACCCTTTTGTCCTGCGTGAGTTTGAGGCAGCCGCTAATCCCAACATTCAAAATGGACTCCACAGCTTCGATATCAGTCTGTTCGGACATATCAGTTATCTCCTGACGAATCTCGCCCGCAGCTTATGGCTGGGACTCAGCCGTGGCCGTCTCTCTTCAGCACCCGGAACAGGCAGCGCCAAGCGCTATTTTCAGCGACTGAACTGGATGAGCGCAGCCTTTTCCCTGACTGCCGATCTCTCACTGATGACTCTGGGTGGAGCGCTTAAACGCAAGGAACGGCTTTCCGCCAGGCTGGGAGATTTACTCAGTGAGCTCTATATTGCCAGCGCTGTCTTGAAACGCTTTATCGATGATGGTGAACCGCAAGCTGACCAACCGATGATGCATTGGGCCATGCAGGACTCCTTGCACCGTATCCAGACGGCCCAGATCGGTCTGTTTCGAAATATGCCCATCCGACCACTGGCCTGGTTACTAAGGCTTTGGACATTTCCTACAGGCTTCCCCTTCCACAGACCTATGGATAGGCTCGATCATGCGGTTGCAAAGCTGATCTTGAAGCCCGGCCTGGCGCGTGATCATCTGACTGAGCATATCTATATCAGCCACAACGCAGCTGAGAGGATGGGGGCATTGGAACAGGCGTTGTCCGCCGTTACTGTCGCCGAGCCCATTGAAAAAACCCTGAAACTGGCAAAAAAATCCGGACAACTGCATGCAGAGCGTCTCGAGGAACAATATCAGGAAGCCCTGCGAATTGGCATCCTAAGCCGGGAGGATGTGCAGATTATTAAGCAGGCTGAACAGCTCAGAGATCAGGTCATCCAGGTTGATGCCTTTAACAGTCTGTCCAAAGAGGCGGAGATAACCCCAAAGGCTGATCCACACCGAGACTTTCTGTTCGGTCATTTGGGAGCCGCCTGAAACCATAGCAGGAGAGCGCAGCCAGAAAGGAGCGATAATGAACGCCAATCAAACCTATGCCAGACCGGTCTATGTTGTCGATGGCTCCCGCACCCCTTTTCTCAAGGTGCGGGGAAAACCCGGGCCATTTCGCGCCTCCGATCTGGCAGTGGGCGCCGGCCGGCCACTGCTCGCCCGCCAACCCTTCTCACCCCAGCAGCTCGATGAAGTCATCTTGGGTTGTGTCTCCTCCGGGCCCGATGAAGCCAACATTTCTCGAGTGGTCACACTGCGTCTGGGTTGTGGCGAACGCGTTCCGGCCTGGACCGTGCAACGCAATTGCGCATCGGGACTGCAGGCAGTGGATAGCGCCGCACAGGACATTGCCAACGGCCGCGCAGATCTGGTGCTGGCTGGAGGTACTGAGGCGATGAGCCACCATCCTGTGTTGCTCAACAACAAAATGCTTGCCTGGTTAGCGGATTGGAACAGGGCAAAAGGAATCACTGCACGAGGCAGGCATCTCGCCCGGCTCAGACCCGATCTTTTCCAACTGATCATCGCCTTGCTGCATGGACTCACCGATCCGGTGGTCGGTCTCTCTATGGGACAAACAGCGGAAAATCTCGCCTGGCGATTCAAATTATCCCGCGAGGAGATGGATAGCTTTGCCCTGCTCAGTCACCAGCATCTGGCTCAGGCTCTGGAAGCAAATCACATGGATGAGATAGAGCCAATATACGATTACGCCGGCCTGCTCTATGAGATGGATGAGGGTTTGCGTGCCGATAGCACTCTGCAAAAACTGGCAAGTCTCAGACCCGTTTTTGACCGCCCGGTTGGTATGGTTACTGCCGGAAACAGTGCGCAGGTGACGGATGGCGCTGCGTTACTCCTGTTGGCGTCTGAGTCAGCTGTAAACAAACATGCGCTGCCCGTGTTAGGAAAAGCTGTCGATACACAGTGGTCCGCCCTCGACCCATCCCAGATGGGGCTGGGTCCGGTACATGCCATGGCGCGTCTGCTGCAA
Source organism: Pseudomonadota bacterium (assembly GCA_039714735.1). Lineage (GTDB taxonomy): Bacteria > Pseudomonadota > Gammaproteobacteria > Chromatiales > Chromatiaceae > JASJBU01. Next base: position 34,767 of record JBDLIT010000004.1, read on the forward strand.
CGCAATCAGTTAAACTGTGATGCCATCGATTATTGGGAGATCAACGAGGCCTTTGCCGCCCAGGTATTGGCCTGCCTGAAGGCTTGGAGAGACAGCGATTATTTGCAGAATGAGCTGGGTATCGACAATTCACTCGGATCAATTCCCGAGGAACGTCTGAATGTCGATGGCGGCGCCATCAGTATCGGCCATCCGGTCGGCGCTAGCGGAGCGCGTCTGGTCTTGCACTTGCTTAAGACATTACAACGCACAGGCGCCCAACGAGGCATCACGAGCCTCTGTATCGGCGGCGGACAAGGTGGTGCAATGATCCTGGAGGCCACGAGATGAACAGACACTGGCGACTCGAAACAGATCCGGATGGGATCGGCTGGCTCCACTTCAATCATGCGGGGGCTCAGGTCAATATGCTCTCCCGGGAGGCCCTGGAAGAGTTCGCCACAATCTTGAGCAGATTGGAGAATATCACTCTCAGCGGGCTGATCATACGCTCTGATAAAACGAGTGGTTTCATTGCCGGCGCCGATATCAAAGACTTCCGTGATATGACCAACCCAGCGGAGGCGGAATCTCATATTCAACGGGTTCATGCCCTCTTTCAGCGGCTCGAAGGTCTACCCTTTCCCAGCCTGGCCATGATCCATGGTTTCTGCCTCGGCGGTGGCCTGGAACTGGCGCTCGCCTGTACTTACCGGGTAGCCGAAAAAAGTGAGAGTACTCGCTTCGCCTTTCCTGAGGTTCGCCTGGGACTCTTTCCCGGCTACGGAGGAAGTGTCCGCAGCGTAGAGCTTATTGGCCCTTTAGGCGCAATGAAACTGATGCTGAGTGGCCGCAGCTTGAACGCTAGGGCCGCCATGAAGATCGGCCTGGTGGACCAGATCGCGCCGGACCGTCAACTAAAGGCAGCCGCCATAAAGCTACTCGAAAGCCGCCCCACGCCCAGACAGGCGCCTCTGCTGCAGCGCCTGCTCAACTCGGTGCCGGCGCGCCACGCTCTGGCGCCTCTGCTGACTAAACAGACAGCCAAAATGGTCAATCCAGCTCACTACCCTGCCCCCTTTGCGCTAATCGAGCACTGGAAAAGCTATGCAGGAGACCGATCGGCAATGTTTGCCAGCGAGGCAAAACAGGTTGCCCGTCTGCTGACCAGCGAAACATCCCAGAATTTGATCCGTGTCTTTTTCCTGCAGGAGAGACTCAAGTCTCTCGCAGCTGACAGTACTTTTATACCCAACCATGTGCATGTCGTGGGTGGCGGGATCATGGGTGGCGATATCGCTGCCTGGTGTGCCTTGAAAGGCCTGAATGTCAGTCTGCAGGACCGCAAGGCGCAATACCTCAGCAATGCAATAAACCGCGCCTATAAGCTGTTCACCCGCAAACTGAAAGCACAACATCAGATACAGGCAGCCATGGATCGCTTGATGCCTGATCCCAGAGGATATGCTGTTGCAAAGGCGGATGTGGTGATTGAGGCCATCTTTGAAGATGTGAGCGCCAAGCAGAAACTATTCAGCGAGATCGAACAAACAGCTCAGCCGGAAGCTCTGTTGGCAACCAATACCTCAAGCATCCCGTTGCAGACCATTGGCGACGCTCTTGACCACCCCGAGCGTCTGATAGGTCTGCACTTTTTTAATCCGGTGGCGAAGATGCAGTTGCTTGAAATTGTGCATTCCGACGACACTGCCCCGGAACTGGTGAATCAGGCGGTTGCCTTTGCCCGCCGCATCGACAGACTGCCGCTACCGGTGAAGAGCAGCCCCGGTTTTCTGGTCAATCGAATTCTCATGCCCTATCTGCTCGAAGCGGTTGAACTGCTCGAGGAGGGAGTGCCCGCTGGCCTCATCGACCAGGCCGCCATTGAATTCGGCATGCCTATGGGCCCAGTGGAACTTGCCGACAGTGTCGGCCTGGACATCTGTCTGGCAGTAGCGGAAAAACTGGCGCCCGTCTACCATCTCGAGATACCGCAAAATCTAAGGGCATTGGTGAAAAGGAATCACCTCGGTCGAAAAAGTGGAGAAGGTTTTTACCGCTATCAAAAGGGAAAAAAAATCATCGAGCGCCGGTCAGCGCAATACCATCTGCCTAATGACCTCACTGAACGCATGATCTTCCGTCTTCTAAACGAGGCCGTTGCCTGTCTCCGGGAGGGCGTAGTGGATGATCCGGACCTGCTGGATGCCGGTATCATCTTCGGTACCGGATTTGCCCCGTTCCGGGGTGGTCCCATGCACTACATCGGCCGTGGAGGTCTGGATTCAACCCGTCAGCGACTCGACCTGCTGGAACAGCGCCATGGCGAACAGTTTCATCCTGATGCCGGATGGGCTAACTTACGGAGTGTATAGCATGTTATTGTTTAGCAACAATGAAATCTTAGCCAGAATTGATGATAGACCAGCAATGAAGGAACAGATAACAGACACCATCCCTCTCGCCGTTGCCAATACGCTCTCCTGCGTTTTCCAGGAGCGGGTCAACCGCAGTCCCAACAGAACGGCTTACATAGACTATGACCCAGTAGCTCAACAGTGGGAAGAAACCAGTTGGCTCCAAATGTCGGATCAGGTGGCCCGCTGGCAAGCGGCTTTCCGTCAGGAAAAACTGAATACGGGCGACAGGGTCGCCATCATGCTGAAAAACTGCCGGGAATGGGTGATGTTCGATCTGGCGGCACAAGGACTCGGATTGGTAACAGTGCCGATCTATACCAACGACAGACCTGAGAACATTGGTTACATACTGCAGGATGCAGGGGTGCGTCTGTTGCTGCTGGAAAGTAACGAGCAGTGGCAGGCGCTACAGCAGATCCGTAATCAACTGGCCGGCTTAAACCGCATCATCACCCTGGAGAAGGTAGATCCCATGGGGCTGCAATCCCGTCTGCTCTCCATTGATGACTGGCTGCCTGAACAATACGACCAAGACCTGCAGGTGCTTGAAGTCGATCCTGAAAAACTGGCCTCAATCGTCTATACATCGGGCACTACCGGCCGTTCCAAGGGTGTTATGTTGAGTCACGCCAATATTCTTTGGAATATCGCTGCCGGACTGAAATTAATCTCCGTATACCCGGAAGACAAGCTCCTCTCATTCCTGCCCCTTTCACATGCTCTCGAACGGACTATTGGTTACTACATGCCGATTGTGGCGGGTGCAACGGTGGCCTATGCCCGATCCGTACCACAGCTGGCGGAAGATCTGCTTAGCATAAAACCAACTATCCTGATTGCGGTTCCACGTATTTTCGAAAGAGTCTACAGCAAGATTCAGGATAAGCTGGAAAATGATTCAGTTATTGCCCGAAAGATCTTCAACACGGCTGTCACTACCGGTTGGCAACGCTTTGAACATCAACAGGGGCGCAGCAGGTGGTCAGTAAAACAACTGGCCTGGCCGCTCATGAACAAACTGGTGGCGAGCAAAATCCAGCAGAAACTGGGGGGCCGGCTTAGATTCGCCGTATCCGGTGGCGCCCCTCTGTCACCTGATATCGCAAAGGTTTTTATTGGCCTGGGCATTCCAATCCTCCAGGGCTATGGACTAACCGAGACCAGCCCGATCATCTCAGCCAATCCAATCGAAAACAATCTACCCGCCAGCGTAGGCCTCAATCTGCCAGAACTCGAGATTAAAATTGGTGAGGATGATGAGTTGCTCTGTCGTAGCCCCAGTGTGATGTTGGGTTACTGGAACAACCCCAGCGCCACCACTGAGGTCATTGATAGTGAGGGATGGTTACGTACCGGGGATAAGGTCAAAATCGAGGATGAACACATCTTTATCACGGGCCGTATCAAAGAGATCATCGTGTTGGCGAATGGTGAAAAAGTACCGCCCGCTGACATGGAGATGTCTATCGCGCTCGATAATCTATTCGATCAAGTGCTTGTTATTGGGGAAGGACGCCCCTACCTATCCGCTCTGGTAACCCTAAACCCAGAGATCTGCGAACATTTATCCATCAATCCCCATGATTCAGGTGAAGAGCTGGAGTTAAGGTTGATCAAACGAATCTCGCAACATCTGGATAGTTTCCCAGGCTTCGCAAAAATTCGTCGTGTTTCAATTGTTGAAGAACCCTGGACGATTGAAAACGGCCTGATGACGCCAACCTTGAAAATTCGACGGAACCGCATTCTAGAACGCTATGCAGATAGGGTTAATTCACTCTATGAAGGTCATTAAAGAGGATTGCCACACACCACTGGGGCTAAACTTAAACTGCAAAGGCCTGTAAAAAATCAGTATTTCTGGTACCGGTTATAAGATTGCGCCGAGTTCCTTTGCAGCTTCCTCACTGGTCATTCTGATCCCTCTCTCCACACACTGCTTGTTTTTGAAACGTTCGATAAGAATTATCTCTTCTATCGATGACTGATTGACTATGTCTTGAAATTCAATACCCATCAGGAAATCTCCCTTCTCCCCAGGGTGGCTCCAGATAATTGTTCCACTAGTCTTACAGGGCGCGTCAGAGAATGGAATACAGATATTGATATTGGTGCCGGGCTCTATCCACCCTGCCCCCCTCAAACAGAGCCCTCCTCTCCCTGCGTCTTGCAAGCAGACCTGATGCTCACCTATCATATTTCCAGAGGTAAACTTAATCGGTATGTCGGTAGGATAGCGGGTGTATTTTCTTGATTGCATAAGAGTCCCTCAATGAGTAATTACGGCAATTCTGCTTAGTCAATACCCTCAACCACCCACATTTGGATTCAATTTTGTCGCTGCTGAATTGGGTATTTACAACAATAATGCCCGATTACACACTGAACAAAATAAATGGAGTTCACAAATGTGATTTCCAGTAGTCAGACTGTTGGCAACCCTTAGCGAATTGATCAGTCCATACGTATTTATCTTCCCAAACTAACTACCATTGCTGATAGTCGTATCACCAGTATAGACTTTATTTTATTTGGTATTACGCTAGTGATAAAACACCACTACCTCACGAGGTTAGGATACTGTATAGTTTTCCAGAATAAGCCAATATCCGGATAGACTGGGTAAGTAGTCCCCCAGTAATATGGAATGAGGGAAGGGCCTTCAATGGCAAAGCTAAATTGGCCTTTTTCCTAACCATACAATAACTTAACAAATAAAATTCTAATCAAACAGCTGATCGGGACTCCTTGTCATGTTTGAGGCCCAGCTGGCTGAAGAATATGTCCGTTTATTTAAGTTGATATCGATCAGGTAAGTTCGGCTAAGTTTCCGTCCAAATCACGTACAGATTATTTAGTAATATGCTTTTCGGTTTTTTGATCGCTCTTTTGATTTCCTTAGTGTTGGGAATCTCCATCGCCGTTGTAATTGTGATAGCGCTTCGGGAGGTCACAAATCATATATACGAAGGTGGTGCTTACAGTACCCCAATGCAAGGCTTCAGAAGCCATCTGCAACGCGCCGGCGACACAGACGAGCAAGGCAGGAAAAAAGCCTCGCGCCATACTCATTACCACGCTTGAATCCCATTCTGAGTGAAAAAACCGAAATTTCCGGTATTAAAGGCTAGTTAGTTACCGTCCGGAAACAAGGTTATTCCCTCCTCCTGCGGGGGAGGGTCTAGGGTGGGGGCAAGCATATAGCATTGAAATTCATGCTATTACTTTCCCTCCCCCAGCCCCCTCCCGGTGGGAGGGGGAGTTTCTGGATGGGCACTAGTTAAATTTCATAATGAAACGAAAAACCAAGCCTGATCAGGAAAATGCTCAAGGCTTCACTCCGGATTAAAACTCATGTATTATCCGCGTTCCAAAATGCGTCCGGCCCAATTTCCAGGGCTACCCGGTGACTGCATTCTCTGGGTCGTTAGCTCAGTTGGTAGAGCATCTGACTTTTAATCAGGTGGTCGCAGGTTCGATCCCTGCACGACCCACCATTTAATCCTAAACATATCAATCTGTTACAGAACTCTTCTATAATCGTTTTCTGTTTCAATCTCCAATTGCCACCAGATTTGCGGGGGCAATGGGGTCACCCTGCTGACCCTTTTCCCCCTCTCTGACCCTTTCCCCCCCGCGCATGTCGGTGTAGAAAATGAACTTGCTTTGATGTAGATCAACACTCTTTGACTGAGATAAACATCACGTAACTCAAACGGACTATTCTTAATATATAAGAATATAAGGACTGCATGAAGCGACAGGAGGAAGTCAGCACAAAAGCATTGGGGGAGAATGCTTCCATGTACTCACGTCTTCCGGATACAGTGTGTGTCTGCAGGTTTTTGTTGTTGTCATTTTAGTGAAAATTCCTATCCGGTATTTCGGATAGAAGCATCAGTGGAGGAAACGCATTTATGAAATAAATATACAACCATATGTTCAATTAAATAAATAAGTTAGCAATCGTAGGAGGTTGAAAAGTCATGAAACATAGATCCCGAAAACAAGCTTTCAGGGTATCTAGTTTTACACCCGCTACCCTGATTCTCCTGCTCTGTGCTGGTACTGCCTTCGGTCTTACCGGCAATCCATTCACTTATACCACGACTCTGGAGTTCAACTCCGGGTCGCTGATCAATGTCACCGCTGATGCCATTCCCGATCAGGTTCAACTCCTCGACACCGGTGAGGCATTTAACTTCATCTGGGTCGCTGCCAGTGCACGTGGCACTATCGTCAAAATCAACACCGAAACCGGCGCGGTTCTTGGTGAATATCAGTCAGCGCCGGATCTTATGGCGCGCAACCCCTCAAGGACCACGGTAGATGCCAATGGCAACGTCTGGGCCGGCAACCGCAATGAGGCTTCAGGTGGCCTGGGCTCAGTCGTGCATATCGGTTTGGAGGAGAACGGCCAGTGTGTAGATCGTAACAGCAATGGTACGATCGAGACCTCTTCAGGCCTGGGGAATATTCTGGCCTGGTCCAACACCGGTAATGCAGACAGCAATGGTGGAGTGTCTACCGCCGTGGACGAGTGCATTATTCAGTATGTGCGAACCAGCGGCACTAATGTTCGTACCGTGGCGATCGATAGCTCGAACAACGTCTGGGTTGGCGGCTACGGTAACCGTGTCCATGAGCTGTATGATTCAAACGGAATCTCCATCCTCGGTAGTCAGTTCAACCTTGGTTGCGGTGGCTATGGTGGCCTGGTTGACGGCAACGGTATCCTCTGGTCGGCAACCCTGTCACCCTATTTGCTGCGCTATGATCCGGCTGGTGCTGCAGGAACCTGTATCTCTCTTGGACGCACGTCCTATGGCCTCGGTATCGATACCAACGGTTTCATCTGGCACAGCAACTATAACTATGATTCTGTCCAGAAGATCAGTCCGGCAGGCGCCATCAGCGGCACCTTCGGTACAGGGGGCGCAAGTGGCGATAGAGGTGTGGCCGTCACTCCGGCAGACAACCATGTATGGATCGCCAACAGCTGGGGCAGTGATATCTCCCGGCTGGATAACAGCGGTGCACTGCAGGCTGTTATTCCTGTTGGCAGCAACCCTACGGGTATAGCTGTCGATGCAGCCGGTAAGGTATGGGTAACCAATCTGGGATCGGACAACGCGATGCGCATCGATCCGGCGACCAATACCGTTGATCTTACCGTTTCCCTCGGTGCCGGAGCGAGTCCCTACAACTACAGTGACATGACCGGCTCTACGTTGACCGCCGCCCCGGACAATGGCGCCTGGTCAGTGGACCATGATAGCGGCATGAGTGACGCCCCCTGGAGTAGCGTAAGCTGGACCTCTAGCGAACTTGGCGATAGCTCCATTGTCGTTACGGTCGCCAGCAGCAGCGACGGTGTGATTTTCAGCGCCCCGGTGGCAGTCACCAATGGTGGTGATCCCGCGGTAGCCGATGGGCAATACCTGCGCATCAACGCAGCTTTTTCACGCAGTACCAACAGTGACGCAGATGGCGATGGCATAAACGACAGTCCGATCCTGTTTGATCTGACTGTGGTTGCGAACCAGGATCCGGACTGCTCACAAGTTGCTCCCGATATCGACCTGATATGGCCTCCGAACCACAAGTTCGTCCCGGTCAATATCTTGGGTGTTACCGACCCCGATGGCGATCCGGTATTCGTCATGATCGACAGCATCTTCCAGGATGAACCCGTGGATACCTTTGGTGATGGCCGGTTTGTTCCCGATGGACAAGGCGTGGGTACTGATACAGCAGAAGTGCGTGCCGAGCGCACTGGTACGCCGGAAGTACCGGGTAATGGTCGCGTCTATCATATCGGTTTTACTGCAACCGACCCGTTTGGCGCCAGCTGCTCTGGGGAGGTTACAGTAGGAGTGCCGCATGATGAGGGTCAGGGTGCGATACCAATCGACGACGGCGCACTCTACGACTCCACTGTACCATAAGCGTGGTAAGTGCTTTTGGCACAAAACAAGAAGGAGGGCCCATTCCGGGCGCTCCTTCTTATCATAAGACAAGGCAATGGGGTCAAACTGACCCTTTTCCCCCACGAACAGCAAAGGCCGATCTGGAAACCCCAGGCCGGCCTTTGTTATGTAAAAAATTATGGCAACGTCCGATTAAAGGGAATCGTCGCTTTATTCCTTCTGAATATTCACTTTCGGGAATTTAACAGTCAGCGATCTGGCTGTTTCCACTCACCTGCATAAGAAAGGATTCAAGCATCTTGATGAGCTACCAATCTGACAACACACATATGCGGAGTCTGTTACACCAAGGGCCGTAGCACAGTCCTTATCTCTTTTGCAGGACTGTTGATAGAGGTAATCACACTGATAGTACCCAGTCTCACCCATCACGCAGATGCCTGGTCCGGTGGCAGAAGTTGTTCCTCCTTCGCAGTCAATGAATTGGGTCGCGGGAGTACATTCGTCGTACGACGTCACGTAATAACAGGAATTATCGACCCACACTCCTCCGTCAGCGATACAAGCTTCGACTCTCTTCGCTGGTGCTGCCAAGATCGTAACTGGCAGTAAAAAAAGAATAAACATAACAATTGTTTTCATCGGTAATTTCCACTATGAATTATTTAAAATAAGGCTCGCGTTCAGGTCACTAGACCACTGAAAAAGGTGTTGGTTTTTCAACCTTTCTTACGCGTATAAGAACAACGTTTATTACTCACTAAACTAGTGGGAAAATAGCTTGATATGTGGAGAACATTTGTCGACTAGATCACGCTTCCAGCAATTTTTGGCGGGTCTCATTCTTATTCAGAAGCAATTCTCGAACCTGATTGCAAAACGCCAAGGTGAGCATACTCTCTGAGCACCATGACCTCGACAGAAGCTTCCGTCTGTGCTGTGGCGAGAACCTAGCACAAAAAAACGATCTACCACCGTGAACTAGCAGCATCTAGTTTGAGTATTTGTCTGTAATCCTGCCAAGCATTAAACACGAAAATCTCATGGTTTAAGCCAGCGGCAATGGGGTCAGGCAATGAATGGGAATTAGGGGTCTGAATTTGGCAGAATTTGGGGTCTATCCGAATTACTGGTGATGGAGGTTAGGCTGAATCGAACTTACTTCCAGTGTTCAGGTTCCACCTGGATGCTCTGTTCCGTACTACCTAGCCAGATGGTCCGGTCCTGAATGGTGCATTGCAACTGCATGTTACGTTGCGCCAGCGCTTCCAGCTGGATGATTTCAGCCTCCGGCAGATGGATGATGTGCAGGCTCTCGAAGCGTTCCAGCTTGTCCCCGAATTGCTCGAACCAGACCTTGGCGCTGCGATCGTTATATGAATAGATCCAAACCTCTCTGGCGCGGCCACAGGCCTTGCGGATTCTCTTTTCATCCGGTTGACCCAGGTCGATCCACAACAGGATTTCGTCACTCAATGATTTGTGCCACAGGTCGGGCTCGTTATCGGTACTCAATCCGCGGGTGAACGCCAGGTCTTCATGGGCGTGCAGTGAGAAGGCCAGAATGCGAACCATCATCCGGCGATCCGTCTCGGAGGGATGGCGGGCGATGGTCAGTGCGTAGTCCTGATAGTGATTGCGGTCCATGTCCGCGATCTGCAGGTCTACCTTGAAGATGGTTGCTTTCAGTGCCATAAGTAGGTTGGTTTGCGATTCGAGTCTGCCGATTCTATACGGGATCGTTTCCCGGTTTCCTAGTGCCGCCCGATGCTGTGGATATCGAAACAGTGGTAGGTCACTTGATACCGTCGATATAGCGATCTCTTGCAGCCTTGGCCCGCTCAAAAATAGTTAACAGACCGTCTGAATCCTCTTCTTCGAGGGTCTGCGCCAAGTCCTGCAACTCCCCCGCGAAGCGTTTCAACATGACACCCAGCGCCTCCCGGTTAGCCAGGCAGATATCCCGCCACATTGTCGGATTGCTCGAGGCAATGCGGGTGAAGTCCCGAAAACCACCTGCCGCATAACGAAAAATCTCGTCGTTTTCCTTCATCCTCGCCAGACTGTCCACCAGGGCATAGGCCAGCATGTGAGGAAGATGACTGGTCGCTGCAAGCACCTCGTCATGATGCCCGGTCTCCATGCAGCTGGTTTCCGCACCACACTGTTGCCAGACCTGCTCAACCCGCTGTAATGCGTCTGGAGAGGTGTTTTGCACTGGGGTGAGGATCACTCTGCGGTTACGAAACAACTCAGGAAAGGCCGCCTCGACTCCACTGCGCTCGGTTCCTGCGATAGGATGGCCCGGCACGAAAAATTCCGGCGCCTCGCCAAAAACATGCTCGGCATCCTGAATGACACTGCCTTTGACGCTGCCGACATCGGTCACCACTACATCATCCGCCAGTTGGCCTTTCATGAGTTCGAAGGTCCTGCGCATTGCACCAAGTGGCACCGCCAGCACCACGAAATCCGCGTCCTGAACTGCCGCAGTTACATCGTGGGTGAAATGGTCGATGACGCCCAGTTCAACGGCCTTTTCCAGGTTGGCTGTACCCCTGCCGCAGCCGACGATCTCCTGCACCACGCCCTCATCCCGCAAGGCTTTGGCCATGGAACCACCGATCAGGCCGACTCCGATAATCGCCAGTTTTCGAATCATCATGCCAGCACCTTATTTAAAGCCATCAGGAATCTTTCATTCTCTGCTTGCAGTCCCACTGAAATCCGCAGATGTGTGGGCAACCCATAGTTCGCCACCGGCCGTGCGATACAGCCTTCATTCAGCAAGGCTTGATCAACCTCGGCAACAGGCCGAGCTACGTCGAGTGTGATGAAATTGCCCACTGATGGAATGAAATCCAGCCCCAGCTCTTCGAAGCCTCGGCACAGCTGCAGCATGCCTTCACGATTCACCCTCACCGCCTCTTGAATGAAGGCCTGATCCTCGAGTGCCGCCAGCGCACCCACCTGGGCCATACTGTTCACATTGAAGGGCTGTCGCACACGATTCAACAGGTCGGCCATATCCGGGTGGGATAGCCCATAGCCGATCCTCAGGGAGGCCAGACCATAGGCCTTGGAAAAGGTCCGGGTAACAATCAGATTGGCAAACTCATCCAGCCAGCTGACTGCGTCGGGATAGTCTGCCTGTTCCACGTATTCGGTATAGGCTTCATCGATCACCACGATGACACTCTTCGGCACAGTGCTGACAAAGGCCTTCAATTCATCCCGCTTCAACCAGGTCCCGGTGGGGTTGTTGGGATTGGCGATCCAGATAACCCGGGTGTTTTCCGAGATCCGGGACTGCATGGCATCCAGATCATGGGCAAACTCCCTGGCCGGAGAGATAACCAGTTTCGCCCCGGCTGCCTGGCTGCTGATCGGATAGACCGCAAAGGCATATTGGGAAAAGAGTGATTCAGTCCCGGGACCCAGAAAGACCCGGGCGACCATATCCAGCACATCGTTGGAGCCGTTGCCCAGGGTGATGCAGGCGGGATCGACCGCATGCTTTTCCGCCAGTGCCTGGCGCAATTCAAAGCCACCACCGTCGGGATAGCGGGCAATCTCATTAATTGACCGACTGATGGCTTCTGCAACTGCCGGACTGGCGCCCAATGGATTTTCATTCGAAGCCAGCTTGACCGATCCACTGATACCCAGCTCGCGTTCCAGCTCCGAGATGGGTTTACCCGGTACGTAGGGTTTTAATTCGGCAATCCCCGCTGAAGTTAAATCAAGAAATCGATTCATTAATCACAACTCTATGGATTGGAAATTATTCGAGTTTTTATGGCGAATTGTTTGGATTAAAGAACTAACAGAAATACCGTTACAAAACTGCCTTGGGATAAGAGCCCAGTATCTTGAAAAGAGTCGCCTCCCGCTCAAGCACCTGCAAGGCCTTGGCCACCTTGGTATCTTTTCTATGACCCTCGATATCCACGAAGAATACATATTCCCATCGCCCACGGCGAGAGGGACGCGACTCGATACGTGTCATGCTGATCCCATGTTCCGCCAAGGGAGCCAGTAGAGAGTGGAGTCCACCTGACTTGTTATGCATGGAGAACAGCAGGCTGGTCTTGTCATTGCCACTCTGTAAGGCATCCTTTTTGCCAATCACCAGAAAACGGGTTGTATTCCCGGGCTCATCCTCGATGTTTTGTACAAGCTTCTGCAGTTGATAGATTTCTGCTGCGGCCTCCCCCGCAATCGCGGCAGCAGTGGTTTTATCCGTCACCAGGGATGCAGCCTCGGCATTACTGCCAACCGCAATCCGCTCTGCATGAGGAAGATGCCGGTCCAACCAGCCACGACATTGAGCCAGCGATTGCTGATGTGAATAGATCAGTCTCACCGCATCCAGGCTTGCCGTCTTGCTGAGCAGATGGTGATGGATGCGTAAGGCCACTTCACCACAAATATGCAGAGGCGAATTAAAAAAGGTATCGAGGGTATGGCTGATAACGCCTTCCGTGGAATTTTCAACCGGGACGACTCCGTAGTGACAGGCATCCGATTCCACTTCCCTGAATACATCAGGAATTGAGCCCATGGAGACCGTCTCCACCGAATGGCCAAAGTGCTTTAATGCCGCCGCCTGGGTGAACGTACCTTCCGGCCCGAGAAATGCCACCTCGAGGGGTTGTTCGAGCGCCAGACAGGCTGACATGATTTCGCGAAATAGACGGGCCACCTCCTCCCCATCCAGAGGACCGGTGTTGCGCTCTTTGACCTTGCGCAGTACCTCTGCCTCCCGCTCCGGTCGATAGAACTCAGCTTTGGGATCAGCGGCCAACTTGATGCGCGCCACATTCTGAGCCGCTTCGGCCCGCGCATTGAGCAGACGCTGAATCTCCTGATCCAGTGCGTCTATGCGGTCGCGACTAGCGCTCAGCTGTTCGTCATCAATCATTCACTGGCACCCGGTTGCTAGCTCTTGGTACAACCCAGACAGCGGACGGAGAGCACACCTTTGATCTTGCCCAATTCCTTTAACACTTTTTTGGGTGGCTCTTTGTCCACATCCAGCAGGGTAACTGCGATATTCTCACGGGAGCGGTTGAGCATATCGAGAATATTCAAGCCCTCTTTACCCAGGTCGGAGGAGATCTGCCCCACCATGTTGGGCACATTGCTATTCACCACCACGATCCGGTGGCCCCCATTGCGCTGCAGGTTGATATCCGGAAAATTCACCGAGTTGCTGATATTGCCGTTTTCGAGGAAATCGCTGACCTCGTCCGCCACCATAATGGCGCAGTTCTCTTCCGCCTCTTTGGTGGAGGCGCCCAGATGAGGCAAGGAGATGACCCGAGGATGATTCTTCAGCAGATTACTCGGAAAGTCACAGACATAGGCGTAGAGCTGACCCTTATCCAGGGCGGCCACAGCAGCCTCATCATCGATGATCCCGTTGCGGGCAAAGTTCAGCAGCACCGCCCCCCGTTTCATCAAATTAAGCCGTTTAGCGTCGATCATATTGGCCGTGGCGTCATTCAATGGCACATGGAAGGTGACGAAGTCTGCCTTTGACAGCAGATCATCAACGCTCAGCGCCTGTTTCACGTCCGAGGTCAGTTTCCAGGCACTCTGTACCGTTATCGTGGGATCGTAGCCGATGACCTTCATTCCGAGGGCGCGACAGGCGTTGGCAACCTTGACGCCGATTGCCCCCAGACCGATGACGCCCATAGTGCGGCCCGGCAATTCGAAGCCGACAAAATTCTTTTTGCCGGACTCCACGTTTTTCGAGATTACCGCATCCTCGCCCTCCAGCCCGGTGGCAAAACGCCAGGCCTGACCCAGGTTGCGGGCGGCAATCAGCGAGCCAGCCAATACCAGTTCCTTGACCGCGTTGGCATTGGCGCCGGGGGCATTGAACACCACAACGCCCTTCTCGGTCATCTTCTCCACCGGGATGTTGTTGACTCCCGCACCGGCCCGGCCGATAGCTTGAACCGTCTTGGGGATCTCCATACCGTGCATCTTATAAGACCGCAGCAGAATGGCATCCGGATGAGCCAGTTCAGAGGCCACCTCGTATTTATCACGGGGCAATCTGTCCAGGCCCGCTACTGAAATGTTGTTTAGGGTAAGTATCTTGTACATGAATCCACTCTTTAAATTAGTTTTTTAGCCACAGACGACTGCATGACAGGGATTGCTCCGACAACTGCTCCTGCGTTGTTCTACCTTCCCACGTCCCTGTGGGTCGCCTGAAATCCTTCTGCATTTCCTCCATCCATGGAGGTCAGATGCAGGAGGTACGCCTACACGGATGTAGGTGGTAGAACTGCGCCTGGAGCAGGCAGCCGAGAGCAACGCAGGAGCAGTTGCCGAGACACAGAGAACACGGAGATAATTATTAATTATTTCTTAGCATTGGTTAGCCTTACTAGAAACAACATTAGATGTCTCTGTGTGCTCTGTGTCTCTGTGGCTGAATAATCAATCAACCGTATTTGCGCTCGAAATCAGCCATGAACTCGATCAGCGCCTTGACACCCTCTTCCGGCATGGCGTTATAGATACTCGCCCGCATGCCACCCACTGATCGGTGTCCCTTTAGGGTCTTCAAGCCAGCGGCTCCCGCCTCTTCCAGAAACTTCGCGTCCAGTTCGGCATCGGCCAGGGTGAACGGCACATTCATCCAGGAGCGGCTCTTCAACTCAACCGGATTGGCATAAAAATCTGAGCCGTCAATAGCGCCATACAGCGCCTGCGCCTTACGTTCGTTGATCTCAGCCATCGCTGACAAACCACCATTGCCCTTCAGCCATTGAAAGACCAGGCCCGCCAGATACCAGCCATAGGTGGGAGGCGTGTTGTACATGGAATCGGCTTGCGCATGGGTGGCGTATTGAAACATCACCGGGGTTCCGTCGATAGCATTGCCGATCAGGTCATCCCGCACGATCACCAGGGTGAGTCCTGCGGGTCCGATATTCTTCTGCGCCCCGGCGTAGATGATGCCGTATTTCGAGACATCGATGGGCCGGGAGAGAATGGTGGATGAGAAATCCGCCACTAACGGAACCTCACCGGTCTCCGGCACATAGGGGAACTCCACGCCCTGGATGGTCTCATTCGGGGTGTAGTGCACATAGGCGGCATCACTCCGGAGAGCAAGATCCGCCTGATCCGGCGTGACGGTGAACTTGGAGTCTTCCGTATTGGCCGCCAGATTGACATCGCAGTAGCGTTTCGCTTCTGCAATGGCCTTTTTCGACCAGGATCCGGTGTTGATGTAATCCACCTTGCGGTTATCACGGGTCAGATTCATCGGCGCCATGCCGAACTGGCTGGATGCGCCACCCTGCAGAAACAGTACCTTGTAATTGTCCGGCACCGCCAGCAGCTCCCGCAGATCAGCCTCCGCCTGCCCGGCGATCGACATGAACTCCTTGCCCCGATGGCTCATCTCCATCACCGACATACCGGCGCCATGCCAGTCGAGCAATTCTTCCTGAGCCTGTTTCAGCACCGCCTCGGGCAGGGCTGCAGGCCCTGCGCTAAAGTTAAAAACCCGCGACATATTTCTCTCTCTACAATTGTTTTGTAAACATTCAGTCCGCGAAAAACGCTAAATATGCAAAAATTTACTGGGTATAACTGACAAATTCGCTAGAAATATCAAGCGATGCAGGTTCTATTCAAAGCAACATTTGCGTTATTAGCGGACCCGATTCCTATTCTGCTTCACCCTCAGAGCTGTTCCCTTCGTCTTCATCCCCTTCATCTGACTCGAGGTTCTCGATACGCTCGATACCGATCAGCTTCTCCTTTTTATGCAGACGAATCATGATTACGCCCTGGGTGTTGCGGCTCATGCGTGAGATCTCGGCAACCCGGTTGCGCACCAGGGTGCCGCCATTGGTGATCATCATGATCTCATCCTCATCGACAACCTGCACCGCGCCGACCACGGCGCCATTGCGATCAGAGGTTTGGATGGAAATAACACCCTGGCCACCTCGGCCATGCACCGGGTATTCATCGGTTGAGGTACGCTTGCCGAAACCGTTTTCAGTCACGGTAAGCACATCGCCGTCCTGCGCAACGATGAGCGATACCAGGGAGTGTCCCGCATCCATACGGATACCCCGAACACCGCAGGCGGTCCTGCCCATGGCGCGTACATTGGATTCAGCAAAGCGCACCGCCTTGCCGGAACTGCTGAACAGCATGATATCCCGCCGACCGTCGGTGATGTCGACCCCGATCAGCTTGTCGCCATCGCGCAGGTCCACCGCGATAATGCCGCCGGCACGGGGCCTGGAGAAGGCTTCCAGCGGGGTCTTTTTCACTGTTCCGGCGCTGGTTGCCATGAAGACATAGCGATCAGCGGTATATTCGCGCACCGGCAGAATGGCGTTGATCCGCTCCTCCTTCTCCAGGGGTAGCAGATTCACGATGGGTTTGCCCCGCGCATTGCGGCCGGCCTGGGGCAGTTCATAGACCTTCAGCCAGTAGATCTTACCGAGGTTTGAGAAACAGAGAATCGTGTCGTGGGTGCTGGCGACAAACAATTTATCGACAAAGTCCTCATCCTTGGTGGCCGTTGCCATCTTACCTTTACCGCCCCGTCTCTGGGCCTGGTAAGTACTGGTTGGCTGAGCCTTCGCATAACCGCCATGCGAGAGGGTCACCACGACATCCTCTTCGGTGATCAGATCTTCCAGGGTCAGATCCAGACGGGTCTGAATGATCTCGGTGCGGCGCTCGTCGCCATACTGCTGCTTGATCTCCAGCAGTTCATCACGAATCACCTGCATGAGACGATCAGGACTACTCAAAATATCAAGTAGATCGGCAATTTTAACCAGTAACTCCTCGTATTCCTTGATTATTTTATCCTGCTCCAGCCCGGTCAGGCGATGCAGACGGAGATCCAGAATGGCCTGGGCCTGGACCTCGGTGAGGCGGTATCCTTCCGCGGTCAAACCAAATTCCGGCCCCAGTTGCTCGGGGCGCGTGCTGTCAGCGCCGGTTCTCTCCAACATCGCCTCTACGGCGCCCGACTGCCAGTGCCTTTCCAGCAACCCTTTCTTGGCCTCAGCGGGACTCGCTGCCTGTTTGATCAGCTGGATGACTTCATCGATATTGGCGAGCGCAACGGCCAGGCCCTCGAGCACATGGGCGCGATCCCGGGCCTTGCGGAGTTCAAACAGGGTACGCCGGGTCACCACCTCTCGACGGTGCCGGATGAAGAATTCCAGCAATTGTTTGAGATTGAGCAGGCGTGGCCGGCCGTCCACCAGAGCCACCATGTTGATGCCGAAAACGCTCTGCATGGCGGTCTGTTGAAAGAGGTTGTTCAACACCACTTCGGCAACCTCTCCACGGCGCAGCTCGATGACCACGCGCATGCCGTCCTTGTCCGACTCATCCCGTAATTCGCTGATACCTTCGAGGCGCTTCTCCTTGACCAGCTCCGCGATCTTCTCGATCATGCGTGCCTTGTTCACCTGGTAGGGGAGTTCATGCACGAGAATGGTCTGCTTGCCGGTGGCGGGATTTGTCTCTATCTCAGTGCGGGCGCGCATATAGATGATGCCACGTCCGGTGTGATAGGCATCCTTGATTCCTTTGGCGCCATTGATCAGGCCCGCAGTGGGAAAGTCCGGGCCAGGTATATGCTGCATCAGGCCATTGATGCTGATTGCCGGATCATCGATCACCGCCACACAGGCATCGATCACTTCATTCAGATTGTGTGGTGGCACATTAGTGGCCATACCCACCGCAATACCGGCAGATCCGTTGACCAGTAGATTGGGTGCGCGGGCGGGCAGGACCGTCGGCTCCTGCTCCGAATCATCATAGTTGGGGACAAAGTCGACCGTCTCCTTATCCAGATCGTCCAGCATGGTGTGGGCGATCTTGGCCATGCGAATCTCTGTATAACGCATGGCGGCGGGAGAGTCACCGTCAACAGAACCGAAGTTACCCTGCCCGTCCACCAGCATATAACGCATGGAAAAGGGCTGGGCCATACGCACAATGGTGTCGTAGACCGCCGTATCGCCATGCGGATGATATTTACCGATGACATCACCCACGATACGCGCAGACTTTTTATAGGGTTTGTTCCAGTCGTTGCCGAGTACGCTCATGGCATAGAGTGCACGACGATGTACCGGCTTCAGACCATCCCGGACATCCGGCAATGCCCGCCCCACGATCACGCTCATAGCATAGTCGAGGTAGGATTGGCGCATCTCGTCTTCGAGATTAACGGGAAGGACTTCTTTGGCGAATTCGCTCATGGGCGTTTATGATCTTCCTGATTCACCCCACCGGGAGTTTGGGGGCGTTAGAAAAATGACAATTGTAACATAGCCAACACCCACCATGTCGTATAAATAATGCCTGAAAATCGATTTCAGGCAGTCTGAGCGTAATTCGCGAATAATTTTGCCAACTTTTCCCTGGTTGGCGAATGTACAACCCCCTTCTCAGTCACAATGACATCCACCAGCGAGGCAGGGGTGACATCGAACACAGGATTCCACACCTTTGATCCATCGGCCCCTATTCTCCTGCCGCCACAGGAAAGCACCTCATCATCCCCTCTGACCTCTATGGGGATATCCTGCCCGGAGGCGATCTGCATATCGACAGTGGAGGTAGGCGCCACCACCATCACCTTGACCCCATGGTACTTTGCCGCAACAGCCAGGCCATAGGTTCCGATCTTGTTGGCGACGTCCCCATTGGCGGCAATTCTGTCGGAACCGACGATGATCCAGCCAATCCCACCCTGAGCCATACGGCTCGCGGCCGCCCCATCCGCAAGCAGGGTCACTGGAATACCATCCTGCAGTAATTCCCAGGCCGTCAATCGCGAACCCTGTAACCAGGGCCGGGTTTCATCGGCAAAGACCTGGTTGATATTACCCTGCGCATAAGCGCTGCGAATCACGCCCAAGGCTGTTCCATAACCTCCCGTCGCCAAGGCGCCGGCATTGCAATGGGTAATGACGCAGGTTGGCCCCTTGATCAGTTCTGCTCCCAGTTCGCCCATGCGTTTGTTATCTGCAACATCCGCTGCATGAATCTTTACCGCCTCAGCCAGAAGGTCAGCTTCCGGATCAGCCTGATCAGAAAGCCGGTCAATCAGCAGCTGCATCCTCGCCAGGGCCCAGAACAGATTGCTGGCAGTTGGACGGGATTCCCTCAATCTATGCACTCGGGAAGCGATGCCTTCTTTCCAGGCGTCAGGATTTTCCGCATAAGCTTCCCGCGCTGCCAGCACCACCCCATAGGCTGCGGTGATGCCGATCGCGGGCGCCCCTCTGACCACCATGTCTCGGATGGCGTCAGCCGTTGCAGCGGCACTGTTCAATTCCAGATATTCCGCCTGGGCGGGCAGATTGCGCTGATCCAGCAGATAGAAGGAACCTGCCTGCCAGACAATTGCAGTATCAGGCGTGGGGGTTTGACTGAGAGTTGGATGTGTCATATTTCCGAATGAATGTGGGTTCACGAACATGGATCTTTGCAAGGCACGGCTCAAATCCGCAAAGTTTATAATTGTTAACCTGTTTTAATGCTATGTTTAGTAAATTGTGCTACACATAGGGCCTATAATAATAAAAAGAGAATAAAAATAATCCGATAATTCACTATCCAACTCAACTTGGCGGAGAGCACAAGAGTGGCTGCTAGACGATTTGATACAGATGCCCTATTGGAGCAGTTGCTGGAACATAAGGAAAACGCATTTAAGGGCTTTTACGAGAGATACCGGGGACGGGTATACCGGTTTATCGTGAGACAGTGCGGAAATGGTGAAGAGGGACAAGCTGAATATATCTCAATCTGGGCCAATCTAATCAAGGCCAGGCTTAGCTGCAAAGACGGAAAATGCCTGAAATTAGCTTTTCTGGAAAGCCTGCGACGACCTACTTTCAAACCATTGATCAAAACCAGCATGGTCATTCCCTTTACCCTGATGCCCAGGGAGCTTGAAGAGGAAGGTGGATGGTCTACCCTATTGGTCGAAATGGTCAGGAGGCTCCCGGAAGGACTCCGTAAGCGCTTCCTCTTTCGATATGAGATTGGTCTCAGCCACAAGGCTATTGCAACCGTTTTACATGAGGATAAGAATACCTCTGAAAGATATATCAATGAGGCTGAGCGTAAGCTTTTTGAAGGACTCGAGAATGCCGGCTGCAAGATGCAGATTTCCCTGGACTCCCTCTATCGAGAAACCCGCTCATTAGGGCCACCCGCCAGTTGGGATCAGGAAGTGCTGTCGGCCTATCCAGGCTGGCTGAAAAATGGCGTACCGGATGAACTCATCAATCTACATCTGCCTAAAGAGCCGCAAAGCCGGATGGCATCGATCAAGGCATTTTTGCAAAATACCGTCAGTCACTTGCGAGCGGATATATCTGCGAAGATACATAACACTCATCAATCAACACTTTGACCACAAAGATCCAGTAAGGCGAAGAAATTCAATCGCCGGTTTCCAAACCCAGACATTGAAAAGTTAGATCGGTTTTCTACAACGCATACTGCTTCATAGCTGTTCTCTGCTAGTGTAGAATCCCTCGCTTTTGCCACGAGTAGAGATCCATGCTAGAGCTCAACCCCATCGTAAACAAGATCAGTGACCTGAAGGGACGCGCGCAATCCCTTAGGGGGTATCTTTGACTTCGAAGAGAAACAAGAGCGGCTGACCGAGGTTCTCAGGGAACTCGAAGACCCGGATATCTGGAGCGACCAGGAGAAGGCTCAGACCCTGGGACGTGAGCGCGCAAGCCTGGAGGCCATTGTTCTGACCCTGGGGGAACTCTTCGGTGGTCTGGATGATGCCGCCGATCTGCTGGAAATGGCCGCTGAAGAGGCGGATGAAGCTGCGGTAGCCACCATTGAGGATGATCTTGCCGTCTTTGAAAAACAGGTCGCCGAGCTTGAATTTCGGCGCATGTTTTCCGGAGAAACCGATCACTGCAACGCCTTTATGGACATCCAGGCGGGCTCCGGCGGTACCGAGGCCCAGGACTGGGCCGAGATGCTGTTGCGCATGTATCTGCGCTGGGGCGAGCATCATGGCTTCAAAACAGAGATCATCGAAGCGTCGGCCGGTGAAGTGGCCGGCATCAAGAGTGCGACTGTGCGCTTCGAGGGTGACTATGTCTTCGGCTGGTTACGCACCGAGATCGGTGTGCACCGGCTGGTGAGGAAGTCTCCGTTCGACTCAGGCAACCGGCGTCATACCTCGTTTGCCGCCGTGTTCGTCTCGCCGGAGATCGATGACACCATCGAGATCGACATCAATCCAGCGGATCTGCGGATCGATGTGTATCGGGCCAGTGGCGCCGGTGGTCAGCACGTCAACCGTACAGAATCGGCGGTGCGTATCACCCACAATCCGACCGGTGCGGTGGTACAGTGCCAGAATGACCGCTCTCAGCACAAGAACAAGGCCACGGCCATGAAACAGCTAAAGGCCAAACTCTACGAATTGGAAATGCAGAAGCGCAACGCCAGCCAGCAGGAACTGGAGGAGACCAAGTCCGACATCGGCTGGGGCAGCCAGATCCGCTCTTACGTATTGGATGCATCACGTATCAAGGATCTGCGCACCAATGTGGAGACAGGCAACACCCAGGCCGTACTCGACGGCGCCCTTGACCAGTTTATTGAAGCGAGCCTGAAAAGCGGCCTGTGAATATAAACCGAGCCCTGCCATCAGGGTCGCGTTTCATCGGCATAGACCTGGTTGATCTTTCCCTCAATATGAGCGTTGCGAATTACACTGAGGGCCATCCCATAGCCTTCTGTTGCCAGGGCCCCGGCATTACAATGGGTGATCACTGAGGTTGGTCCCTCCGGCAATGCCGAGACTGGGTCACCCATGCTCCGGTTGTCGGCAATATCTAACGCATGAATCCTGCACGCCTCAGCCAGCAGAGCAGGCTTTGGATTTTCCGTATAGGCCTCGCGTGCTTCCAGCACCACGCCATAGGTTGCGGTAATTCCGGTTGCGGGAGCCCCTGCCCCTCTAACAACCATATCCCCGATAACGTCTGCAGTGACAGCAGATAAAAAGAGCCATCCCGCCAGACAATTGCAGTATCGGGCTTGGGTAATAGTGTCAGAAATAGAGTTTTCATAGCTCCAGTGAAATGGTCGCTCACGAACAGAGTCCATGGAGTAGCAATTTAAATTCTGAAGATCATAAAAGTGTTAACCAGATTTATTACTTTAGTTAAGAGAATCGTGGTACACACCGACTACCCTAACAAGGAGCATGATTAAAGAAACCGATAGTTTGTTTCCAACCCGACATGGCGGAGATCAAATGTATGACGTTAGTCTCTTGCGTCCAGGACGAACAGTAAAGTAAGGAGAATCACCATGCACCGCAACATATCCCTTTCCATGCATACCTTGTTCCTTCTTTTAGCGTCTTTGTGGGTGACACAGGTATTTGCAAAAACAGACCTTGCCTGGTCGGAAAAGCCGCTCACGGTGTCGGTTATGCAAGGTGGTGCGGTCTCGGCAAGCGCGCAGGTATCTATTTATACAGATCTCAATGACGTCTATCTAGAAGTCGTCCCGAAAATCGATGAGATGGTAAGGGCATTCCCGGACCATTTCGACGTATTACAGGAAGGTGATAGCAAATCGATCGACTTTTTGGTCTCTGTTCCTGCCGATGCATTGGAAGGCGTTCACAAAGGAACACTTCACTTTAGAAATGGTCACAAAACGCTTGCGAAGCCTTTAAAAATAGTCATTCATGTCACACCTCACCATGAGCTTGTGGCGGATGTAGGCGAGAATCTGAACGGTCTCGTTGACACATTGATCACCTTCAATGGTGATGGCAGCTATGATCAAGATGGTGATCTCATTAGCTATGCCTGGTCACTGGTTTCGGTGCCTACTGGTAGCTTCACCACGCTCAACGATGTTGATCAGTATGACTCAAATCTTATCCCGGATGTTCCTGGTGAATACGAGATTCAACTGATTGTCAATGATGGTAAGGCTGACAGTGAACCTGACCGCCTGGTGCTCACAGCATGGAGCGGCATTGCGCCACCCAATGCGGATGCCGGGCAAGGCCAACAGGCACAATCCGGCGCCACTGTATCATTTGACGGTAGCGGCAGCAGCGATCCCCAAGAACTGCCACTCACCTACCGATGGATCTTCTCCTCGGTTCCGCTTGACAGTACTCTTTGCGATACAGATATCTCCCTCAGCCACACGGTGGCACCCTATTTTATACCGGACGTGGAAGGGATGTATAACCTCGAACTACATGTCAGCAACGGCACTGCAAGCGATACGGACAGTATCCGGATCATCGTTGCACAGCCGAACCTGGCACCTGTTGCCAATGCCGGTCCGGACCGGGCAGCCAAGACTGGCCGTGACGCAGGTCTAAATGGCAATACCTCTTACGATCAGGATAGTGGCCCAGCTGACCTGAGCTACCGATGGATTCTGGTAAGCAGGCCCATTGAAAGCAGCAAGGCCAGCGTAGATATAACAAATGCCGATAGCGCCACCCCTGGATTCATCCCCGATGTGTTCGGCAGCTATGTGTTCCGCCTGGAAGTCAGCGACGGCGACAAGACGAATGCGGATAACGTGGTTATGGAGGTAGAGGATACCGCACCTGTCATCGCCATCATCTCACCGATCGATGGCAGTACGGTAGACACTCCCAGAACTGTTATCAACGTAGAATACAGTGACGCCGGCACAGGTATCGAACCTTCCAGTTTCTACGCCGAGATCAATGGTACTGACTACAGTGATGACTTCAGTATTGGTTCCACGAGTGCAGTACTTCAACCAACCTTTGATCTGCCTGCTGGTATCAATCTGGTCACGGCTACTATCGAAGATCGTGCAGGCAACCTGGCGATAGCCCAATCAAGCTTTAATGTGGCTTACTTCCGTGCTATCCCGGGTGCAATACCTGTAACTGGCGACGCACCATTGACGGTCTACTTCTCAACTGACAAGGAAGACCCTAATGAGACCATTGAAATCTTTCGCTGGGATTTCGAAGGGGATGGAGTCTATGACACCTACGATACGGTTGTTCGAGACTATAGCTATACCTACAACGCCCCAGGCACCTACAGCGCCACTCTGCATGTCTGGAGCAGTACAGGCGAGACGACCAGCGCCAGCGTTGAAATCACAGTGCTCGACAACACACCGGTTACTCCCCCTGATTTGTCCCTGATCACGATCAGCGATCCTGGAACCGGTATTGTGACTGTGGTCGGGGATGCAGGGAGTGTGGAAGCTGGGGCTTTGGTTACCTTGGTCAACTATGAAACGGGTGCAACCGCAGTTATTACAGCTGATTCCAATGGCGCTTTTAGCGTGAGTCTTGCAGCAGTCGATGGTGATGTTTTCAGAATTACGGTGTCGGATTCATCCGGCAATACAAGTATGCCGGTTAGTGAAAGTGTGGGACAGATTCTTTCGCTGGACCTTATCAGTCCACTGAATTCCACGGTGATCGATGACGATACTGTCTTCGTAACCGGAACCTACAGCGGACCGCCAAATACAGCAATAAGTGTGAATGGCGTTATTGCCTGCACTGATGGAACTTCATTTTCCGCCAGCAACGTCCGGCTTGAACCAGGCGTTAACACGCTGGTTGCTTACGCGACCATGCCTGATGGGCTATTTGTCAGTGAAACCATCGAGGTGACCAGTTCCGGCCCTGCGCCTGTTCAGGTTCGGGTTGAGCCTCCTTGCGGTCTAGCGCCACATACCGTGGAATTTTTCATCACAAACAATACGCTGAACGTAATGCAATCCGTCGAACTGGATTTTGATAATGACGGACAGGTCGATCAATTGATAACAGATTTATCTACGCCAATTGAGCACGACTACACCGTCCCCGGCAATTATTCGACAGCCGTTACTGTTTATGACGATCAAGGTAATCACTATGGCTCTATCCACCCGGTTATTGTGACTGACATCACGATAGAAGATGCAAAGCTAAGAAGTGTTTACCTGAGCATGCTCGATCGCTTGAGGGCTGGCTCGATAGCTGGAGCGTTGAATAATGTGACAGGCGGAGTCTATGCGAAATATCGGGAAATATTTCAGACCTTAACGCCAGATCTGCAAACCATAGTAGATCAGCTTGGTGATCTGTCCACCGGAGCAATAGGCACGGATATGGCGGAATATGTGGTTACTCGTTCAGTAAACGGTGAGCAAAAGGCATTTCCAATCTATCTGTTACGCAGTGAAGATGGTGTCTGGCGTATTGATGGGATGTAATCCTATGCGCCGTTGCTAAATACCTTGAGGAGGTAGAAGGTATGCGAGTTTTATTAAGGGTTCCGTTGTTGTGTTTACTGCTGATAAGCGGTTGCGATTCAGCTGAAGTGGTGGAGTGGCCTGCGAAAAAAGGTCAAGTGATCGATGAGATGACTGGTGAAGGTATAGCGGATGCCATCGTCGTCGCGCGTTGGAAAGGTACGGCGGCATACAGCACGACTGTCTGTTTTCATGTGGAAAGCACTACAACGGACAAGCGCGGACGATATGAAATACCCGCGTGGCAGAACGATACACGGTGGCGAAATACTGGGTATCAGCATGTGGTTATTAAGGTGTACAAGGTTGGTTATCTAGAATCAGATAAGACATATAAATCACGAAAAAACGTAGATGGAAAGTATCTTTTGAAATCTTTTCATGGGGAAGTAACAAATAGATTAGAGTACCTCCTGAGACTTTCAGGTGTTGTAAGCTGCGGTTCTAAGGATGGGAGTGAAAATAATCTTATACCAGTATTTAGAGCTATTTATTCTGAGGCTAATTCATTGTCCGCCAATGAGGGTGAAGGGATTGTTGAAAGTATTTTGTATGACCTTGAAATTATAGAATATGGTTTTAATGTTGCTGGGAAACGTCATTATGAAAGGATTAAAAAATAAGGATTAATATGTTTATGAAAATTGTATATATGATTTTTATATTAGGATGGGCATCTGTTACACATGTATCTAATGCATACGACTTAGCTACTCACGGGCGGTTAACTTTTGAATCGTATAAAGCATCTATTTTGCATAGTAACGTATTATTAGAACAGCTAGGAGTACAAAATGAGAATAATCCATTTGGTAGTGAATACTATGAAGTTTTTCCAGAGCGAGTAGTAAAGCGTCAATGGAATATATTTGAACAAGAAAAAAATAGAATGCCAAGAGGTACTGAGCCTCTGTCAATACCCGGCTGGTTCATGCGAGGCGCGATCCGCGAGGATGATCATCGCAACCAAAATTTTATCTGGCCACTAACCTCCTGTTCTATCAATGCACCGAATCCGCAATATATAGGATTAACGAATAGGCCGTTGAATCATTTCTTTGATCCCTGGCTGAATGAACCTTTCGATCCACCGTTCATGGATCCCGGCTTACGGGCGCCTCAGTGGGCTTTGGGATCCGTGGAGCCGTTTGATATCCCTCAGCAGGAAGAGGCCGAGCGTGAGAATCACTACACCCTGTTTGATGCGATTGAGGCCATGTACCGCGCATTGACAGCGCACAGCAGTTCAGGAGGCAAGATGATAATGCCGGATGATAACGAGGGTGCAAAAGAGCCTTCGAATGCTGCGGAAGAAGAGGCTGTCCGTAAAGCCTATTGGGCCACCACCTTTCGGTCCCTGGGTAATGCAATGCATCTCATTCAGGATATGGCGCAACCTCAGCACACCCGAAACGATGCCCACTCCGGTGTCTGCGGTCCCTGGGCTCAAGCTTTTCTCACGGGCCATTCAAGCGTCTATGAGGCCTATATCGAAGCAAGAGCGACTGGAGACAGTTATAATATTCCGGGTGTAGATCCTGTGCCGGCGGCTGGCCTGACTTATGGGTCGTATCCTGTTCCGCAATTCAATGACTATGTCTCCTATTTCAGCACCCGGCATCTTGATAGTTCTATTTTAACCTCGCGGGGTCTGGCGGATTATTCAAACCGAGGCTTTTTTTCCGCGGGCACCAATTTAGGTAGCAACCGGTATGCTTATCCAAGCGATAATTCTTCTGATTACACAGCAGTCAATTACAGTACTGATTGGCAGGGAAAACCATTGCCCGGTGGCGCCAGTGTGACGCTTCTTTATGGCAATGTTGAAGACAGTATGACAGGGACGGGTGACTCGGCTGCGCTAACCACCAATGGTCTTTGGGATCAGTTTCTCACCGTGCGGGGTGAACAGCCGCGTTATACCCTGACCAAACAGAATTACGATGATATGGCAAGCCTGCTGCTTCCACGTGCCGTGGCCTATAGCGCTGGGTTTATCGATTATTTTTTCCGCGGTCGCCTGGATGTCGTCAGAGTCGATGAAGAGATAGACCCTCTACGCGAGATGCTCGTTTACCGGATAAAGATAAGAAACGCTTCAGGCGTCGGCAACACTCTGCGAGATGGCCAACTGCAGTTTTTCTATGACGGAACAGATGGTTTCCGCAAGCCAATGACGATCCTCAGTGCGGGGAGTGGGCAATTGGATGGGGCAGGTTTGGCGCCGAATGCGGAAATGGAACTTATCGTCGAAATCCCGGATGATCGCGACATTCCTACCGACATGACGCTTGTATTCAAGGGCAAGATAGGTAATGAGCCGGGCGTTGCCGGCCGGATCTTCGACAATGGTCCGGATGTATACGTGTTGGATATCGAAACCCGTGAAGTCTATCAGTTTTCCCCTACAGGTCAGTTGCGAGGCATACAAACCACGTCTGGCAATATAGGATTGTCAGTTTATAACGACACAATTTATTCCGCGCAGGGTGGTGTAACGACGATGCCAATTCCAAATGACACCAGTGTAAATGATAACGAGGTGTATCGATCGTATGTTGATTATTCGGGTGCGTGGGTAGATGTGTCTGACCACCAGGGCGGGTTCTTGAGGCAGCTCGATGTGAGTCCCGGCTGGAAAGGCTTGGGTGGTGTGGTTCGGGTCGCAGCCAATAATTCCCATTTTGCGACTACCAACAATGAAGAGTTATATATCAACACTGTAGATGGCTTACAGGTCGCTAAGATAAGTGGTATTGATATCGATAACCAGGAGGTCGCCATTACCAGAGACCGTGTCTATATCGTCAACGCCGGGATGTTGGAAATCTACACCCTGGATGGACAATTCCAGGGTTTGGTTTCGAATACTCCTCACTGGTGGTTCGCCAGTCTGGGCGTTACAGAGAATCATCTGTATGTGGTAGAGACCCAATGGAATGGCAGCATTAGTCCCAGGACCAATGAACTGCATATTTATGACAGGGAGGTGATTCGCAACGAGGCGGGAGCAATTGTTTCTGATACTTACGAGTATAGAGGCGCGGTTGATTTTTCATCCATATCCAAACAGCCAAGATCTACGTCGGTCGATCGGCAAGGTATGTGGCTCGACTAATGGAGTAGAGTGATGTTTGTTTTTTCAAGTATCGGTAATGGTAAGCTTATCCGGCTTTTTGCTACGCTGGTTGCTATCGCAATATATTGGTGGACAGGATCAGCCGGGGCGGAGAGTAAAAACACCGGATCTGATGGCTTGTCATGCAATTGGGCGCTTCGTACTGATAATGGAGGACGGGTGGCCGGAAAGGTTAACGGGAAACCGGTTACTGAAGCGCAATATGAACTATACGCCCAACAATTGATCCGTGAGAAGCAAATACCGAGGGGCGATGGCAATGAGATATATTTGTTTGATAGTCTGATCGACGAAGAGATTCTAGCGCAGCAGGCCATTGACAAAGGGCTGGACAAACGAGCGGATGTGATGAATGAATTACAGATGCAGTGGCGAAAGACCCTGGCTCAAGCATACATGCGCTATTACCGGCACGAGAATCCCCTGACTGAGGCTCAAGTGAAAAGGGTGTATGTGGAACAGAAGGATATTCTCTGGCCGAAGCAGTATAAAGTCAGGGAAATCGTCGTTGAGAAAGAGTTTCAGGCACGCGAGGTGATCGGGAAGCTTGGATCTTCCGAGAGCTTTTCCGCTCTTGCCCGGCGCTACTCGGTGGCGGAATCCCGAAATGCCGGGGGGTTAGTCGGATGGGTCAAGGTCCAACAGTTGCCGGTTCAAGCCCGAGAGCTTGTAGAGGAGTTGGAGATTGGGGCTTGGCTACAGAATCCTGTATTCTCGGATGACCGTTGGTATGTGTATCAGTTAGAGAAAGTCCGCACGCCAATGGCCTTGCCATTCAAAGAGGTTGCGACCGGCATCCAGAGCTACTCTGAAAAAAGAGCCATTGCTATTCACCTGACGAAATTGCGTGCGCATTCGAACATCGAAATCCTGCTTGAAAACAGTAGTCAAAGGACAGGAAATCACTCAAATTAGCCTTTTTCATTCAGCGCCGCCTTCATAGCTGTTCTCAGCTGGTGTAGAATGCTTGGTTTTGCCGCGAGTCGAGATCCATGCAAGAGCTCAACCCAATCTCAAACAAGATCAGTGACCTGAAGGGACGCGCCCAGTCCCTTAGGGGGTATCTTTAACTTCGTAGAGAAGCAGGAAAAACTGACGAAAGTGCTCAGGGAGCTCAAGAACCCGAAGAGGTGGAACGAGCAGGAGAAGGCCCTGGGGCGTCGGCGGGCAAGCCTTGAAACCATCGTTCGCACCCTGGAAGAGCTATTCAGCAGCCTTCTTGAGGGTGCAGGCGAACTACTAGAGATGGCAGCTGAAGAGGGTGATGAGGCAACACCCAGGCCGTACTTGATGGCGCCCTCGACCAGTTTATCGAAGCGAGTCTGAAAAACGGCATGTGAATATAAGCATTAAATGCAGTAACTTACACTCTATTATTGAAGTTAATTAGATGAACGATCAGCTACAGGACGAAAACAAACTTATCGCCCAGCGCCGGGAGAAACTGGTGCAACTTCGGGAAAACGGCAATGCCTTTCCGAACGACTTCCGGCGTGACTGCATGGCGGGTGAACTGCATGCGGAATATGGCGAAAAATCGGATGAAGCGCTTGCGGAACTGGGCCTGCGGGTCAGTGTTGCGGGACGCATGATGAGCCGCCGGGTGATGGGCAAGGCCAGCTTCGCCCATCTGCAGGACATGTCCGGACGCATGCAGCTGTTCGTACAACGCGACTCCCTGGATGAGGGGGTCTACAACACCCAGTTCAAGAAGTGGGACATCGGCGATATCATCGGCGCCGAGGGTCAGCTGTTCAAAACCAAGACCGGCGAACTCTCCATCAAGGTCGACAATGTCCGCCTGTTGACCAAGGCCCTGCGTCCGCTGCCGGAGAAATTTCACGGCCTGTCCGATCAGGAACAGCGTTACCGCCAGCGCTATGTGGACCTGATCATGAACGAAGCGACCCGGGAGACCTTCCAGACCCGCACGCGGGTGGTGCAGTTCATCCGCAACTACCTCAATGAGCGGCAATTCATGGAAGTGGAAACGCCGATGATGCAAGTGATTCCCGGCGGCGCCGCGGCTCGCCCCTTCACCACCAAGCACAACGCCCTGGATATGGACCTGTTCCTGCGCATCGCCCCGGAACTCTACCTCAAGCGTCTGGTGGTCGGTGGGTTCGAAAGGGTTTATGAGATCAATCGCAACTTCCGCAACGAGGGGCTCTCCACCCGCCACAATCCCGAATTCACCATGCTGGAATTCTATGAGGCCTATGCCGATTTTCATGATCTGATGGACCTCACCGAGGATATGCTGCGCAATCTCTGCCAGACAGTGCTGGGCAGTGCCGAGATAGCCTATCAGGGCGAAACCTACGATTTTGGCAGTCCGTTCCGCCGCATGTCGATCAAGGATTCAATTCTCCATTTCAATCCGGAGATCAGTGCAGCGGAGCTGGACGACCTGGAACCGGCCCGGGCTCTTGCCACACGCCTGGAGATTCCGCTCAAGGACTCCTATGGATTGGGTAAGGTGCAGATCGAGATCTTCGAGAAGACAGTGGAACACCGGTTGATGGACCCGACCTTCATCACCGCCTATCCCACCGAGGTCTCACCGCTGGCCAGACGCAATGACGAGGATCCCTTCGTCACCGATCGCTTTGAATTTTTTGTCGGTGGGCGCGAGATCGCCAATGGCTTTTCCGAGCTGAATGACGCGGAAGACCAGGCCGAGCGTTTCCGTCAACAGGTGGCGGAGAAGGATGCCGGCGATCTTGAGGCGATGCACTACGACGAGGACTACGTCCGCGCCCTGGAGCATGGCATGCCCCCCACCGCCGGCGAAGGCATCGGCATCGATCGCTTGGTGATGCTGCTCACCGACTCCCCCTCGATCCGCGATGTGCTGCTCTTTCCTCACATGCGGCCGGAGGTCTGAACCGAATCTCAACCCAATTAACCCAATGCCCAGCCTGGTTGCGATGAAATAACAAGGATTATTTCACTATCGGTTCTATGAGATATCTGGGCCAATCTTGAAAGATCGGCTGCGCTAGAGAAGCCGATCTTTCCGGGCTAACCTTCAGCCTCTACCGGCCTGCTCGCCAGGTAGAGCCAGATGAAACCCGCCACTCCCGCCAGCAGCGAGGCGGCAAGAATGCCGGTCTTGGCCAGCAGCAGTAAATCTTCACGCCCCTCGAAACCGAGTTGGGCGACAAAGATGGACATGGTGAAGCCGATCCCGGCCAGCAGCGACACACCGGCGATCTGGGTGAACCGGGTATCCTTGGGCAACTCAGCCACGCCCAGCTTCAGCATCAACCAGCTGAATCCGGTGATACCAATGAACTTACCCAGCACCAGTCCCAGCGATACACCGAGCATAACCGGATGGGCCAGGGTCTCGCCCAGCGAAGCAAATTCCAGCGGGATTCCGGCGTTGGCCAGGGCAAAGATCGGAATCACCAGGTAGGCCACCGGCATGTGCCAGACATGCTCCAGCCGCTGCAGCGGGGCTTCAACGCTGTGTACACCGTTTTCCAGGGTCTGTACCACGGCGCGCAGTGCGTCATTGGTCATGATGCTTTTGCCGGGCTTGTGGCTGGCTTCAAACCGCTGCATCAGCTCCCTGACGTGTTCACTGAAACGCTCCGGGTCGTACTTGGGAACAGCCGGTACGGACAAAGCACCCAGAATACCCGCCAGGGTGGCGTGTACACCGGATTGCATCAGTGCATACCACAGCAACACCGCGACGACAAAATAGGGCAAAGTTTTGCGGATACCACTCAGATTGAACAACAGCAGCAAAGCGAAAAGGCCGCCGGCTGTCACCAGGGGGCCGAGCGCAATGCTGTCGGTGTAGAACACCGCAATCACCAACACCGCGCCCAGATCATCCACGATCGCCAGCGCCACCAGAAATGTGATCAACGCTTTGGGCACTCGGCTCGCCAACAATGCCAGCGCACCAATGGCAAAGGCGATGTCGGTGGCCATGGGGATACCCCAGCCGAGCGCGGCATCACCATTCGGGTTGATAGCGAAATAGATCAGTGCCGGCACCACCATTCCGCCTATCGCCGCGGCGATAGGCAGGATGGCATTGCGCGGTTTCGTTAACTCACCGACGAGAAACTCCCGTTTCAACTCCAGACCGACAACGAAGAAAAAAAGCGCCATCAGGCCATCATTGATCCAGTGGTGCAGGGTCATTTTTAGTGCCCACTCGCCAACCCCTATACTGATATAGGTATGCACAATATGCTTGTAGGCCTCAGACAGCGGCCCGTTGGCCAATACCAGGGCAAGAACGGCCATCCCCATCAGCAGCAGGCCACTGGTGGTCTGGCGATGAATAAACTCTTCAAACGGCGTGAGGATCTTGTCGAAACTCTTTTCCCAGGGTGCGTGATAGACGCCTGTTTTCAATTTGGATTTAGGATTCATTTCTTCATTCATATCATTCGTCCCAGGACTCTTCTTCGGCAAACAGCGACTCACGGGCTGTCTTCAATACGGCAGAGACGACAGGGTGCAGGACCCGGCGCTCGACGGAAATGGCGTAGAAATGCTCTTTCACCTCATTGCCCCGGCCAATTGCAGTCACCTGATACTGCCACTCCACCTCTGCCTCGATAGCAGCGGGCACGATAAAGATCCCCGCCCCTTCCTGCCCAAACGCCTTCATCAGTGCGCTGTCATCAAACTCGGCAATCATACGCGGATGGATGCGATGTTTGTCCAGCCACTGGTCTATACCGGCACGCAGCTGACCCCCACTGCTTGGCAATAGTAGCGGAGCCCCATCCAGACAGCGGGGGAAATCACCTTCCAGCTGCTTTTCCAGTTTCTCTGTGGCAAAGAAGCTGACCGCGCACTCGCCGAGTTTGTGACTAGGGCGGGATACTGCTGGCAGTATTCATCGCTTACCAGGTCTGGCTCTACCTTCACGCCAGTGGCATGATGATCGCATGAACAACTTATTCATACACAGGGGAAAACCCTTGAAAAAGCACTGTTCCCCAGCACTGGAATGGTTGTACGTATCTGCAACAGCCCTCGATGATCTTTTTCCCTTATGCAGCGCTTGGCCAAACACCGGCGGAATGGGGACTTGAGTATGAGGATGTCTTCCTGGAAACCGAGGATGGTGTGCGCTTGCATGGCTGGTACATCCCGCGTCATGCATCGAAGCATACCCTCGCCGGCATCCAGTGATCGTAAATACTCAAAAGACTGCTCGCTCAAATAACCAACTCCATTGGTTGTTCTCTCAAGTCGATTATTGTGAAAAACGACAAGCTGTCCATCCAGGTAGTGGACATCTACTTCCACATACGGCGCTCCCAACACAAGCGCTTTACGGACAGAACTCAATGTGTTCTCTGGCTCATGTCCCATCGCTCCGCGATGACCTATACACAGTAAGTAAGGTCTTTGCTTGATAGAGCTATAGCTATGCGTTCTTTCTTGGAGAGAGTCACGTGTTTCCTGTCAGGGCCTTTGGGATCAATGGGGTCACAGGATCAATCAGTCTAGCCCCATTGATTCGCCAACGGATGGACGTGGTTGGATGTGGCGGTGTAGTTAAGTATACCGATCCAGACCGTAGCGCTTCTTCGCCTCGAACAAACACTGAAGCCACCGTTTCCGGTCCCTTGCAGACCTTAGGAGGAACTCCTTCTTATGACAACGGTGAGTAATATGCCAGACTTGCCCTAGAATATGATGACGGTTGGCTCGTGCCATATGGCCTTTTCCTTAAAGATGTGTTTTTTCACCTTAAATGGGCATTCTAAGCCAAAATAGCGGACTAATAATAATAGTTTTTTATATTATATCAATAGGATAGCTTGGTCCGACCCGGTAATGTTACCGCTCAGGCTAAAACAAAAAAGCCCTGCAGATGCAGGGCTTTTGGTAGGCTTTTTACAACTAATAAATCAATCCTTATTCTGATAAGGGTACTGACCCCTTACCCTGACCCCTTACCCTCTGACCCCTTTGAATTT